>NZ_JAUNHL010000032.1 GCF_030523955.1 Neisseria sp.
ATGAGGTGCTGTTTCGAAAAACGTTGCGCTTGGTTTGACAATTCAAGGTCAAAAAAGCTGTTTTAGTCGCCAATATCCTAACCGTTATCCCTTGCGGCCAGATAACGGCTAAGCGGTTTGGGCAGGCCGTAATCCGCCATTTGTTGCGGCGTAACCCAGTGGCCGGTGGTTTCAGACAGGCCTGCTTGGTTTTTTGCAACGGCGCTAAAAGGTGTGATTTCCAGCTGCCGGTGGGTGAGGCGGTGGCTGATGGCGGGGCTTTCCTGTAACTCGGTATCGCTGATGCCGAAGCGGGCGGCGTAAGCGTGGAGATCGGCCAGCTTGTCGAAAGTGGGCAGGCAATAAAGCCCGGCCCAGATGCCTTGTTGTGGCCGCCGTTCCAGCCAAACAGCACCATCGGCGTTAAAAAGGGCGAGCCAATACCAAGATTGTTGTTGCACGGCGGCGGTGCTTTTTTTGCGCGGTAGCACTTCGACCAATTGCTGCGTTTTGGCTTGGCAAATATCGTTCATCGGGCAGGCGTGGCATAAGGGTTTGCTGCGTTTGCAAACGGTGGCGCCCAAATCCATCAGGCCTTGGGTATAGGCCGGCATCTCGTCGGCCTGTTCGGGCAGCAGGCTCTCGGCCAGTGTCCATAAGGTGCGCTCGAAAGCTTTGTCGGCCGGGTCGCCGTCTTGGGCGAACACGCGGCACAGTACGCGTTTGACGTTGCCGTCGAGTATGGTTTCCCGTTTGTGGAATGCGAAGGCGGCGATGGCGGCTGCGGTACTGCGGCCGACGCCGCACAGTTTTTCCAGTTGCAATCGTTCGTCGGGAAAACGGCCGCCGAATTGTCCGACAACTTGGCGGGCGGCTTTGTGCAGGTTGCGCGCGCGGCTGTAATAGCCCAAACCGGCCCACAGACAGAGCACCGCTTCTTGATCGGCGGCGGCCAATGCGTGAACATCGGGAAAGGCGGCGACAAAGCGCGGATAGTAGTCGAGCACGGTGGCCACTTGGGTTTGCTGCAACATGATTTCAGACAGCCATACGCGGTAAGGGTCTTGCGTTTGCCAAGGCAGGTGGCGGCGGCCATGTTGTTTTTGCCAGGCTATCAGGCGTCGGGCGAAAGTGGGCGGGGTCATGGTAAGGCGCCCTCCGGCAGCGGATCGAGTACGCGCCATTCGGCCTGCGGGAAATGCCGTTGAATGTGGCGGCGCAGATAGCGTTCGCTCTCGGCATTGATCAGCGGGTCGTATAGGGGAAAACGGTTGTACACTATACGGTGCAGGCGCAGTTTGCGGGTAGTCAGTGCTTCGAGGCTCAGCAGGGTGTGGTTGATGCTGCCGAGTTTGCCGCCGGTAACCAAAACCACCGGATAGCCTTGTTCGGCAACATAATCAAGCAGAGTATAGCCTTCTGCCAACGGTACCATCAGGCCGCCGGCGCCTTCCAGCAATACGGTATCGTAATGCTGCAACAGGGTTTCGGTGGCGCGGCGGATGATGGCAGGTTCAATGGCGGTGCCTTGCTGTGCGGCGGCCAGATGCGGCGAGCAGGGGTAGGGAAATACATAAGGCGCGGTGGTGCCGTCGTTATCGAAAGCAGTCGGCCCGATGCCTTGCAGCCTGCGGTGGCTGAGGATGTCGCCGGCTATGCCGCTGCAACCGGTTTGCACCAGTTTTTGGGTGATAACGCGATGGCCGGCGGCGGCCAGCTCGCGGGCATAAAGGCCGGTGGCGACGGTTTTGCCGACGTCGGTATCAATGCCGGCGATAAATAATACGGTTTTCATACGGTAATCTTTTGGCCGGTTTTCTCGGCGATAAAATAGAGCGGGGTATAAGTAAGCGGCAGGCGGCCGTTTTGCTGATAACGGCGTCGGTAGTCTTCGGAAAACGCCTGCAAACGGGTGCACGTCCAGTGTTGTTGCGCGGTGGCGGTGACGCCGGTGTGTTTCAGGTGGCTGAGTATTTGGTAGGCGTCGTCAAACCATAAGGTAATGGTTTGGGCTTCGCTTGCCAGCAGGTCGAATCCGTTTTTCCGCAACAGCGCCGTCCAGTGTGCGGCATCGGGGTAATGCAGTCCGACGCCGGTAAGCGCTTTGATTTGATGAAGGTTGTCTGGGTCGAAAGTATTGAACGCCAGCATGCCGCCGGCTCTCAGACAGGCATTTAGTTTTTGCAGTAAACGATCGGGTTCGGCCAGCCATTGGAAGGTGGAGGCGGAAGTAATCAAATCGTATGACGAGGGCAGCTCTATGGCTTCGATATCGCCCGGCAAGAAGCGGTCTGCCTTTATGTTGGCGGCACATTCCGGGCATAAATCGTTGATGTGCCAGTGAGCAACATTCAGCGAAGTTTGCAAAAGGCGGGTATACACGCCGGAGCCGCAGCCGATTTCCAGTGCGCAACCGTAATCGCGTCGCAACGCTTGTATATCCGATGCCAGCTTTTCTGCGATGCGGATTTGGGCGGCGGCGTGTTGTTCATACACGGGCAGTGCACGGGTGAAGCGGCGGGCGATTTGCTGTTTGGGGAGCATGGCGGCGGAGGGCAGGTAGCAGAAAGCGTGCATTGTAGCATGGCGTAGAGCGCTGGAAGAGATTGCGTTTTTTGTTTGGCTATAGCGGATTAACTTAACTTTCGCGACGGCGTTGTTGCGCCTTAGCTTGAAGAGAACGATTTTGTAAGCTGCTAAAACGGCAACAGAATCGGTTCCGTACGTGTGTACTGTCTGCGGCTTGCTGCCTTGTATCGAAAGTTAATTAAATCCGCTATAACGGTTTTCAGACAGGCATTGCCGGCTTTAGAATGCCTGTCTGAAAATTTTAAATTTAAGCCTTTATATAAATACTGTTAAATACTGTGTTCAAGGAGAAAAACTTGGCCGATTGGCAACCCGAACTGTACCGCCGCTTCGAAGCGGAGCGCACGCGGCCGGCGGCCGAGTTATTGGCACGCATCAGGCATCATGTTGTTTTCCGGGCAGTAGATTTGGGTTGCGGCCCGGGCAACAGCACGCAGTTGCTGCACCAGGCTTGGCCGCAAGCAGCGATTTTAGGCGTGGACCATTCGGCTGCCATGATAGCCGAAGCCAAACGCCGGTTGCCGCAGCTTAGCTTTTATCAAGCCGACTTTACCGATTGGCAGGCCGAAGAAGCGGTTGATCTGATTTTCGCCAATGCCGCGCTGCAATGGGTAGGACACCATGAGCGCTTGCTGCCGCATCTCATTGATCAGCTGGCCGACCAAGGTATACTCGCCATCCAAATGCCGGATAACCTCGACCAAGCCTATCACCGACTGATGCGCGAAACCGCTTTATTACCGCAATGGCGGCCCAAGATGAGCGCCGTGCGAAACCGTGATGCGCTGCCCGATACGGCGGCCTATTACGATATGCTGGCGGGAGCAGGTTGCAGTGTCGATATCTGGCGGACCACTTATTATCACGTGATGCCCGATGTAGAGAGCATTGCCGCATGGTTGGAGTCTACGGGGCTGAGACCGTTTTTAAATTTGTTGGATGAAAATGAGCGGCAGGCATTTATCAATGATTATACTGCTGCGTTACGCTGGGAATATCCGCAACAGGCAGACGGCAATATCCTGTTGCCGTATCCGCGGCTGTTTTTGGTGGCACAGAAGCGATAATGGAAAGCGGATTTTTTCAACAAGGCAAAACCATATCGTCACCAAAAGTTACCGCTTATAGCGGATTAACTTAACTTTCACTACGGCGTTGCTGCGCCTTGTCGTACTACTTGTGCTGTCTGCGGCTTGCTGCCTTGTATCGAAAATGTGTGAATCCGCTATATATTTTCAGACAGGCATCAATAAAAGAATGCCTGTCTGAAAAACAAAAAAGGGCGTTTCCGCCCTTTTCTTACCGTTAAGGTTTACCACTGATACAGCGCACCGGCACCGATGCCGACATGGCCGCCGGTATTGGTGGAAAGATTGCCTTTTACAATCCAGTTGCCGTTATCGCTCATCGAGGATACACCGAGTGCCACTGCAGACTGGCCGCCGTAGAAGCCGCTGCCGATACCCAAGCCGACCGTTCCCGGGCGGGTGACTTGCGGGATGGAACCTTGTGCAATCGCACCGGCGACACCGGCATTGGCTTTTTTGCCTACTTGGTCGATGCGTTGGTTTAGCTGATTACCCATATTCACTGTGTAGTTGGCTACATTATTGATGGCTTCGTTGGTGTGATACAGCTGGCTGCCGTTGATCGCATCGCTGCTGTCGGCGGAAACCACACCGGCGGCAACATTCTGAACCTGACGGGTTTGGCCTTCGGTACCCACGCTGACTACACCGACTACATCGTTCACACCGGCTACGTTGGCATCGTTGGCACCCGCGTAGGTGTAATTGCCGCCGCCGGCCGTGGTGTGTACCTCGACGGCCGAAGCTTGGCTGCCCAGAATCACCGAGTTGTCCATGGTTTGGGTTACGTTATTGCCCAGCACGAAAGTATCACTGGTCGATACCGTGTTTTTATTGCCCACCGAATAGGTGTTTTCTCCATCAATAATGGACGGATCACCGATGGCACCTGAATTCTTACCACGTACGATGTTGCCGGTACCGATGGAAATGGTGTTTTCCGCCAATGCCTGCGCGCCGGTACCAATGGCAATAGAGTTTTTGCCTTCCGCCGTGGTACGTTGGGTGCTGCCCGAATCGGTGGTGTAGGTATTACCCATTGCTACCGCGCCTTCGCCGCTGGCCACCGATTGGTAACCGATCGCCGTGGCATAAGCCCCCGAAGCGCTGGAATCAACCGTATTATGACCCTGTACTACCGGTCGGACGACACCGTCGTTGGTATGGAAGAACTTAATGCCTTGCTCGTTCATCTTACCGATGGCTTGAATCACATCGTTGGTTACATAAGTGTTTTGGCCCTCCACGTTATAAGTCGTCAGGGTGTATTGGTTTCCGCCCTTATCAGTGGAAACCGCTACGGTCTGGTTGGTTTCGGTAGTCGAGGTAGTGGTGCCGTCAGGATTGGTGACTACGGTCACGACGGTACCGGCCGGAGTGGTGCTGCCGTCGGCATTGGTGGTAGCAGGTACTTCAATAGTATCAATGTTGCTGCCGTTACCGCCGATTACCTGATACACGTTATACAGCTGGCTGCCGTTCACCGCATCGGTGCTGTCCGCAGAAACGGTTCCTGCCGCAACATTGGTCACCTTATTGCCGCCGGCATCCACACCGCTGGAAGTAATGCTCGGGCCGTTGGCAATACTTACGCCATCATTATTGATCACGGTATTGCCTGCCGTTACGCTGTCAACCGTCAGGTCTTTGGCCGTGGCGACGGTGTAGTTGGTGCTACCGTCGGCATTGGTGCTCGGCGTCACCACCATATTGTCACCGGCCGTTACCGTAGTTTTCGCCTGAACGGCAGCTTGGTTAACCGCACTGATGGCATCGTTGATGTTGTTGGCACCGGTACCGCCGACATTGGTCATGCTCACCGTACCGTCGGGATTAACCCCGGCATTGCCGCCGAATACATTGGCTACGCTGTTAGCAGTGTTGTACAACTGGCCGCCGTTTACCGCATCGGTGCTGCCGGAAGCGACGTCACCGGCCGCAACGTTGCTGACTTTCTTACCGTTGGCATTCAAACCGGCATCGGAAATGTAGGTGTTGCCGCCGACATTCACGCCCGAGTCATTCAATACCACCTGATTGGCACCGCTACCGGCGGTAACGCTGTCGAAGCTTACGTCTTTGGCAGTGGCGACGGTATAAGTCGTGCTGCCGTCGGCGTTTTGCGCTTCCGTTACCTCGATATTCTGACCGGCCGCCACTTTATTGGCTGCCGCTGCTGCAGCGGCGTTCAGTTGCGCCATGTTCACCGCGTCATCATCGGCCACACCGTTGGCGACGCCGGAAATCACGTTGCCGCCGTTGTTCAGACCGTTTTCAGACAGGCTTACCGGGTTGCCGTTAGCCGGGGTGATGGTGACGCCGTTGCCGCTTACGCTGGTGACGTTGCCGGCGGCATCGGTAAACTCGGCCGAGGTCAGACCGGTCAGTTCTTTGGCCAGTTTGATGTCCAGTGTGCCGTTGCCGTCGGATACCACGCCGATGTTGTTGTCGGCCAGGGCAGCGGCATCGGTAACGCCGCCTTTGATGGTCACGGTGGAGCCGAGTTTGCGTTCGGAATCGGTGCCGCTGTCACCGGCGAAGGTCAGCGGTTGGTTAACGGCGGTATTCAAACCGTTCAACGCATCGCCCACGGTGTTGTAGTTGGCGCTGGTGTTGTCGGCCGGATTGCCCGAGGTCAGGGTATAGGTCGGTGCGGTCACGTTGCCGGCTGCGTCAACGGTGCTGCCGCCGCCCAGATATTGGGCGGTGTTGTTGGCGGCGTTGTACAGCTGGCTGCCGTTCACCGCATCGGTGCTGCCGGCTGCGACGTTGCCGGGCGCGACGTTGCTGATGACGTTGTTGCCGGCATCAATACCGGTGGCGCTGATGCTCGGGCTGTTGGCCACCGGGGCGCCGTTGCCGTCGACGAAGGTCAATCCGTTGGCATCGATTTTGGTGCCGCCGGCGGTAACGCTGTCGACATTCAGGTTGTCAGCCAGATTGAAGGTAACGTCGTTCGAATCGGCGGTTTTGCTGATGACGATGTTGTCGTCGCTGTTGTTCAGGTCAACGGTTTCGTTTGCGCCGACATTGCTGCTGTTGGCACCTTCGGCGGTCAGGTTCCAGCCGGCATTGGCGGTGTTTCTGACTTCGTTCAGTTGCGCCATGTTCACCGCGTCATCATCGGCCACACCGTTGGCGACGCCGGAAATCACGTTGCCGCCGTTGTTCAGACCGTTTTCAGACAGGCTTACCGGGTTGCCGTTAGCCGGGGTGATGGTGACGCCGTTGCCGCTTACGCTGGTGACGTTGCCGGCGGCATCGGTAAACTCGGCCGAGGTCAGACCGGTCAGTTCTTTGGCCAGTTTGATGTCCAGTGTGCCGTTGCCGTCGGATACCACGCCGATGTTGTTGTCGGCCAGGGCAGCGGCATCGGTAACGCCGCCTTTGATGGTCACGGTGGAGCCGAGTTTGCGTTCGGAATCGGTGCCGCTGTCACCGGCGAAGGTCAGCGGTTGGTTAACGGCGGTATTCAAACCGTTCAACGCATCGCCCACGGTGTTGTAGTTGGCGCTGGTGTTGTCGGCCGGATTGCCCGAGGTCAGGGTATAGGTCGGTGCGGTCACGTTGCCGGCTGCGTCAACGGTGCTGCCGCCGCCCAGATATTGGGCGGTGTTGTTGGCGGCGTTGTACAGCTGGCTGCCGTTCACCGCATCGGTGCTGCCGGCTGCGACGTTGCCGGGCGCGACGTTGCTGATGACGTTGTTGCCGGCATCAATACCGGTGGCGCTGATGCTCGGGCTGTTGGCCACCGGGGCGCCGTTGCCGTCGACGAAGGTCAATCCGTTGGCATCGATTTTGGTGCCGCCGGCGGTAACGCTGTCGACATTCAGGTTGTCAGCCAGATTGAAGGTAACGTCGTTCGAATCGGCGGTTTTGCTGATGACGATGTTGTCGTCGCTGTTGTTCAGGTCAACGGTTTCGTTTGCGCCGACATTGCTGCTGTTGGCACCTTCGGCGGTCAGGTTCCAGCCGGCATTGGCGGTGTTTCTGACTTCGTTCAGTTGCGCCATGTTCACCGCGTCATCATCGGCCACACCGTTGGCGACGCCGGAAATCACGTTGCCGCCGTTGTTCAGACCGTTTTCAGACAGGCTTACCGGGTTGCCGTTAGCCGGAGTGATGGTGAGGCCGTTGCCGCCCAAGTTGGTGACGTTGCCCGCCGCATCGGTAAATTCGGCCGAGGTCAGACCGGTCAGTTCTTTGGCCAGTTTGATGTCCAGCGTATCGGTGCCGTTGGCAACTACACCGATATTATTGTCAGACAATGCGCCGGTGGCACCGCCATTTACTTCTAGGGTTTCGCCGAGAATGCGGTTGACATCACCGCCGCTGTCGCCGGAGAAGGTAATCGGTTTGCTGGCCACGGCATACAGCTGGCTGCCGTTGATGGCGTCGGTTGAGGTTTCAGAAATTTCGCCCGGCGCTACATTGATAATCTGGCGTTCTTGCCCTTGCGCACCCACGGATACGATACCTCTAGCAGTACCGGCAAAACCGCCATAAGCAACGTTACCCACCGTAGCAGTGGTAATCTGATTGGCAATACCTGCCGTAGTGGTTGCAGAGGATTCACTGCTTGCGTTGCCCAATATAACGTTATTGCCCGCTGTTGCAGTAACGTAATTACTCATAACAAAAGTATCTGCACCACTTACGTTATTGCTATTACCGATAATACGGCTGGCATTACCTGTTAAGGTATTATTGTTACCGAATGCCCCTGCATTATTTGCCGAAACCAGCGCGGCCTGCGTACCGTTATCGTTACCTACTGTATAGGTGCCTGTGCCAGAGATATAGGAGGGATCACCCAATGCACCGGAATTGGCTCCGCTTACCACGTTGCCAGTACCGATACTGATGGCTTGTGCGGCAGTGGCTTTTGCACCATTACCAATGGCAATCGCATTGGTCGCACTGGCATTAGCTTGGTTACCGATAGACACCGTATTGTTTGCTCGATTGCCTACACCTGCATTGGTACCTAAGGAGATATTATCGCTACCCGTAATATTGTTACCTGATGAGTAGCCAAATGTAAGGTTTCGAAGGCCGGATACGCTTCGTCCACTGATAGTACCGATTGCATAGTTCGAACCGCCGCTAACTGCTTGCCCCGTATTAGAACCTATAGAAATGTTGTTATGCCCGTTACTGATATTGGTACCCGCGCCGACGCCAATGCCGATATTAAAGTCGCTGGAGACAGCGTTACCGGCAGTTTGGCCTAATGCAAGGTTGGAGTTACCGGTAACGGAACGGCCGGAAGCATAGCCAACGGCTGTATTCCAGTTACCTGTTACAGTTACCGCTGCATTTGAGCCTAAAGCCGTATTGCTTGAGCCGTTAATATTTCGACCGGTATTGGCACCTACAAAAGTATTCAAACTACCTTGGATATTATTTCCCGCCTCTCCACCAATAGAGGTATTTCGACCGGTAACCATGACGCCGCCGCCGATATTAACCGCTACAGGAGAAACATTGTTGCCTGCGATATAGCCGATGGCGGTATCGTATTCAGAAGACGAATTCACCCCGGCAAAACTGCCCACTGCTGTTATTGACTGCACTGAAGCGGAAGCCGAAGCGCCAACCGCAACCGCATAATTGCCGTCGGCTTTAGCTGACACGCCTGCTGCCAACGCATCCAAACCAGTAGCCCCATCATTATCATAGTTACTACCTACACCTGTCGTTACACTATTTACACTGTAATAATGGGTTTGGGCATCTTGAAGTTTTTGGGTAACGAGATATAACTGGCTGCCGTTGATGGCATCGGTTGAGGTTTCAGAAATTTCGCCCGGCGCCACATTGATAATCTGGCGCTCTTTACCGGCAGCACCTACACTAACTACACCGTTGGCTGCGCTACCCACTCCGGCAAAACCGGAATAAGTAATGCCTTCTACAGTTGTCTGATTTACTGCTGTGGCTTCACGATCGGTAGAGGCGGTACCCAATATCACGCTATTAGTTTGTGTGGTCGTCACATTATTGCCCAACACAAAGGTGTTATCGCTTGGCAAGGTATTGTTATTACCTACTGAATATGAATTTGAACCATTAATTGTTGAAGGATCGCCGAATGCACCGGAATTGGCTCCGGCAACAACGTTACCCACACCAATGGAAATAGATTGTGAGCCGGTAGCTTGGGCACCGGTACCGATGGCAATAGCCGATTCTCCGCTAGAAGTGGCTGTATTACCCATAGCAATACTGCTTGATCCTGAAGCGGAGGATGTATAACCAAAGGCTTGGGCACTATTATTCAGAGCTTTTGCGCCATCACCCAAGGCAGTCGATGATTTACCGATGGCGTGCGAATCGTTGCCGGCGGCAAAAGAGTTTTGACCTAATGCTTCCGAAGATTGGCCAATGGCTGCAGCGTTAACTCCTTTTACCTGGCTAAATGCACCGATGGCTATCGAGTTTAAGCCGGTAGTCGTACCCACTAGGTTGGTACTATAGTTATTGCCTGCACGATCACTGATTTGTCCGCCGACCGCAGTGGCTGCTGTTACTGCTGCGTCCGTGCCCAAGACAATGGCGTTCTGAGTTGCGCTATTGCTGCGTACGCCGATAGTAATGGAGTTCACCCCTGTGGTTTTATAGCCTACGGTACCTGTAGTTTGATAATTGGCTTGCTGGCCGATAGCAATTGCACCTGCCGCTCCCGCATTGGCGGTGTTACCCATAGCAACGGCATTATTACCCAAGCTACGGCTGGAATTGCCGACCGCAACCGTTGTTGCGCCCACGCCTTTGGCCATTTGGCCAAGCGCAACCGAACCTGAACTGATGGCGATTGCACGGGAGCCAATGGCTACCGAGTTGCCTGCGGAAATAGACTTTATTGTCGTTGTGTTGGTTGAACCGGGTAAGGTGGCAGTAACAGATTGAACACCCAGTTGGGCTTCTGTTGTGCCTGCGCTTACAGCCGAATCAATCGCTTGGGTGGCGTTGGCATAAGTACCTAAAATTATATTACCGGCACCGTTTAAGCCGGCACCTGCATCGGTACCTAAGCCGATATTGTTATTGGCGTTGCTGCCGTATCTTAATGCACCGTCGCCAATAGCAACGTTGCGTCCTTCAGCGGCAGGTACAACAGGGTTGACACCCGCAAAGCGGCCGATAGAGATATCCCACGAGTTAGACGCTTCGGCAAGTTGGCCCATGGCAATACCTTGAGCGCTAACTGCTTTGGCACGGTCACCAATGGCCAAAGATGCTCCACCCGAAGCCAATGATGCAGAGCCTGCGGCAAAAGCAGCATCAGCGGTGGCCTGTGTATTTTGACCTATGGTGGCAGACAGTGCGCCGGTACTCTTACTGCCGGAACCAACTGCAACTGATTTAAGTCCGTTCGCGCGGGTTAAAGTGCCGGCGCCTGTGGCAGCATCCTCATCCCGATAAATATCATTCCCGGGCCAAGCGGTGATGTCTGCAGAGCCGATGGCTACCGCCATATTGCCTTCTGCCGTGGCTGATTGGCCTATGGCAACCGAACCGCTACCTTTTGCATAAGAAACCGTGCCCAAAGCCAGTGATTGGTCACCTGTAGCAGCTGCTTGCCGTTGCATGGCAAGGCTGTTTCTGCCAGCAGCCAAAGAGCCGGCACCGATGGCAATACCACCATAAGCACGCACCAAAGAATATGCACCAAAGGCCATACCGTAATTTTGATTGGCAGAAGCATACCCGCCTATAGCGAGCCCGCCGAAGTTAATCGCAGACGCACCGTTGCCGATTACCACGCCGCCCGCCGATGTATTATTGAGTACCAGTGAAGTGCCGGAAGTCAGGCCGTCGCGATAAGGGTTGCCGGGATTTTCGTTGTAATATAAATTAGATGATTGCCATGTTCCGGTCAACGTTGCCGTGCCAGCAGTTACTGGGGCTGTAGTTGATAGTGTTCCGATAATAATCGGAGCTTGAGTCGTTTCAGTAGCGCCGGCTGCGGTGGTTGTAGTGGTAACCGTAGCCCCTGAGCTTGCATATGCGTAGCTGCTGAGGCCAAATGCCATACCCAAAACCAACGGAATTGTCCGCAAAACGGTTTTTAATACTGAAGCTCCCCCTTTCGCAGAGCAAACCCGGCTGCCTGCCGGTTTGCCTTTGGCGGTTTCAATTTCTGAGACGGCTACCCAAGCGCCTAATGCGTCATTCCAAATAGAACGATAATTTTTATTCATGACAATGCCTTATATTGAGTATTTGTTTAAATTTTTAATTTTATGATTAAGATTTACGTGCTAGCCGCTTGCTCTTCCTTGCAGAGATCTGGACCGGACGACCAAACGGCCAAGCGCTTAATCGGTTTAATATTAGCTTCCGACATGGTTACCCTACGCCGAAAACGATGGATAAACCCCTTTTTAATTTTTGACATAAGCTGACAATTTTCAGCACTTTTACACTGAAATTGTCACGGAATAAAATTAGTAAACTAATTATTCTAAATAGTATAACTATGTTTTTTTAAAATATTACTTCTGAGAGTAACTTGCGCATGTTTTATCAATAGAATTTAAGCAAAAAGCAGGCCAAAATATCCGTCTAGGCAAAATATCAACCGCTAATTAACGGTTAATTTTTTTATATATTTGAATTTAATGGAAAAATATTTATTATTCTTTTTGCTTAAATAGTGAAAAGCGGCCAGGGAAATGTCTAGCCGACTGTGTGAGAAATAGCCTGTCAAATACAGGCTTGATTGTGATAAAAATAAAAATAGTTCAAAATATAAAGTATTTGCTTTAGCTATTATTGCTTACAATATTCGTTAAGAAGTGGAATAAAGGGTTAATTATTTCTGTTCGGTTGTTGTTTGTTTTCAGACAGGCATAGTACTATGCCTGTCTGAAACCGTTTTTGGAGAAGGAGAACAATATGAAAGTATACAGAATGCTAACGGGGGCGGATGACGCGGAATTTTGCCGTCGGGTAACCGAAGCTTTGCAACAGGGGTGGGAGCTTTATGGCAGCCCGAGCATGACGCATACTGATGACGGCGTTCGGATAGGGCAGGCGATTACCAAGGAGGTGGGTGGCAGCTATCATCCTGATAAACATTTGAACAGTTATTAAATGAATGCCTGTCTGAAAAAATATGATGAAACCGGCTGATTTAGAAGATTTAACCCTGTTTTTGCTGCGTGATGCTGATGAGGCGGAAATGTGGATAGACCGCTGGTTGGTCAGCTATCCCATTGTGGCGTATGCCCAATGCAGCGCTTCGCAAAGCCTGCCCGAACAGCGGCAACAGGTGGCGCAAGCTTTTGCCGGTATCGACAGTGATAATGTGATGGTGGTGGCGCATGGTGCGGCGGTAGCGGCTTTTATGAGTTGGTACGGTACTTTGTCGATGCAGCAACAGCGGCGGGTGAGGGTGGTGATGCTGGTTGCTCCTTTGCAGTCTGCCTGTCAGAGTGATGCAGTGCGTTATGTTTCGTTGATGTGTGCTAAAGCTGCATTGGTTATAGGCAGAGAGGATGAGGAATGCCCCCAAAGTTGGGCGGCTGAACAGGCGGCTTTATGGGGCGCGCGTTTGCTGATGTCGCCGCATTGCGGCCATTTGAATGGTACGCTTGGCGGCTGGCAATGGGGCAGTAAATTGATGCAGGAAATGCTATTGGCTTAATCAATGAAGGGTGTTGCCCTTACAGAGTTTGTAAAGTATGAGCTTGTGCTTTCTGACTACATGCTCTAAACCCATGTTGAAACCCATGCCTGTCTGAAAAAAAACTTCAGACAGGCATGGGTTTCAAATTGCCCGCAAGCGGCAAACAAGCTACACTTGCCAAACCCGTTTTTATAACGGAACCAATCCACCGCCGCCTCAGTCATTGAGCCTGAGTTTGGCTCGTCAGCGTCATTGCGCCGCTGCAAACCGAATAAAGAAAGTACAGACCATGAACATATCGCCCGTTGCCCTGCGCCGCCAAAGCGACCGTAAGCCGCACCAAACCGCCCAATATTGGCGGAAATGCCAAGTAGAAGAATTGTTTGAAATGCCTTTGCTCGACTTGGTATATAAAGCTGCCGAAGTGCACCGACAACATTTCAATCCGCGCGAAATCCAACTTTCCACTTTGTTATCCATTAAAACCGGAGGTTGCCCGGAAGATTGCGAATATTGCCCGCAATCGGCGCACCACAATACCGGTTTGGAGAAATCGCAGATGATGGAAGTGGATGTAATTTTGGAAAAAGCGAAAATCGCCAAAGCACGCGGTGCCAGCAGATTCTGCATGGGCGCAGCTTGGCGCGGGCCGAAACCGAAAGATGTCGAAACCGTATCCGAAATCATTAAAGCGGTGAAAGGCTTGGGTTTGGAAACCTGCGGTACTTTCGGCATGTTGGAAGAGGGCATGGCCGAAGATTTGAAACAGGCCGGCTTGGATTATTACAACCACAATCTCGATACCGATCCCGAGCGCTACAACGATATTATCCACACCCGCCAACACGAAGACCGTATGGACACTTTGGGAAAAGTGCGCGGTGCCGGTCTGAAGGTATGTTGCGGCGGTATTGTGGGCATGAACGAAACACGCCCCGAGCGTGCCGGCTTGATTGCCAGCCTTGCCAATCTCGATCCGCAACCGGAAAGTGTGCCGATTAATCAGCTGGTTAAAGTAGAGGGTACGCCGTTGGCTGATGCGGAGGATTTGGATTGGACGGAGTTCGTGCGCACGATCGCGGTGGCCCGTATTACCATGCCGAAAAGTTTTGTCCGTTTGAGCGCCGGCCGCAGCAATATGCCGGAAGCCATGCAGGCAATGTGTTTTATGGCGGGTGCCAACTCGATTTTTTACGGCGACAAACTGCTTACAACCGAGAATCCGGAAGAAGATGGGGATAGGTTGCTGATGGAGAAGTTGGATTTATATCCTTTGCAATATACGCCGGAATAAAGCAGAAAGAAAATAGTGACTAAGATTCAGAATAGTACAACGTTGCCTTGCAGTCTGCGGCTTGCTGTTTTGTATCGAAGTAATTAAATCCGCTATATTTTAAAAGTGAAACAGCACTAATGCCTGTCTGAAAGCAAATACAGCAAAGCCGCCGTTAACCCTTGTGGGGTTTAACGGCGCTTTTGTATTCATTCACGTTAAATTAGGGTGGTTATTCGCACATTTTTCGATACAAAGGTCCAATCCGCAGGCAAAGGTATTTGCTTGCGTTATATTGTTATATCGAAAATTTGTTGCGTATATTGCGATTAATGAGGCTGTTCTATTAGGCGCTGCTTTTCGATAGCATCGCCTACTGTAATATTGTAGTCATCCGCAGTAAATTGGCCGCGTGATTTGTTGATTTCGGTGCGTAAAATGTATTCGGTAAGCAGTTTACGGTCTTCAACATCTAATTTTTTCAGATGGCCGGCATATTTTTTTACATCGTCCATACCGGTCAGCAAAATGGTTTTCGGATCCCTTGAGTCAAATACTAACGAAAGTTCGCAAAGAACATTTGCAAGCAGATTTTTCATGGTTAAATAACCCCAATAAAAATTGTATTAATCAGTTTTTAATATTTATAGTGAGTAGTGTTTTGTGTGTGCGACAGCTCTAAGGCTAAAGAGATTATAAGAGAGAAATGCATCTGAGTGGTATTTATTTTTTACTGAACGGTATATTTGCAGTCGTTTTAAATAATTTTCTGTAAAAAACATTATGATTCATAAGGTTGCATGATGTTGCAATAGTGCATAATTAACAAATTATTGTTTAATAACGAGGTACGGTTGGATCAACTTCAATACACCAAGCATCAATGCCGCCTTTCAAATTATAAAGCTGATCGAATCCGGCATTGGCCAGATACATAGCGGCATGTTGGCTGCGGATGCCGTGATGGCAATACAAAACGATTGGGCGGTCATCCGGTAATTCGTTTTGGCGCAGAGGAATCAAATTCATTGGAATGTGGGTATAACCAGGTATATGGTTGAAGGCGACTTCTTCGTCTTCCCGAACATCCAGTAATATGGTATCGGGGCGTTCCAATAGCAGGGTTTGCAATTGGTGCGGGGTTAATTGGCTGATTTCTTCCATGATGAGCATTCCATTTTGAGTGTACACGTCAATAAAAAGCTGCCGGCAACAAGGATGACGGCAGCCATAATGGTTGTTGTTAGATAAACTTAATTAAAAAGTGAATGCACTACCGGCAGGCAAGGCATCAGTTGAAAG
Source organism: Neisseria sp. (assembly GCF_030523955.1). GTDB lineage: Bacteria > Pseudomonadota > Gammaproteobacteria > Burkholderiales > Neisseriaceae > Neisseria. The sequence goes on from NZ_JAUNHL010000032.1 coordinate 15,869, forward strand.
GGCGGGCACTTTGGTATCAAACAAGGTTGTTTCGATAAATTCGTTGCCTTGGCGGGTGATTAGTTGCGCGCGTTGCACGGGATGATCGCCAACGATTACTACCATACGGCCGCCGTCTTTCAGTTGGTTTTTCAAAATTTCCGGAATCCGTGGCAGGCTGCCGCCAACATAAATGGCATCAAATGGCGCTCCGCCTACTGCGGCAGCCAATCCGTCGCCGGTTTGGAAAACGACATTTTCCTGACCGATCGCACTAAGAGCCGCTTTGGCTCGAACCTGTTGGTCGACATCAACATCAATGGTGGTGACTTCATGGCTCAATTTGGCCAACAAGGCGGCCGCGTAGCCGGAACCCGTACCGATTTCCAAAACGTTGTCGGTTTTTTTCAATGCCAACCCTTGCACCATGCGCGATACGATTTTGGGTTCGATCATGGTACCGCCGTTGGGCAGAGGCAGCGGGCAGTCGGTGTAAGCATATGCTTTTTGGTCTTCACTTACGAATAGTTCGCGCGGTAAATCCTGCAAGGCATCGAGCAGATCGAAGTCCAGTACGTCCCACGGCCGGATTTGTTGTTCTACCATGTTGAAACGCGCTTTTTCAAAGTCCATTTTTTCTGGCTCCATTGTGCTTTAAATTTGGAATAATCCGCTGATTATAAGGTTTTTGTACGGCTCTGGAAATGTTGTCGTGCAATAATTTCTACTAATTTTTGCAGATAACGCGCATCGGTTTGATCGAACTCGGCCAAATTTTCAGAATCTATATCTAATACTGCCGCAACATTTCCTGACGCATTGATAAGAGGCAGCACAATCTCCGATTGAGAACGGGAGGAACAAGCAATGTGCCCCGGATGGGCATTTACGTCGGGCACCACCAATATTTGCTTCCCGGCCCAACTTTGGCCGCAAACGCCGCGATTATAAGGAATCCGGGTGCAGGCAAGCGGGCCTTGGAACGGACCGAGCACCAATTCTTCCCCTTTTACTAAATAAAAGCCTACCCAAAACCAGCCGAATGCTTCTTTAAGCGCGGCAGCGGTATTGGCGAGGTTAGCGATCAAATCGGATTCGTCTTCGATTAGGGTGCGGATTTGCAACAACAATTCCTGATAGCGCTGATTTTTGTCTTCACTTTGAAAAGAAAGTTCATGCATGAGAAGGGTGGCCATAAAAAATTAGAATGAAATTTTAGCATATTCGGATACGGTGAATAGGAAGAAATGCCTGTCTGAAAAAAGGAAAGCTTGAATTACATTGGATTACAAAAAGGCAAGACGCTGCAGATATTTTGCGATACAATTCCCGCGATACTAAATTCAATCAGCTGTCTCTAAATATAAATATACCTGACAATATAGGTATTTCATGGAGAAAGCTTGTTAAAGTTAAGATATAGCTCAAAGCATAAAATCAAAAGGATACAGTCATGTGGGACAGAAAATGGGTGATTGGCAACTGGAAGATGAACGGACAGTTGCAAAACAACAATGCTCTGGTACATAAATTAAGAACCTTGTCCGAGATGGATAAGGTTTGTATTGGTATTTCCCCGCCTACTGTTTACCTGCTTCAAGTACATAATGCGGTAAAAATCGTATTGGCCAATCCGATTCATACCTGCGCGCAAGACGTGAGCCGCTTTGCCGGAAACGGAGCTTATACCGGTGAAGTGTCGGCCGAAATGCTGAAAGATGTCGGTGTCGATATCGTATTAATCGGCCATTCCGAGCGCAGCCTGTATTTCAATGAAAAAAATGATGTGCAGCGCCATAAAATCGAAAATGTACTCAATTGCGGCCTCATCCCGTTGTTGTGTGTCGGCGAAAGCGCCAAAGAACGTGAAGACGGTCGGGAGAAAGAAGCAGTTGCGTATCAATTATCTGTTTTCAAAGGATTAAAAACGAAAAATTTTGCTGTAGCTTATGAGCCGGTATGGGCAATTGGTACCGGAAAAGTGGCTACTAACGAACAAATCGCCGACATGCATTCATTCATTTACAGCGAAATATTGTCTTTGTGCGGCGATGATGCTAAAATTCGTGTTCTTTACGGCGGTAGTGTCAATGCAAAAAACGCGGCGGACATTTTTTCAGTACCGCACGTAGACGGCGCTTTAGTAGGCGGTGCCTCGTTAACTTACGAATCGTTTACTGATATCATCAAAGCGGCGCAGAATGCTTAAAGAAAATTTATGGAAACCATCAAAACGATTATCTGGCTGTTAAACATCTTTGCTGCGATCAGCGTCATTGTGCTGGTATTGTTGCAACAAGGTAAAGGAGCAGATGCCGGGGCTACCTTCGGTGGTAGCGGCAGTGCCCAAGGTGTTTTCGGTTCAGCCGGTAATGCTAACTTCTTGAGTCGATCCACCGCAATTGCCGCCACCGTTTTTTTTGCAACCTGCTTGGGTTTGGTATATCTTAATACCCACGCGCCCAGCCACGGTTTGGACTTTAGCAATGTTCAGCAAAGTCAGCCAGCTCAACAGCAAAGCCAGCCTTCCCCGGTTACCGGAGGTGCTTCGGGAGCAACCAGCAAATAAGTTTTTTATATGCCGACATGGTGAAATTGGTAGACACGCTATCTTGAGGGGGTAGTGACCTTAGGTCGTATGAGTTCAAGTCTCATTGTCGGCACCATCAAAAGAAAACAGCCCAATTTTCGGGCTGTTTTTTTACGTCTAATACTGTCTAATACCATAAACCAAGATTCAAGCACAGAAAGGCTTTCGGGCTGATAGCCGGTGTTTTTTTTGAATAGCCTTAACCGTCTAATGCAGCTAAATACCGCCTAATTGAGTAAACCAAAAAATACGGTATCTTTTACGGCATCATGAAAACCACCCCAAAAAGTACCGTAAAAATGGCGCTAAACGACCAACAGATAAAGAATGCCAAGCCAGCAGAAAAGCCGTATAAAGTTTACAGATGGGCATGGCCTATATTTGCTGATTAAGCCAAACGGTGGCAAATACTGGTGGCTGGATTATGCAATTGATAGTAAGCGTAAAACGCGAGCAATCGGTGTTTACCCGCGTATCAGTTTGGCCGAAGCCCGCGAATCAGCCGAAAACGCTCGCCGTATGATTGCAATAGGGCAAGACCACCCCAGCACAGCCAAGCAACAGACCAAACAAGAGCGACAGGCTGCCCTGCTGAATACCTTGGAGGCAATAACGCACCGCTGGCACAGCGATAATCTGCACCGCTGGAAGCCTGACAATGCCGCCCGCATTCTCAATCACTTTGCAAAAGACGTTTTCCCCTTGAATTGTCAAACTAAGCGCAACGTTTTTCGAAACAGTACCTCACAAGCACATTTCCACCCCAAACATTTTCTGGGGCGAAGGTTGATTTTGTCGGTGACCGCTTGAATCTGAACTTCGCTGTATTGGCATAAACCTTGACGTTTGGGAAAATACTGCCGCAGCAAACCGTTGGTGTTTTCATTGCTACCCCGCTGCCACGGCTGGCCAGGCTCCTGAAAGTAAAACGGCACCTGAAATTCGTCACCAAGCTGCGCATGCGAGGCAAACTCCTTACCCCTGTCCGGCGTAATCGAGCGCAATGGCATATCACGCAGTACATCGAGCATTCCTGTTTTGAGCGCTTGTGCATTTTTCTTGGACAGCCTAAGCCGTCAGAAAATACCGGCTTTTGCGTTCCACCAGGGTTAACAATACCGCCCCTCCTTGCTTGCCGGCTACGGTATCCCTTCCCAATGGACAAAGCGCGAAAAGAGAAAGAGTCATGAAGCTACAAACAGGGTTTCTAAAGAGACTTTGCAAGCATGGGAGCAAGTCTAAAGAAGGAAAATATGAGAAGGCTGGTACAGTAAAGGCTGTTTATCAGCTTTGGTTGGATAATCAAGACTAATATCGGGTTATGGCGGTAAGACCGATTTCTATAAAAAAGTAGCGGCTTTAATTACTTCAGGTGAAATTCTAGCAACACTATCTGAGCACATTAAAGAACCACAAATACCAACAGAAAGACAAATGGCTACGAAGCTTTGAACAGGGAAATGAGCAAGCTACTTCATGAAGCGGGCAAGATTGTTCATGAAATCAACAAAATACTTCATTTAACCGCCTCTTAGTGGGGTAATCATGCAAAAAGAAACCGTCAAGAAACCGTCCAAAATACCCGAGACATTTCAGACGGCGCAAAACAAGAGAACTGTCATTCTATTAAGTTTTCCCCTAATTCCCAATGTGGCGAAATTCTAGCCGTATTGCAAAGTGGCCAAAGCATCACCCACTATGAAGCGGTCAAAATGGGCATTATGGGGTTTAATTCATATGTATCAAAGATTTGCGTGACGCCGGTTATCCCATTGCCTGCACGATGAAGCCGTTTGAGAATAAGCACGGCAAAACTATCAAGCGGGGAGTATTTTCGCTGACGCAGGGAGTGAAGCCATGAAAGCAATCACGCTTGATTATCAAGTTATGGCGATTCATGCCACCCGTGAAGCATGGTTTAACGCAATAAAGTAAGGTAAAAAGTGAGTGACTTTTGCAAGATGGGGGTATTTGGGGAGGGGTTCTATTTTGTAATTTTTTATGTTATTTAAATCAATAGATTAAGTTTTAAATTTAAGTATTATTGTCGCCTGAGATCTTTGCAAAATACGTTTTAATCCTGAATTTATTTATGCTTGGTCATACTCGTGCTTGATCCGAGTATTTGCTTTTTCCGCTATGGGTGAGACATATCTGCAATGGCAATATGCCTGTCTGAAACGATTCAGACAGGCAATTACTGCAGGAATAAACCTTATGCGCCACAAAAGGTATAGCGGATCAACTTAATTTTCGCGAAGGCTCTACTGCACCTTAGCTCGAAGAGAATGATTTGTAAGCCGCTCTGAAGCGGCAACAGAATTGGTTCCATACTTCTTATTTTATCTTCTGTTTGCTGCTTTGTGTAGAAGTAATCGAATCCGCTATAGCGACAGGAAAAAGGCAAAAAGCAGTACGGTATCAGAAACCCGCGGGTGATACCGTAAAAGCTTCTTCCTGCTGTACCAGATTTTTTAATACTGTATAAACTTCGGCCGCCGTTGCTCCGCTTAAGTGGGCAACGGCGGTGGTTTTTTCGGGCTGGTAGCGAATAGGGCTGCCCAGTGCGGTTTCCAGAAGGTTGGCGCGTTCGGTCAGTTCTTGGGCGTGGTCGGCGAGAATAACGGCGGAAGAGAGCACGATATAGCTATTAGGCGAATCGCACCGGCGCTGCCAGCATTGGGCGGTGCCGGCGATTTTGCGACCGTTTGCCGCCAGATTGAATCGGCCGTCACAAAACGAGCCGGATACGGTTTGATGGGCGGTATCGATACCGAAGCTGCGGAACAGTTTTTGCAGCAGGCCGCACAGCATTAAATAGTGTTGGTCGGAGACTTGCAAGGGATGAGAAACATCGACCGGATACACCAGTTGCAGATTGATGACATCGGCAGATTGCGGTACTACGCCGCCGCCGGTAAGGCGGATGTGTACCGGCAGGCCTTGTGCGGCGAGTTTGCGGGCTGCTTCTGTGAACCCGGGTTTGTTGCTGTAACTGCGTGGCACCACGATGCCGTCTTCGCCGCGATGGATCAGCGCAAGGGCAGAGGTGTTTTGTATGCCTGTCTGAATCAGCAATTGTTCGTTTTCCGCCCAACTTTGCAGGCTCAGGTTAAAGGTATGGTCGGCAAGCAGGCTGAATCGGTGCATGATTTACATACTTTATTACTGATGAAGAAAAGTATGATAATGTCGCTGATTTTATTGATGCTTGTCAATCAAACGGATTTTTTCTCAGTGATGAAAAGAGAAAAGTGCCGGATAAAGATGGAAGGCTGTAAGACGTTTGCTGAAAATTTAAGCGTCAATTGTTAAGTGAGCTTACATAAACCGCTTGTTTGAAATGGCAGGCAGATTCTTAAATGCGGATATTTCGTGCCCTTCGTATTTTTCAAGATCCAAAATATGAATTTCGATCATTTAATCTAATTTTTCAAACTCTTCTTATTTCCTTGTGTTTTGAAAAAAATTATTAAATTAAATCAAAAAAATATATCGATAAATTGACGTTGACATGCTTCAAGTTTTTGCGGTATTACTAGTATTAGTATAAATATACTATATAAGGGATCTACGCATGACCATTCGTGTCGGCATCATCGCCAATCCTGTTTCCGCACGCGACATCCGCCGCGTGATTTCCCATGCTGCGGGTTTGACCTTGGGCGAGCGCGCCAATATGTTGCTGCGTATTTTGCAGGCGCTGGCGGCATGTAAAGTGGACGAAGTATTGCTGATGCCTGAAATGGAAGGGCTGCGCCTGCATTTGGAGCGGCAGCTTCCCGCGGCGGCGCTTGAGTCGCGTTATCCGCTGCCGCGCCTGCGTTGGCTGGATATGGTGGTGCGCACCCAAACCCAAGATTCGGTGCTTGCTGCACAGATGATGCGGGAAGAGGGGGTAGCGGCATTGCTGGTTTTGGGTGGCGACGGTACGCACCGGGCGGTGGTCAAAGGTTGCCGGGATATTCCGATTGCCGGTATTTCCACCGGTACCAACAATGCGTTTCCGCCTATGCGCGAGGTAACGGTAACTGCTTGGGCTGTCGGATTGTATGCTGCAAAAAGGGTGCCAAAAGAATGTGCGTTGCAGCCCAATAAATTGCTGCATATCCGGCCTTTTGATGCGCAGGGCCGGGCCAAGCCAGAAGATGTGGCTTTGATTGATGCGGCGGTGCTGAACGAAGCGATACTCGGTGCCAAAGCCATCAGCCAAACCGATACGTTGCGTACGATTATTTCTACGCGCGCTTCGATTGAGGCGGTGGGTTTGTCGGCGATAGCTGCGGCTTTGCAGCCGGTGGATCCTTTCGAGGAAGGCGGCCTGTTGGTTGAATTGGCGCCGGCTTACGGTAGCCGTGAGCCATCGGAAAAAACGTTTACCATTCAGGCGGTGCTGTCGCCCGGTATGGTGGAAGACATTGAAATTGCTTCGTTCCGCCGCTTTGCTGCGGGAGAGGATTACCGTGTCGGCGGCCTAGCTTGTTTGATTGCGCTGGATGGCGAACGCGAAATTGCTTTGCGCGAAGATGAGTATGCCCTGATTTCTTTACAGGAAAGCGCGTTTTATACGCTTGATGTGCCTGCTATTTTACAATACGTTTGTGCACAAAAAATAAGCAAGGATTAAAGTTTTCAGACAGGCATTTTGAGAAGAATGCCTGTCTGAAAAAAACACAGAATATTTAAATATTTTATATATGCCGATTGAAGAAATGCCGCTTCGCCGGTGCCCGGTTCTATAAAAAATACGTGTTAAAGGTTGTCGGAAAGCTTTTCCTGCGGCCCCTACAAAACCTGTCGAACTAAGGAGAAACAAGCATGAGCACCAAACTGCCTTTGGAAAAAGACCAACTGCTCGACGTTTACCGTCGCATGAAAACCATACGCGATTTCGAAGAGCGGCTGCATATCGACTTTGCCCGTGGTGATATTCCCGGTTTCGTCCACCTTTATGCCGGGGAAGAGGCCACCGGCGTGGGGGTGTTATACCACTTGGATGATGAAGACCGCATCGCCAGTACCCACCGCGGCCACGGCCACTGTATCGCCAAAGGCGTGGATGTGGTCGGCATGATGAAAGAGATTTACGGCAAACGCGACGGCGTGTGCCGCGGCAAAGGCGGATCGATGCACATTGCCGATTTGTCCAAAGGCATGATGGGCGCCAACGGCATCGTCGGCGCCGGTGCGCCTTTGGTGTGCGGCGCAGCGCTGGCTGCCAAAGTGAAAGGCACCAAAGGCGTGGGAGTAACCTTCTGCGGCGACGGTGCGGCCAACCAGGGTACCGTTTTGGAAAGCCTCAATTTGGCGGCGATCTGGAATCTGCCGGTGATTTTCGTGGTGGAAAACAACGGTTATGCCGAGTCGACTTCGCGCGATTACGGTACGGCTTCCAACAGCTTTGCCGACCGCGGCGTTGCCTTCGGCATTCCCGGTGTGGTGGTAGACGGCAATGACTTTTTTGCCGTTTACGAAGCGGCGGGCGAGGTGATCAATCGCGCCCGAAACGGCGGCGGCCCGGCATTGCTCGAGTGCAAAACCAACCGTTTCTTCGGCCACTTTGAAGGTGATGCGCAAACCTACCGCCCCAAAGGCGAAGTAGAGGATTTGCGTGCCAACCACGACTGCATCAAGCTTTTCCGTAAGCGGGTGACCGAAGCGGGCGTGTTGACCGATGCCGAATTGGATGCCGTGGATCAAGAAGTGGCCGAGCTGATTGAGCGTTCGGTGCAGGAAGCAAAAGCGGCGCCGTTGCCGTTGCCGGAAGATTTGCTGACCGATGTTTATGTTTCGTATTAATCGCGAATCATGCAATGTATCGAATATTTTAAATTAGGAGAAACGAAATTATGTCACGCCAATTAACCATGAAAGCAGCGATTAGCGAAGCGATTGATCAGGAAATGAGCCGCGATCCGACCGTTATCATGATGGGTGAAGATATTGTCGGCGGTGCGGGCACCGAGGGCGAACGCGATGCTTGGGGCGGCGTACTGGGCTTGTCCAAAGGCCTGTATGCCAAACACGGCGACCGCCTGATCGATACCCCCTTATCCGAAGCCGCCTATGTCGGTGCGGCGGTCGGTGCGGCCACTTGCGGCTTGCGCCCGATTGCCGAGTTGATGTTTATCGATTTTATGGGCGTATGTTTCGACCAAATCCTCAACCAAGCCGCCAAATTCCGCTATATGTTCGGCGGCAAGGCCGAAACGCCGGTGGTGATCCGTGCGATGGTGGGCGGCGGTTTCAGCGCGGCGGCGCAACACAGCCAGATGCTTACGCCGATTTTCACCCATGTACCGGGCTTGAAAGTGGTGTGTCCGTCTAACGCTTACGACGCCAAAGGTTTGCTGGTACAAGCCATCCGCGATAACGACCCGGTGATTTTCTGCGAACACAAAAACCTGTATGCCGCTAAAAGCGAAGTGCCCGAAGAGCTGTATGCCATTCCTTTCGGCCAGGCCAATATCGTGCGCGAAGGCAAAGACGCCACCATCGTTACCTACGGCATGATGGTACCGCGCAGCTTGGATGCCGCCCGCGCATTGGAAAAAGAAGGCGTGGAAGTGGAAGTGATCGATTTGCGCACGCTCTCGCCGCTGGATATCGACACCGTATTGAAATCGGTGGAAAAAACCGGCCGCTTGGTGGTGGTGGACGAAGCCAGCCCGCGCTGCAACATCGCCACCGATATTTCCGCACAAGTTTGCCAACAGGTTTTCGGTGCGCTGAAATCCGGTATCCAAATGGTATCGCCGCCGCACGTGCCGGTGCCGTTCTCAAACGTATTGGAAAAAATCTATTTGCCCAACGGCAAAGTGATTGCCGAGGCAGTGAAGAAAACGTTGTAAACCGCAATGCCTGTCTGAAAAATATTTTTCAGACAGGCCTGTCCGAAAAACCATAAGGAGAAAACAATGAGCAACATCAAACCCGTTATCATCCCCAAATGGGGTTTAACCATGGAAGAGGGCACCATCAGCGAATGGCTGGTTGATGTCGGAACGCCCGTTACCGTAGGCATGGAAATCTTGAATATTGAAACCGATAAGTTGACTAATGCAGTAGAAGCGGCCGATGCCGGCGTGTTGCGCCGCATTTTGCACGGCGGCGGCGAAACGCTGCCGGTAAAAACCTTAATCGGTATTTTGGCCGATGCCGACACCAGCGAAGCGGAAATCGATGCCTTTATCGCCGCGTGGGTGCCGCCTTCCGCCGACGAAGTCGATGAATAATCAGTGTTTATCGTATTGATAACCCAGGCCGGCTGAAAAGATCCGATGCGATCGGCACTTTTTCAGCCGGCCTGATTTTTCAAAATATCAAATTGAACAAGGAGAAACTCATGACACAAAAAACCGCTGTTATCACAGGTTCCGCCGACGGGCTGGGCAAAGGCATTGCCGAACGCTTGGCGCAAGACGGCTTCAATATTGTATTGTCCGACATCAACGCCGAAAAACTGGCCCAAACCGAGCAAGAATTTAAAAGCCGCGGCGAACCCGTTACCGCCTTTGTCGGCAACGTGGCCAAACGCGAAGATCAGTTCGCCTTGGTGAAACACGCTGTCGATACCTTCGGCCGGGTGGACGTATTTATTAACAATGCCGGCGTTGAAGACGTGATGATGTTGGAAGACGTAACCGAAGCCGATTTCGACCGTGTGTTCGACATCAATGTAAAAGGCGTGCTCTACGGCACGCAAGCGGCAGCCGAACAAATGAAGAAGCAAGGCGGCGGGAGTGTTTGCAAAATCATCAACGCATGCAGTATTGCCGGCCACGAATCTTATGATTTGCTGGGCGTCTATTGTGCCAGCAAATTTGCCGTGCGGGCGCTGACCATTGCCGCCGCTAAAGAGTTGGCTAAACACAAAATCACCGTCAACGGCTATTGCCCCGGCGTGGCGGGCACCAAAATGTGGGACCGCATCGATGCGGAAATGGGTAAGCATTTGGGCTTAAAACCCGGCGAGGCCTTTGCCAAATTTTCGGCGGGTATTCTGATGGGGCGCACCCAAGTGCCGGAAGATGTGGCCTCGTTGGTGCACTATCTGGCATCGCCCGATTCGGATTACCTGACCGGCCAATCGATTATTATCGACGGCGGTATGGTGTTCCGTTAAATAAGCTGAGACCTTTGCGAAATCGCTTTGACCATTTTTCCAATCTCTTCGTCATGCTCGGGCTTGACCCGAGCATCTTTTTGTTTAAAAGAAAAAGCAGATACTCGGGCCAAGCCCGAGTATGACGAGATATAGCAGATTAACTTAACTTAACTTTCGCGAAGGCTCTGCTGCGCCTTAGCTCAAAGAAACGATTTTGTAAGCCGCTGAAGCGGCAACAGAATCGGTTCCGTACTACTTGTACTGTCTGCGGCTTGCTGCCTTGTATCGAAAATTAATTAAATCTGCTATATCAATAAAATCAGGATTAAAAAGTTTTTTGCAAAGGTCTCTGGCTGATTTAATCAGGATTTTTTGCCAGCTGCGGAAGCGGCGCTGCCGGCAGCAGGCTGGGCCGCAGCATCGCCGAACCATTTATCGTGGATTTTCTGATAAGTACCGTCGGCCTTGATCGCGGCGATACCGGCATTCATTTTTTTCATCAGATCATCTTCACGGCCTTTGCGCAGCACGAAACCGTAATACTCTTTTTCAAAACTGGGATCGAGCACGGTGTTGAACTTGGAATCGGGGTGGTTGGCGATAAAATATTTCACCACGCCGTTATCGCCCACGCTGGCATCCGCGCCGCCGCTTACCAGCTCTTTGAGTGCCAAGGGCATATTTTCGAAACGCTTAATCAGGCTGCTTTGGGTGCCTTGGATTTTTTCCACCGCCGCCGAACCGGTGGTGCCGTTCATCACGGAAACGCGGCGCTCTTTCAAATCGGCCATGGATTTGATCTCGCCCGCCTTATCGGCGGGGGTAATAATCAGCTGGGTGGCTTCGAAGTAGGGATCGGTAAAGTCAAAAGACTGCTTGCGCTCGTCGGTAATGGTGACGCTGGCGGAAACAATATCACTGTCGCCTTTGGTGAGCGTGGCAAAAATGGCTTCCCAAGGCGTGTTTCTATATTCGAATTTCATGCCTTCTTTTTCGGCGACAGCATCGAGAACGTCGCGGCTGAAACCGATGATTTTATCGTCTTGGATAAATTCAAAAGGCGCATAAGTACCGTCGATGGCAACGATATAGGTTTTGCCGGATGTACCGGAAGCGGCGGACTGCGCACTTTCGTTTTTAGAACAAGCTGCCAAGAGCAGGGCGGATGCAATGGCGAGAACAGCGGCTTTTTTGAAGAGTTTCATGGTTTTTCCTTTGTTTATCAAGGAGATATTTTTTGAAAAGCTGGATGGCAAGCGCTTCGTATCATACTGAATTTATAAGGCTTGTCAATTGTTTAAAGTAGGGATTCTAACCATAATGCCTGTCTGAAAAACTTTTTCAGACAGGCATTATGGTTAATCAACAAAAGCACATATTTCAGATTCGGGTTTGAACCGAGTATGCAGTATGTGCATACTAAGCAAGCGGTTTAATCATATAAAAATGCCTGTCTGAAAGGTTTATTTTCAGACAGGCATGGGCGTTTTGCTTTAATCAAATAAGCAAGATTAAATACCGCCTTGTGCTTTAATGCGTTCGGCACCGTATTCCAGCTTGCTCAGCGCAGAAAGGTAGGCTTTGGCGGTTGCCACCAGCACATCGGTATCCGCGCCCTGGCCGCTGACGACTTTATTGTCTTTCGCCAGGCGTACCGCTGTTTCACCTTGGCTTTCGGTACCGGCGGTTACCGCGTTAACCGAATAAAGCTGTAAATTGGCACCGCTGTTCACCACGCTCTCAATCGCTTTGAAAATCGCATCGACCGGGCCGGTACCGGTAGCGGTGGCGCGTTTTTCCTCGCCTTGGCGGGTGAACACGATTTCCGCACGCGGTTCTTCACCGGTTTCTGTGATGATGCGTTGCGAGATGAATTTGTAGTTGTCGGACAAATTGGCCATTTCATCCGATACCAGTGCGTGTAAATCCTCATCGAAGATTTCGCGCTTCTTATCGGCCAATTCTTTAAAGCGGGCAAAGGCGGCGTTCAGCGCTTCCTCGCTGCTCAGTTCGATACCCAATTCCGCCAGTTTGGTTTTAAAGGCATTGCGGCCGGAAAGTTTACCCAAGCTCAAGCGGTTGGATGACCAACCGACGCTTTCGGCCGACATGATTTCATAGGTTTCGCGGTGCTTCAATACGCCGTCTTGATGGATGCCTGATTCGTGGGCGAAGGCGTTGGCGCCGACCACCGCTTTGTTCGGTTGCACCGGATAACCGGTAACGGTAGACACCAGTTTGGAAGAGGCGACGATTTGGCTGGTATCGATATTGGTTTCCAAACCGTAAACATCATGGCGTGTTTTCAGCGTCATCACGATTTCTTCCAAGCTGGCGTTGCCGGCACGTTCGCCCAAGCCGTTGATGGTACATTCTACTTGGCGCGCACCGCCTTGTACCGCTGCCAGCGAGTTGGCTACCGCCAAACCCAAATCGTTGTGGCAGTGGGCAGACCACACCACTTTGTCGCCGCCCGGCGTTTTGCCGATCAGTTCGCGGAAAAACGCCTCGGTACGGTGGGGTACCGAATAGCCTACGGTATCCGGAATATTAATGGTGGTGGCGCCCGCTTCAATGACCGCACCGCAGATTTCGGCAAGAAAATCGATTTCGGAACGCAGCGCGTCTTCACAGGAAAACTCCACATCATCCGTGTATTCCTTCGCGATTTTGACCGCTTTAACCGCCGATTCGATTACCTGCTTGGGCTTCATTTTCAGCTTGTGCTCCATATGGATGGGGCTGGTGGCGATAAAGGTATGAATACGGCGGTTAGCGGCCGGCGACACCGCCTCACCGGCGGTGCGGATATCGCGTTCGACGGCGCGTGCCAACGAACAAACCGTTGCGCGGGTGAGCGATTTGGCGATTTCATTGATGGCTTCAAAATCACCCGGGCTGGCGGCGGCGAAACCTGCCTCGATGACATCCACGCCCAATTTTTCCAATTGGCGGGCAACCCGGATTTTTTCTTCTTTGGTCATGGCGGCGCCCGGCGATTGTTCGCCGTCGCGTAAAGTGGTGTCGAAAATAATAACTTGGTTGGTTTGGCTCATTGCGGGTTTCTCCAGGGTGGTTTGATGGTGCATAAAGGCATTTAAATCCAAAGGACGGCCTTGCGCTGCGGCCAGCGCACTCAATTTCTGTAGTTGCGCCAAGGGCAGCGAAGCGCGTGTGCGCCATTTATAAATCGCCGCCGTACTGACCGCATGTTCCGGATCCAGTTTTCTTAGGGCTTCAGAAAGTGCGTTCACGCCGCCGAAATAGGCGATTAAGCGGTCGATGTCCAATTGCATAGTAATACCTGTATGAATAAAGAATAGGTTTGCCGGTGATTATACTGAATTTGGACAAAATAGCAATATAAAAAGAAAATTTAAGCTGAAGCTTGGTCGGTAATTGAAAAATATTGGACTTATTGTCTATTTTATATTTTTTTTGAGAATCAGGTTTTTATATAGGTATTTGAGAAGTAGTGTTTTTTTTAAATTTGAAAGAATACGGCTTTCAAGCTTTAAAGTACCGATTCTAAAATTAAAACGCCTAACAATGTTTGTGCTGTTTAATTCTTAAAACAGTCCGGTGGGTATATTGATAAACTCATCATCATGCTATGCCTGTCTGAAAGGAGTGTTGTGGGAAAAATAAGACAACTCAGGTATTTGAGATGTGGATACAGCGCAAGCGCAATATGATTGTTTGGTAAGGTAAGTAAGCGTGTCTGTTTTATTAAAAACAATAATTTATATTATGATCTTTTATTTTCGGATAGAGAAGATATTGTTGCTGAATACTATCGGCTGGTAACGGTAGTGGTTTATTTATGGTTTTGTAGTTTAAAGTGTTTGCTAATAAATATAACAAATGTATAATTTTAAACGTTGTTAATATTAACCAAGAAGTTGCTATCGGCATGCTAAGCTGGAAACTAATATATTCACTTTACGTTAATTCTAGATAATATAAGGAAAATCATGATTCAGTCTGCTCATATAAAAAATCTTACGCTTACCGTTTTATGTGCGGCCGTTTTGGCAGCTTGCGGTGGGGGCGGCGGTAGTACGGCCGACCAATTGGATACCCAGTTGAATAATGTACGCGCCGCGCAAACGGTATCTGCCCAGATCGCTGCTTTGGCTGCGCCGGAAAATCTGACTGTTAATGACGAGGCGGCCGTTAACAGTGCGGTGCAGGCATATAATAAATTACCTAATAATCAAAAAGCGTATATTTCTTCAGAAAGTGTTGCTACGCTAGAAGCAGCAATTCAAGCCATGGCGGCCAACCGCGAGGCTGCTGCAAAAGTTACCGGTACAGTAAATTCTTTACCCGATACCGCCGCTGAAATCGATACCCCGGCCGAAGAGAAACTGCTTACCGACGCCAATGCCGCATATAGCGCGTTAACCGATAATCAAAAAACTTGGCTTGCTGCACAAACCGAGAAGAAGTTGTCTACGCTGGCTGCAAGCCTTATTACGGATAACAACAGTTTGGCTCCGTTGAGCCTGCCGGCTCCGTTGCATACCGCTTTTATTTCATCAGCAGGCGCACAACAGCATAATCCGCATACGCAATTACGTACGGTAGACGGTAAGCCTGATTTAAGGGATGATCAAATCGGTTTGATCCGTACGCTGGAATTTAGCGACAATGATCCTGTTAAGTTGGACGGTGTGATTATTACCACTTGAATTGTCAAACCAAGCGCAACGTTTTTCGAAACAGCACCTCATAAGCACAT
>NZ_JAUNHL010000033.1 GCF_030523955.1 Neisseria sp.
CATTTTTTTCTGCTGGTAAGGGGGGGGGGAGTAAAGTTTGGAATTCTTATTTTAACTCACTATAATTTTCGTAAATAGTTCGATTATTGGATAGGATTACATTTATGCCAAATGGAGCAAGATAAAGAATGCCTGTCTGAAAGAGTTTTTCAGACAGGCATTTTTGCTTTTTATGCAATTATGGCCGCCTGAAGACCTTTGCAAAATTCTTTTCGGTACTTTAAATGAGTACACCATGCTTGGGCTTGGCCTGAGCATCTGGTTGTTTGAGAAGGAATAACAGATACTCGGGTCAAGCCCGAGTATGACGGAATATATAGCGGATTAACTTAACTTTCGCTACGGCGTTGCTGCGCCTTAGCTCAAAGAGAACGATTTTGTAAGCCGCTAAAGCGGCAACAGAATCGGTTCCGTACTATTTGTACTGTCTGCGGCTTGCTGCCTTGTATCGAAGTAATTAAATCTGCTATATAAATAAATGCAGGATGAAAACGGCTTTTTTGCGAAGGTACCGCTTGAACTGAAGTTTAAAAATATTCGCCCGGGTTTGAGGATGGCGATTAGGGAGGTGAATCTGCTATCGGGTTTCGAGTACGGCGGAAAAGGTGCTGCCGTGGCCGGGTCGGCTTTCGATTTCGAGGTTGCTGTTATGTTTGGCCAAGGCGTGTTTGGTGATGGCAAGGCCAAGGCCGGTGCCGCCGTTGTGGCGGGAGCGGCCGGAATCGACGCGGTAGAAGCGTTCGGTCAGGCGCGGCAGGTGTTCGGCGGCGATGCCGGGGCCGGTGTCGCTTACGCTGAAACGGGCGTGTTTTTCGTCTTCGCTTTGCAGGCAGATGCGGATGTCGCCGCCTGCGGGTGTGTAGCGGACGGCGTTGAATATCAGGTTGCTGAAGGCGTTGTAGAGGTCGAGCTGGCTGCCGTTTACCCAGATATCGGGCGAGATATCGGTGGTAAGGGTGTGGCGGCCTTGCGAGAGCGAGCCGCCTTCGGCAGCGGCTTGTTCGATTAGGGCGGAAAAGTTTACCGGTTGGCGGTTTTCTTCGGTATGGGGGCTTTCGAGCCGGGAAAGGGTGAGCAGATCGGCGATCAGGCTGAGCATGCGGTTGCCTTCGTGTTGCATCAGGCCGAGGAATTCTTGTTGTTGTTCGCGCGGCATGTCGGGCATATCGGTGAGGGTTTCGAGAAAGCCGTTGATTACGGTTAAGGGGGTGCGCAATTCGTGCGAGACGTTGGCGACGAAATCGGTGCGCGCGGCGTTGAGTTGTTCGGCGGCGGTAATGTCTTGGGTAACCAGCAGGGTTTGGTCTTTGTCGAAGGCGGAGCGGGTGATGAGTATGTTGCGGATACCGTGGAGGGTGTGTATCGGGATGCTGATTTCCGGTGGTTGTTGTTCGTCGGGCACGGTTTGCAGGAAGGTGTGGAATTCGGGTGCGCGGACGAGGTTTTTGAGGATTCCGTTTTGATCGAGGGTGCTGTCGAGGTTGAGGTGTTGCGCTGCGGGGCGGTTGAACCATTCGATGCGGCCGTTGGCATCGAGCAGCAGTACGCCGTTGGGAATGGCTTCGGCTATTCTGTTGAGGTGGAGCAGGGCGGAGGAGAGCTTTTGCTTTCTTTTTTTGCGGCTTTTGGCTTGCGAGAGCAGGGTGTCGAAGATATTGCCCCAGATGCCGCTGCCGGAACGGGGGAGGTTGTTGAGCTTGGGGCTTTTGAGCCAGCGGAAAAGGCGGTTGATTTGGTAGAGGTGCAGGAACAGGTAGCCGAGCAGTACGGCGCAACAGGCGGCGAAGAGGCCGGTGAGGCCGCTGATCAGGTAGCCTAAAACGGCGGCGGCGGCCAGGCTGAGGATGAGTTTGGTAAAGTGGCTGTACATAATGCCTGCTTGGAGGATGCCTGTCTGAAAGGTTATTGGGCGGGTGTGGCGCTGAAGCGGTAGCCGCTGCCGCGCACGGTTTGTACCATGTTTTCGAGGCCGACGGTTTCGAGGCCTTTGCGCAGGCGGCGGATGTGGACGTCGACGGTGCGCTCTTCGACGAAAATGTGGTCGCCCCACACTAAATCGAGCAATTGGCGGCGGCTGTATACGCGGTCGGCGTGGGTCATGAAGAAGTGCAGCAGTTTGAATTCGGTGGGGCCGAAGGGGATGATGCGGCCGTTGGCGCTGACGCTGTGTTCTGCGGGATCGAGCAGCAGCTCGCCGGCTTGGATTTGGCTTTCGGTTTTCTGCGGTGCGCGGCGGCGCAGCAGGGCGTTGATGCGGGCGATCAGTTCGCGCGGGGAAAACGGTTTGGTGATGTAGTCGTCGGCGCCGAGGTTCAGGCCTTGTTCTTTATCGGTGTCTTCGCTGCGCGCGGTCAAGAGGATGATGGGCAGGTCGCGGGTGCGCTCTTGGGCACGCAATTGTTTGGCAAATTGTATGCCGGATGTGCCGGGCAGCATCCAGTCTAGCAATAGGAGATCGGGCAATTCGGCACTCAGCAGGGGGGTGGCGGCTTCTACGCTTTGGGCGGACGATACTTGGAAGCCGGCTTGCTCTAATGTGAACTGGATCAGTTTGATGATGGAGGGTTCGTCTTCTACAACCAATATTCTGACTTCGGGCATCATGTATTCCTTTGGTGGTATTTCGGGAATTTACTGCCGGTATCCGGTTTATTGTGGCATGCGTTCGGGATGTTGTGCAAATGCTTTTGCCGCTGCGAAATGCCTGTCTGAAACGTGTGGTTTGTTTTTCAGACAGGCATTTGGCGGTTTAGCCGAATTTGCCGGTGATGTAGTCTTCGGTTTCTTTGCGGCCGGGTTTGGTGAAAATCTGTTTGGTGTCGCCCACTTCGATTAATTCGCCCAGATACATATAGGCGGTGAAGTCGGATACGCGGGCGGCTTGCTGCATATTGTGGGTAACGATGGCGATGGTGTAGTCGTTTTTCAGCTCGGTAACCAGCTCTTCGATGTGGGCGGTGGAGATGGGGTCGAGCGCGGAAGTGGGTTCGTCGAGCAGCACCACTTCGGGTTTGGCGGCGACGGCGCGGGCGATGCACAGGCGTTGCTGTTGGCCGCCGGAGAGCGAGTTGCCGCTTTGTTTGAGTTTGTCTTTCACTTCGTTCCACAGCGCGGCTTTTTTGAGCGCCCATTCGACGCGGTCGTCCAGTTCGCTTTTGGAGAGTTTTTCGTAGAGCTTCACGCCGAAGGTAACATTGTCATAAATCGACATCGGAAACGGGGTGGGCTTTTGGAACACCATGCCGACGCGGGCGCGCAACAGGTTGAGGTCGATGTCGCCGCCGAGGATGTTTTTGCCGTCCAGCAGCAACTCGCCTTCTGCCTTCATGCCCGGGTAGAGATCGTACATGCGGTTGAAGGTGCGCAGCAGGGTGGATTTGCCGCAGCCGGAGGGGCCGATAAAGGCGGTAACTTTATTGGCGGGAATGTCGATATTGATGTTTTTCAAGGCGTGGAACGAACCGTAGTAGAAATTGAAATTGCGTACGGCGATTTTGCTTTGCATGGTGTTTCCTTGACGTTATGTTTTTTTCAGACAGGCATTGGGATACGGCTATGCCTGTCTGAAAACAAAATTAGGATTTCTTGTTGCCGATATAGCGGGCGGCAATGTTGGCGGCCAGAACGGTCAGCGTAATCAGAAGCGCGGCGGCCCAGGCCAGCCCGTGCCAGTCGGTGTAGGGCGACATGGCGAACTGGTAAATCACGTTCGGCAGGTTGGCGATGGGTTGGTTCATATTGGTGCTGAAGAAATTGTTGTTCATCGCGGTGAACAGCAGCGGTGCGGTTTCGCCGGAAATGCGGGCAAATGCCAGCAGTACGCCGGTTAAGACGCCGGCCTTGGCTGCACGCAGCGTGACCATGCTCACCAGCTTCCATTTGGGCGTACCCAAGGCATAAGCCGCTTCGCGCAGGCTGTTGGGCACGAGCTTCAGCATGTTTTCGGTGGTGCGTACCACTACCGGAATCACCAGCAGCGAGAGTGCGAGCGAGCCGGACCAGCCGGAAAAATGGCCTTGGCGAACCACCACCAGCTCGTAGATAAACAGGCCGATAACGATGGAGGGCGCGGAGAGCAGGATATCGTTCATAAAGCGGGTAGCGGAGGCCAGATGGCTTTTCTGACCGAATTCCGCCAGATAAATGCCGCAGAGAATGCCGATGGGCGTGCCGACCAACAGGCCGAACAGGGTAATCATCAGGCTGCCGACGATGGCGTTGCGCAAGCCGCCCTCCACGCCGGGCGGCGGCGTATCCATGCTGAAAATATGACCGCCCAAGCCGCTGAAGCCCTCGCTGAACAGGGTAAAGAATATCCAGCCCAGCCAGAACAGGCCGAAAGCCATCGTGCACCACGCCATTGCGAGGTTGAAACGGCTCAGCCAGCGGCGGCGCAGATAAATCGGATTGTCGGGAGTATGAACTTGCATGGTGTTTGTCCTTAATGGCTGCGGCCTTCATTGCGCTGCATGCGCAGCAGCATAACTTTGGAAATACAGAGCACGATAAAGGTGATGACAAACAGAATCAGGCCCAGATAGAGCAGCGAGGAGAGGTGCAGCGGATCGACCGCTTCGGCGAACTCGTTGGCCAGCGCCGAAGTAATCGACACGCCGGAGTTATAGAGGCTGGGGCTGATGTTGAAGGTGTTGCCGATCACGAAGGTAACCGCCATCGTTTCGCCCAGCGCCCGGCCCAAGCCGAGAATAATACCGCCGACCACGCCGGCTTTGGTATAGGGCAACACCACGCTGCGCACCACTTCCCATTTGGTGGAGCCCAAGCCGTAAGCCGATTCTTTCAGCATGGTCGGAGTGATTTCGAATACGTCGCGCATCACCGAGGCGATAAACGGGATAATCATCACCGCCAGAATCAGGCCGGCGGCAAACAGGCCGATGCCCATCGGGGCACCTTGGAACAGTGCGCCGATCAGCGGCAGATGGCCGAAAGTGTCGATAAAAAACGGTTGGATGTGCTCGGAGAAGAAAGGGGCGAATACGAATAAACCCCACATGCCGTAAATAATCGAAGGAATGCCGGCCAGCAATTCGACGCAGATGCCAAGCGGGCGGCGCAGGAAGCCGGGGCACAATTCAGTGAGGAAAACCGCGATGCCGAAGCTGACCGGTACGGCAATCAGCAAGGCGATGGCGGAGGTAACCAGCGTGCCGTAAATCGGTGCGAGCGCGCCGTAGTCGCCAGCCACGGTATCCCAGTTGCTGGAAGTAAAAAAACCTAAACCGAATTTCTGCATGCTGGGCATGGCGCCCATGACCAGCGAAACCAGAATGCCGCCCAAACTTGCCAACACCAAGATGGCGAACAGTTTGGTGGTGCCGACGAACAGCGAATCGTACAGCCGTTGCCGCTTCAGTTTTTGTTGGGGAAGTGTACTCATTACACGCTTTCCGAATCGGTTGGAAACTTTAGCTAAATGCCTGTCTGAAAATCCGTATGCAGGTTTTCAGACAGGCATCGGGAACGGTATCAGAAAACGGCGGCACCGTTGGCATCGGTGATTTTCTTCCACTCGCTGCGTACCAGATCTTTAACGTTGGCGGGCAGCGGAACGTAATCAAGCTTGGCGGCCGCTTCGTCGCCGTTTTGGTAGGACCAGTCGAAGAAGCTCAGCGCCGCTTTGGCTTTGGCTGCGTCATCCGCTTTTTTATGCATCAGAATAAAGGTAGCGGATGCCAGCGGCCAGGCTTTTTCGGCCGGTTGGTCGGTCAGCACCAAGCTGAAGCCGGGAACCTTGCTCCAGTCGACATCGGCCGCCGCCGCGAAGCTTTCCTGAGAAGGCTGTACGAATTGGCCGGCTTTGTTTTTCAGTTGTACGTGAGACATATTGTTTTGCTTGGCATAAGCATATTCCACGTAACCGATCGAGTTTTTCACGCGGTTAACATAGGTAGATACGCCCTCGTTGCCTTTGCCGGCGGCACCCGAATCAGCGGTCGGCCATTTAACGGTGTTGGCGGCGCCGACTTTATCCTTCCACGCCGGCGAAACCTGGCTCAGATAAGTGGTAAAAATAAAGCTGGTGCCCGAGCCGTCGGAGCGGAATACCGTGGTAATCGGCGCGTCCGGCAGGCTAACGCCCTCGTTTAGCGCAGCGATTTTCGGATCGTTCCATTTTTTAATGGTACCCAGATAGATTTCGGCCAACACTTCGCCGGTCAGCTTCAACTGGCCGGGCTTGATACCGTCTACATTCACCACCGGCACCACACCGCCGATAACGGTCGGGAATTGTACCAATCCTTGTTTTTCCAATTCTTCGGCTTTCAGCGGCGAATCAGAGGCACCGAAGTCCACCGTTTTGGCGGTAATCTGCTTCACGCCGCCGGAAGAACCGATCGACTGATAATTCACCCGGCCACCGGCGGCCGCTTGATAGCCTTGTGCCCATTGCACGTAAATCGGCTGCGGGAAAGAGGCACCGGCGCCGGTAACGTCCAGGCCGACTTTTTCGTTCGAACCGGCAGCCGTGCCGTTTTGTTGCGGCGGCACCGGCGGTTTGCCGTCGTTGGAACCGCCGCAGGCGGCCAATACGAATGCGGTGATGACAAAAGCGCTCAAGGTACGGATTTTCATAACAGGCTTTCTCTTTCTGTAGTATGGGAAAGTATGCCGGCAGTTTAAAAGGCCAATGTTTCAGTTGTATGACAATGTAAGGAAAATTGAAATATTTGCTCGAGAAAAGGGGGGAACAATAAATGCCTGTCTGAAAAGTTTCAGACAGGCATTTTCGGGTACCGTGCATTTTATTTATGACTTTATGGTTTTATGGAGCACCGGTAGCGGGTTGGCTGCCGGCGGCAGGCTGGGGAGCAGGGGCGCTGTTCCATAGCGGCTGAGGCGCAGCTTCAACAACCTTGATGCGGCCAATTTCGCCTTTGAGCCGTTGCAATTGTTTGTCGTTCCCTTGCTCAAGCTCATAGAGCTGCTTCAATTCGGCCAGCTCGAAATCGGCCAAAAAGGCGAGGGATTGTTTGATTTGCGGTTCCGCCTGCCGTACATAAGCATTCAATTCGCCGATTACGGCTTCGCTGGCGCCGTTTTGCAGCAGCGAAGGCATTTGTGCGGCGATGTGGCCAAGGATTTGCCGGCGTTGTTGTACGGCCGCCGCTCTTTCGGGATATTGGTAGTATTGCAGCAAAGCGGTTTTGCTGGCTTCTACGTCGCTCAGAGACGAGCGGCCGGCATTTTGGCTGAATTCTGCCGGATCCAGTGATTGGGTGTTGATGATGAAAAATTCAGCGTGTGCGGAGAAGGAAAACAACAATATCAGGCCGCCCAATAGGTTTTTTAGTTGGTTTTTTTTCAAGCTTGCGTTTGCCATGGCTTTCTCCTAGCAGCTTTCTTTGCGAACTTGGTACGGTTTTAAGAACTTATCCAACAGCTGGTAAACACCTTTATCAACCATTTCTTTGACCACCGCTGTTTTGGGATCGCCCACGGTAACCGAATAATCGATTCCGTAATCTTTGGTGCCGATTAGGCGGAAGAAATTATGTTGAGTTTGTATTTTGTAAAACGTATTGGTGAGGTTTACGCTGGCCAATTCGTCGCTGCCGGCTATCCGCACCACGGCGCCGGTCCAGGAGTCAACCAAGCGTAAATTAATGGTGGTGGTTAAGGCTTCGGCCCTTCTTTTGAATTGGTATTGATAAATATCCGCGCTGATGTCGCGTTGCGGCGGAATCACGGAATCCTCGTCATATTGGATAATGGCACCGCTGATATAGTAGTTAGAGGGAAAAATTACCCCCACCGGCAGATGTTGCAAAGAAGTCATGGTGGCCGAGAAATTCTGAACGATGCCGGCGGGCATGGTGTAGCGGGGGTCTAAAAAATTGTTGCGCGAATCGGTTAAACCGTCCGGTGCCATCGGCGTTTCGAGTACGTCGAAGTGTTTGAATTTGGTAACGGCATCCATCACCATATCCGAGAGTACGGTTGAATTGATGTCGAAGATTTTGCCGGTTTTGTCCCGGATAGGGGAAATCGCCATCCGGAAGCGGCCGTTGCCTTGTAGTTCCCCGGCTTGTATCGCTGCTGCCGTTTGGGCGGCAAAAAAATCTTTGTGCATATCGCTGAGGCAGGCCAATTTTTTGCCGTAAAACGTTTCGCCGTCGCTGATGGTTTGCGCGCGCAAATCCGCCGCTTCCTGCGCTTTTTTCCGACTTGCTTCGGAAGAATAATGTTTGCGGGTGGCTTGCAAATCGGTCGCTGCGCAGCCGCTTAACAGCAGCAAGGGCAAGATTACGGCCGCTAATCGGGTGGTTTTGGTCGGTTTCTTCACTGGGAAATCGCCTCGAATGAGTTATTGCCCCGGATATCGACAACAATATTGCCGCTTTGTTCATCATCGTCATCCATGCCGGTGCATACAACGCCGGCGCATGCACTGCCTCCGCCGGATGCTTTGGCGCGGATGGTGCTGTTGCGTGCGGTAACATGAACGTTGTCCATTTTCACCCGTGCGCGGGTATTGCCTTGTTTGTTGCCGTTTTCGATGATCACGATACCGGCGCTGCCGTCTTTATTGTCCTGTACCGCGCCGTCGGAAATGATGCGGGTATTTTGGATCAGGATTTCTTTATTACCCGGGTTTTCGATATGGATGGCCGGCTGTTTCTCACCCGGTTTGGCGACGATGGTACCGCCTTGAACAATCAGCCGGTTTTGGGTTTGCGTGATTTTTCCGCCCTGTAAGCCGTTGATTTTGATTTGCTCTTTTCCGCTTTTTTGAATAACGTTCGCGGCGGAAGCGCCTTTGTAGCTGGCAGAGCCTTTATCGGTGATTGAATTAGGGGCGGAAGAGGCCGAATAAGCGCTAATCAAGAGTATGCTGCCCAACGTGGCCGCAACTGCAGGATGTTTGATCTTCATGGTGGGTGTCCTCAAGGTAGGGATATAAACCGATAAGTTTGGTAATAATAAGGATGAAAAGGCCTGCCACTAAAGCGGCGGCCTTTGGTCGGTTGTGTATCTGTTTGATGCAGATAATTGTGGTGGTGGTTAATTATTTGGAAATCACGCCGCCGGCATAGGCTGCACCGCCGTTATTGGCTTTAGCTTTGGCATCGATACTGCCGCCAGTGATAACGCCGACATTCACTTTTGCACCTAAACCTTCACCTTTCGGTGTGGCACTGATCACGCCGCCGGCCATTGCTTCGGAGTCTCTGCCGTTGGCTTGGGCATCGGCTTTGATATTGGTATTGGTTAATACACCGACAGTCAGATCGGTTTTTGCATTACCAAGTGCAGTAGCTGCACCCATAATAGGAACAATACCACCTGCGTATGCACCGCCTGCAAATACCATCAGGCTGAGAAACAGGGCTGAAGAGGTTTTTTTCAATTTCATGATTAATTCCTTTCCTTACATTGTTTTAGGGATGATTGGTTTGGCGCGCCTGTGTTTTGAAGCGGGAAACGCCCCAATCACGTCGGTTAGAGCCGTCATACTATTAGTAGTTTCATGTAATTTCCCTCTTGCATAATTGTAAAAAAATGTTAATTCAAATTTTGAGGATGGAAAGGACGGTGAAATAAGCATCGGGCATGTTTGAGATTTATACCAAATGTATAAAATTTTAAATTTCTTTACGTTTTATACATTATTGAATTTAAATGATTTATTTTGTTTTTATCTGGTGTTTGATAGTTTTTTGTTATATTTTGTTTGCGGATATTGTTTTAAGAAGGATTATTTCGACGTTAAATATGATATAAGAATATGTCAATAATCGTTAGCTTTGAAGGTGAAATTACATGGTGGTACAGAAGCGGTTATGGTTAGGCCTAAAAGGCCTCTGGTGGTTGAACAACGGCAAATGCCTGTCTGAAACGGTTTCAGACAGGCATTTTTTACGCGTGAGAGGTATTACCGGGCGCGTTACCCGGTTTTTACTCTTTCAGGTTCGCTTCGATCCGCTCTAAAGGCTGGTGGCGGATATCGATGCCTCGCACGAGGTAAACGACGTGTTCGGCGATGTTTTTCGCATGGTCGCCGACGCGTTCGATGGCTTTGTTCATCATCATGATGTCGATGAAGGTGCTGATGCTGCGCGGGTCTTCCATCATGTAGGTGGCCAGCATGCGCGATTGGTTACGGTAGTCGGTATCCAGTTTGCGGTCGGCTTCGTTCAGGTCGATGACGGCGGCGGAATCGAGCCGGGCGAAGGCGTCCAGCGCGCGGCGTATCATCGGCACGGTCATTTCGGCCAGCCGGTGGGTGTCGTACAGTTGGGTGGCGTTCACTTTATTGTGGCTGCACAATTCGTAGGCGAGCAGGGCGGTTTTTTTCAATTCGTCGCCCATCCGCTCCAGATCGACGATGATCCGTGTCACCGTGAGTACGAAACGCAAATCTCCCGCTGCGGGCTGGCGGCGGGCGATGATGGTTTGGCAGGCGTCGTCGATGGCGACTTCCAGTTTGTTGATGGCGCCGTCGCCGTCGATAACAGATGTCAGGTTCAACGCATCTGCGCTGGATAAGGCGTCCAGTACGGTTTGCAGCTGTTGTTCCACCAAGCCGCCCATGCGCATCACATCGGTGCGTACGTTTTCGAGCTCTTGGTTGAAGTGTGAGGAGATATGTTCGGGCATAAGGTTGTTCCGCTCGTTGGGGTTGATGGTGCATCATCATAAAGTGATTTGATGACAGAATTTTGACAATGCCTGTCTGAAAAGGTTTGGGCGCCTTTTCAGACAGGCATTGTGATAGTGGCTTAAATTCCGAATAGGACAAGGCGCCGAGCCGAAGACAGTACAGATAGTACGGCAAGGCGAGGCAACGCTGTACTACTCGGAATTTAAGCCACTATACCGTATCGGTCAGCCGGATTAGCTGCCGATAATGCCGCCGTCGTTTTTGGTGATGACGACGGTAGCGGAGCGCGGCCGGCCGCCTGCTGCACCGTCGGGCCAGGAGGAAACGGCTTTCGGGTTGGCCGGGTCGCTGATGTCGCCTTTGCCTTCGCCGGGGTGCTGGATATTGACGAACAGGGTTTTGTTGTCGGGGGTGAACGCGATGCCGGTGATTTCGCAACCGTTGGGGCCGGTGAGGAAGCGGCGGTATTCGTTGCTGCCGGGGATGGTGGCGACCATTTGGTTGTTGCCCATGCCGGCGTATTCTTTCTGGTTCAGTGTGGAGGTGGAAACGTCGGTTTGAATCCACAATACGCCTCGGTTATCGAAGGCGAGGCCGTCGGGGCTGCCGAAGGCGTCGCCTCGGATGTTGCCGCGGTGTTCGGCTTTTGGGGTATCGCTTCTGCCGGCCAGCACCAAGATATCCCATTGGAAGCGGGTTTGCGTGCCGTCGCCGAGGGCTTCTTGCCAGTGGATGATTTGGCCGAACAGATTGTTGTTGCGCGGGTTAGCGGCATCGGCGGCCGGCTTGCCTTCTTTGCCGCGCTCGTTGTTGTTGGTGAGCGTGCAGTAGAGGCTGCCGGAGGCGAACGGGTCGGCAGTGATCCATTCGGGGCGGTCCATCGGGGTGGCGCCCAATTTGTCGGCGGCCAGGCGGGTTTTTACCAAAACTTCGCCTTGGTCGGCAAAGCCGTTTTCGGCGGTCAGGCCGTTTTGGCCATGTACCAGCGGCAGCCAGTCGCCCGTGCCGTCGGCATTGAAGCGGGCGACGTAGAGGGTGCCTTCTTCCAACAGGCGCATATTGGCGCTGCGGTTATTGGGTTGATAGGGGTTTTTCGATACGAATTTGTAAATGTATTCGAATCTTTGGTCGTCGCCCATGTAAACGGCCAACCGGCCGTTCGGGGTAACGGTTACTTTGGCGCCTTCGTGTTTGAAGCGGCCTAAAGCGGTGTGTTTGCGCGGGACGGATTTCGGATCGAAGGGGTCGATTTCCACCACCCAGCCGAAGCGGTTCGGTTCGTTCGGGTTGATTTCGCTGTTGAAGCGGCCGTCTACTTTGCTCCACAAATAGCCTTCTTCTTTTTCGGCGATGCCGTAGCGCTTTTCCAGCGGAGTGATGTTGCCGCCCGGATTGGTGAAAATATCGCTCCAGTTTTCTTCGCAGGTCAGGTAGGTACCCCAAGGCGTGTAGCCGTTGGCGCAGTTTTGCATGGTGCCGAGAACAAGCTCTCCGCGCGGATCGGCCTGGGTTTTCATCAGGTTGTGGCCGCGGGCGGGGCCGGTGATGCCCATCGGTGTGTTGGCGGTAATGCGGCGGGCGTAGCGGGACGGGCGAACTACCTGCCAGTTGCCGTTGTTTTTGCGTACCTCGATAACGGAAACGCCCATGGCGTTTTGGCCTTTGCGTGCTTTTTCCAGATTCCAGTTTGCCGTGCCGTCGGGAAACAGCAGGCCGTTGTCGAGATATTCGTGGTTCATGGCTAAGAGGCCGTGGTCGGAGGTTTCGGAACCGAGCGGCAGCGGGAAAAACGCCATGCCGTCGTGGTTCATACCGGCCTGTAAGGCTTGTTCGCGTGCGCTGTTGCCCGCGTCTTGGCGGAAGGCGGGCATTTTGCCGGCAATCCCGACCGGATCGCCCCATTTATAAAAAGCGCGGGCGGTGTAGCCTTCGGGTACCACCACTTGGTCTTGCGTGGAAAACGGTACGCCGCGAAAACCCAAGGTTTGGGCGCGGCCGGCAGCGCTTGGCGCGGCGGCGCGCGCTTGGGCGGCGGATAAACCTAAAGGTACGGCGGCGGCGATGCCCAGGGCGCCGGTGCTTTGCAGCAGGCGGCGGCGCGACAGCCGGATATCCATCACTTCGGAAAAAGAAGCTTGCGGATTGGGGTTGCTGATGTCATCGGCACGGAATTTTTTGATTAACTGGTGCAGCGGCTTGCTCATGTTGTGTTCCTTCTGAGAAATAAGAATGGATTTATTTAAAGCAAGCATAAAGACTCTTGATGACGATTTAATGACAAATGCCTGTCTGAAAGCTTTCAGACAGGCATTTTTTAGCTTAAATCAACAATGCTTATTCTACCCGTTCGCCGTGGATGTTCAGGTCGAGACCTTCGCGCTCCACATCTTTTTCAACGCGCAGGCCGCCGCAAACCAAGCCGACCACTTTCAGAATCACGAAGCTTGCCACGCCGCTGTATACCACGGTGGTGAGCGCTTCTTGGGTTTGGATCAGCACTTGGCTGCCGATGGTGGCTTCGCCGCCGAAGATTGGGTTGCTGAAGAACACGCCGGTCAGGATAGCGCCGACCAAGCCGCCGAAACCGTGGATGCCGAAGGCGTCGAGGCTGTCGTCGTAACCCAGTTTGCGTTTGAGTATCACGGAAGCAAAATAACAAGCGGCGGCAGTGAGGATACCGAGCGCCAGTGCGCCGCGCGGATCAACGAAACCGGCAGCCGGCGTGATGCCGACCAAACCGGCAACCGCGCCGGAAGCCAAGCCGAGGGCTGAAGGACGGTGAGCGGCCAGTTTTTCGCACAACAACCAAGTGAGCGCCCCTGCGGCGGCAGCGATTTGGGTAACCGCCATCGCCATGCCGGCTGATGCATTGGCCGCTACCGCGGAGCCTGCGTTAAAGCCGAACCAACCCACCCACAGCATGGCCGCACCGGTAAGGGTTAACGCCATATTGTGCGGCGGCATCGCTTCTTTGCCGTAACCCACCCGTTTGCCGACCATAATCGCGGCTACCAAACCGGCGATACCGGCGTTAATGTGCACCACGGTGCCGCCGGCATAGTCGAATACGCCGTTTTCAGCCATAAAGCCACCGCCCCATACCCAATGCGCGGTCGGTGCGTAAACCAGCATCATCCACAAGCCGGAAAACAGCATCATGGCGGAAAACTTCATGCGCTCGGCGATGGCGCCGGTGATGATGGCGGTGGAAATCACGGCAAAAGTCATTTGAAATACCATGAAAACGGTTTCCGGAATGCTGCCGGCATTGGGTGCCACCGTTACCATTTCTTTGCCCATGTCCAGGCTCATACCGTTGAGGAAGAAACGGTCCAGACCGCCGATAAAGGCGTTGCCCGGCGTAAAGGCCAGCGAATAGCCGCACACCATCCATAAAATGCTCACCAGTGCGGCAACGGAAAAACTGTGCATCATGGTAGACAGAATGTTTTTCTTGCGTACCATGCCGCCGTAAAACAAGGCCAGGCCGGGGATGGTCATAAACAATACCAGCACGGCGGAAGTCATCACCCAGGCAGTGTCGCCAGAATTGATTTCGGAAAACGGTTTCCACCACTCTTCGGTGCCGGCGGCGAAACAGAGGGCGGGGAAGAAGGCGGAAGCCGCCATAACAACATGTTTGGGTTGGGGGATTTTCATAATGATTCCTAACATTTTTCTGATCACTGAAACGTATTGCGCAATGTTTTAAACCGCCACTTCGCCGGTTTCACCGGTACGGATGCGGATAACTTGTTCTACCGGCGTAACGAAAATCTTGCCGTCGCCCACCTTGCCGGTACGGGCGGCTGCGACGATGGTTTCCGTTACGTGTTCTACCACCGCATCAGCCACCACGATGTCGATCTGCACCTTAGGCAGGAAATCCACCGCATATTCCGCGCCGCGGTAGACTTCGGTGTGGCCTTTCTGGCGGCCGAAGCCTTTCACTTCGGTTACCGTCATGCCTTGCACGCCGATTTCGCTTAAAGCTTCGCGTACATCGTCCAGTTTGAAAGGTTTGATCATGGCCGTGATTTTTTTCATTTTGTATCCTTTCTGCTTGAGGTCGGAGGAGGGGAATTGGCTGCCGCCGCCCGTCCGCCGGTTTTAGATTGTTAACAGGTTAAATCAATTGTTGACAATTTAACGTAACAAATAAAATTTGTACAACAAAATGTAAACAATTTAACCATAAAGCAATTATGTGCCGATTAAAACGTTGTTTTTTGTTTTTGTTTTTTATGATTGGATTTTTGTGGAAATATAATTCTTATTTTTTGTGTTTTTGAAACGAAATGTTTTCAGCATCGAAAAAAGGAAAGCGGAGATAGGGATGGGCGAGAGGAGTGGTTAAATAGTTGTGGCAACGAAAAAGCCTTGCCTGTCTGAAAAAGCGCTTAGTACCTTTGGATTTCATCATCATGATAATGAAGAAGCGTGAGCCATTTTCAGACAGGCATTTTAAGCGCGGCAGGTGGCCGTTTCAGCCCGCAACATAAGAAAATTAGAGGTTTGGCGGCGGCTTCGGGTATAATCGGCAGCATTTATTTTCAGATTCGGCACGGCCGATTAAGGATTGGATATGCTCGTCTGCAACATCAACGAAATCATCATTCACGGTACCACCAGCAAAGGCAAAACCTTCCGCCCCAGCGATTGGTCGGAGCGTTTGTGCGGCATTCTGTCTTCTTTCGATAAGGGCAACCGCCTCTCTTACCATGAGTGGGTGCGCCCGATTTTGGTGGATAACGTCCGTTGCGTGGGCGTTGATAAGAAGCTGGAAGAAATCAATCCGCCGATGTTCCGTTTCCTGATGGATTTTGCCGCCGATAATGATTTGCGGGTGATGGATTGCGCCGTGTTGGAGCAGGAACGCGAAGCACAGGCACAGGCGCAAGCACGGGAGCAGGCAGAAGCGGCAGAGCTTGCGGCGGCACAAACGGCACCGCCGGCGGCCGAAGCCAAAGAAGAGGCACCGGCTTGGGAGATGCGCGAGATTACCGAACAGGAAACGGCAGTGGCTTTCGCCGCTTTAAGCGTGTTGCGCCCGATGCTGACCGATATGAACCGTTTCGTCGAGCAGGTTAACCAGCTGCAACGCCCGCAAGGCTACCGCCTGCTCGGTATCTTCGAGGAGGGTAAACACAGCGCGGTGGCGGTCTGCGGTTTCAGACAGGCCACCAATCTGGTCAACGGCGTACATATCCATATCGATGATATGGTGGTGATTCCCAACAGCCGCGGTCGCGGCCACGCCACCAGCCTGTTGCAGGAAGTGGCGAAAATCTCGCGCGAACAAGGAATCAGCCATATTTATGTCGAATCCAATATCGGCAGCGAGCGTACCGATGCCCGCCGCTTTTATTTCCGCCACGGCTTCGATATTGTCGGCTACCATTTTGCCTGCGATGTGGCCAGTATCCGTTAAACCGTAGGCGGAAAAACGAAACAAAATGCCTGTCTGAAAACTTTTCAGACAGGCATTTTGTTTGTTTCTTATGCGATCCAAGAAAAACAATGGAGCGGATTTAATTACTTCAATACAAGGCCGCAACGACGTAGCGAAAGTTAATTAAATCCGCTATGAATGTGCGCGCCATGCTCGGATCAAGCCCTAGGGTCTGTCGACAATTAACGCAACGGCGGTATTTTTGGTCAAAAATCCCCGTCTGCAGCGTTAGGTAGCGTAGCGGACTTGCGAAGCTAAAATGCTCGCAAGGTGTTCAACCTTGCTGTGCTTTTTGCCTTGCATACGCGGTTTTTGCCTCAAAAAACCGCTTCGCCGGTTAATTGTCGACAGACCCTAGCATGACGGCGGTTGGTGGTTCAGACGGCCTCAATGAGTTTGCAAAGGTTTCGGAGAAATCAACCATGCCTGTCTGAAAAGTTTCAGACAGGCATGGTTTCAACGGAAAATCAGGTTTCAGACAGGCATTTCCCCCGCAAGCCGTACATCAAACATGGTGCACCACCAGCTTTTTGCCGCCGTAGTCCAACACGTCCACCTCCATATCAAACAGGGTTTTGATGTTTTGCGGCGTAAACACCTCGTTGGGGTGGCCTTGCAGCGCCACTTGGCCGTTTTTCATCGCCACCACAAAATCGGCATAGGCCGCGGCCTGGTTGATGTCGTGCAGCACCACCACGGTGGTGCGTTGGTGTTCGCGGGTGAGTTTTTGCAAAAGCTGCATCAGGCTGCGGGCGTAATACATATCGAGGTTGTTGAGCGGCTCGTCGAGCAGCACGTATTCGGTGCTTTGGCAGAAAACCATCGCAATCATCGAGCGCTGGCGCTGGCCGCCGGACAATTCGGTGAGATAGCGGTGGGCAAGCGGCAACAGCTCGAATTCGGCCAGCGCGTTTTCCACGATGGTTTTATCGTGTTCGGACGGCCTGCCCTGATGGTAGGGATAGCGGCCGAACATCAGCAAATCGCGCACCGAAATGCGGCTGATGATGCTGTTTTCCTGCGTGAGTATCGACAACACGCGCGCCAGCTCGGCGGTGGGGGTGTGGGAAACGTCTTTGCCGTTGTAGGCGATGCGGCCGCCGTGCAGCGGTTGCAGCCTCGCCATCAGCGACAGCAGCGTCGATTTGCCTGCGCCGTTGGGGCCGATTAGGGCGGTGATGCCGCCTTGCGGAATATCGAGGCTGACGTTGTTTAAAATGGTTTGTCCGCCGATGGCGTGGCTGACGTTGCGTATTTCAATCATGGTTATCCAATGGTTGTGCTTTTATTGAATAAGGTTTAAATGGCTTTCAGACGGCCTCTGTGCCGTCAAGCCCGAGTATGACGTATGTACTTAAGCTGATTAACTACGCCGCTTCTTCAACACCAGCCATAAAAACACCAGCCCGCCGGCGAATTCCACCACCACGCTCAACACGGCTTTCATGCCCAAAACGTGTTCGAACACGGTTTGCCCCGCCACCAGCAACACGCCGGCGGTGAGAAACGCCATCGGCAGGCGCACGCTGTGTTTCATATTGGGGGCGAAATGGTTGGCCAGCGCCACCACCAACAGGCCGAAGAAGCTGACCGGGCCGACCAGCGCGGTGGAGGCGGCCACCAACACCGCCACCCACGATAACAACCATAAAGTATGGCGGGCATAGGGTATGCCCAGATTAATCGCTTGATCGCGGCCGAGCAGGTAAACATCGAGGCGGTGGCGTTCGCGCCAAATCCAAAACGCACTGGCAAACAGAATCGCGGCGGAGATGGCGAGCATGTTTTGGTTGACGCTGTTAAACGAAGCGAAGGTATAAGCCTGCGCCACGGCGAATTCTTCCGGATCGATCAAGCGTTGCAGCAAAGAGGAAAGGCTGCGGAACAGAATGCCGAAAATCACGCCGATTAAAATCATGCGCGCCAGATCGCGCCCGCCTTGTCGCAAAAGCATTTGAAACAGCAGCAGCGAGCCGCCGATCATCGCCGCCAGCTCGAAGCCGAATTTGCCCAGCACCGGCAGATGGGTATAGCCCACGCCGCCCAACAGCGCCACCAGCAGCGTTTGCAAAAACACATACAGCGCATCGAAGCCGAGTATCGAAGGGGTGAGGATCGGGTTGTTGGTAACGGTTTGGAACAGCAGCGTCGACACGCCCACCGCATAGGCCACCAGCAGCAGAGAAGCAAGCTTGGCGGTGCGCAAGGGCAGGATGAAATCCCAATTGCCGTTAGCGTTCAGGGTAAGAAACAGCGTGCAAGAAGCCAGCAGCAAAGCGGCGGCCAGCCACAAAGATCGTTTGCTTTCAGACGGCATGGGCAGGCTTCCTCAACAGCAGATACAAAAACAACACCGTGCCCGTTACGCCGAACACCGTTGATACGGGAATTTCAAACGGAAAGCGGATTAAGCGGCCGATGATGTCGCACAAAAGCACCATGCCCGCGCCCATCAAGGCCACCGCCGGCAGGCTCCGGCGCAGCTTGTCGCCCATCATGCGCGAAACGATATTGGGCACCACCAAGCCGATAAACGGGATATTGCCCACCGTTACCACCACCAGCGAGGTAATCAGCGCCACGATGATCAAACCCGCCCACAGAATAGTGTTGCGGTTCAGGCCGAGGTTTACCGCCACCGTTTCGCCCAGCCCGATAATGGTGAGCTGGTCGGCAATCAGATAGGCGCATACCGCCAAAATGCCGGTAATCCACAATAATTCGTAACGCCCCAGCAACACGCCGGAAAAATCGCCCTGCTGCCACACGCCCAACAGTTGCAGCATTTCGGTTTCATAAGCGATAAATACCGCCGCCGACTCAATCACGCCGCCGAAAATAATCCCCACCAGCGGCACCATCAATTGCGCGGTGGGCGGCAGGCGGCGGATTAAAACCATAAACACCAGCATCCCGCCAAGCGCCGCCGCCGCCGCTACCGACATTTTCACCATCAGCGCGGCAGCCGGAAAAAACAAGGCCATCAAGAGCAGCCCCAAAGCCGCGCTCTGGCTCGCCCCCACCATCGACGGCTCGACGAAACGGTTGCGCATCAGAATCTGCATAATCATGCCCGCCACCGCCAGCGACGCGCCGGTGAGCACGATGGCAAACGTGCGCGGCAGGCGGCTGGTGAGCATCAGCTGCATATCGTCGGAAAACTCAAACAGCTTCGCCCAACTGAAATCGGCCACGCCCACCGACAGGCTGGCGGCAAACAGCAGCATCAGCACGATCAGGTTAAGCGCGAGGAAAGGTACGGTTTTTTGCGGCATAAAACGGCTTAAAAGGAAAATGGTTTTCAGACGGCCTGCTTCAACAGGCCGTCTGAACGGTTAATCAGGCGTTCGGATATTTTTTCAGACAGGCATCATCGTCTTTACGTAGGGCGGGATTACCAAATGCCTGTCTGAAAATCTCTGCGTCATACTCGGGTCAAGCCCGAGTATGACGGTGGATAGATATGGCACACCATACTCATCTCGACAATTTCAAAATATTCAGCGCACCGCGCCCGACCAGCAAAAACACCAACGTGCCTACCAACAAATCGGGATATTTCGAATGGCTCAGCCAAGTCAGCACGCCGGCGGCAATCACGCCCAAATTCACCAGAACATCGTTGGCGGTAAAAATCATGCTCGCCTGCATATGCGCTTCGCGGCTTTTGCTTTTTTGCAGCAGATACAAACACAACGCGTTACCGGCCAAGGCCAGCAAGGAAATACCTATCATCAGGCGGAAATCGGGCAGGGATGCCCAACCGAAAAACCGTTGCAGCACCTCGAAAAAACCCCACAGCGCCAACACCAATTGCAAGATGCCCGCCGCTTTGGCCGTGTGTTTCTTGCGCACTGCCGTGCCGCCGACCGCCAGCAGGGCGAGGGCATAAACCAAGGTGTCGGCCAGCATATCCAAACTGTCGGCCAACAGCCCCATCGAACCGGCCAAAATGCCGCTCAACGCTTCCAGCACGAAGAGAAACAGATTGACGGCCAAAACCTGCCACAGCAGTTTGCGCTCGGCGGCAGGTTGCAAAACAGCGGTGTCCGAATCCGTTTCGGTGCTCTCCAGCAGCGAAGTATCGAAGTCCAAACTGTCGAGCCGTTGCAAAATCGGCTGGTAAGCGCCTTGGTGCCACACCGTTAAACGACGGTTGGCAATATCGAAATCCAGCGAGCGGATGCCGTCCAGGCCGTCCAGCTTCATGCGGATCAGCGCTTCTTCCGAAGGGCAATCCATTTTGGCAATGCGGAATACGGTTCGATACATGGCAAATCCTGTTTATTCGTTTGGTTACACAGCAATCAGCCCTGCAATGCTTATTTTCAGACAGGCATCACTCAAGCAGTTTGCGTAGGGTAGGATGCCCAAATGCCTGTCTGAAAATCTCTGCATCATACGAAACACTCTGCGTCATACTCGGGCTTGACCCGAGTATCTGTTATTTTTTATGAAACGGAAAGATACTCGGGGCAAGCCCGGGTATGGCGGTGAATCCATATAACGCCGAATAAATGTTTTCAGACGGCCTGCCCGCCATGCTGTTCAGGCCGTCTGAAAACGCGGCTTACTTCGCGGCCGCAAACGCATCCTTCACCTGATTGGCCGAATTCAGCAATTCCTGCGCGCCGCCGGCCGCCAGATAAGCCTCCGGCTTCAGATACACCACCTGGCCTTTTTTCCAAGCGGTGGTTTCGGCCACCAGCGGGTTGTTCAGCACGTCTTTGGCGGCCTGGCCTTCTTCGCCGATGGCGGCGCTGCGGTCGAGCACAAACAGCCAATCCGGGTTTTGCTGCTTGATGTATTCAAACGAAACGGGCTGGCCGTGGCTGCCTTCTTTGATGTTTTCATCCGCCGCCGGTATGCCGATGTCGCGGTGCAGCCAGCCGCCCAAGCGGGAATCGGGGCCAAAGGCCGACATTTTGCCGCCGTTCACCAGAATCACCAACCCTTTGCCTTTGCCCGCGGCTGCCTGTTTGGCGGCTTCAAACGCAGCATCGATTTCGGCTTTCAGCTTGTCGGCCTCGGCCTGCTTGTCGAAAATTTTGGCAAACGCATCAATGCGCTGTTTCGCGCTTTCTTTCATGTTTTTGGTGTCGGCGGTCATCTCGATGGTGGGCGCCAGTTGGTTCAGTTGGTCAAACGCTTTGGCGGCGCGCGAGCCGATGATGATGAGCTGCGGCTGGTATTCGTTGAGCGCTTCGTAGTTCGGCTCGAACAGCGTGCCGGCTTTTTTGGCGTCTTTAATCGCGTCTTTCAGATAGTCCAAACGCGATTGGTCGATTGATGCGCCGATGGGCACGCCCAACCTGCTCAAGGTATCGATCATGCCCAAATCGTAAACGGCGATGCGCTCGGGCTTGAGCGGCACGGCGGCTTCGCCGCGCGCGGTGGCAACGGTTACGCTCTCGCCCTCGATTTTACGGGCGGCGGCCGGCGCGGAAGCGGCTGTCGCCGTTTGCGAAGCGGCGCCGGAAGCGGCCGCGTTTTTGTTTTCTTGTTGCGAACAGGCGGCCAGCGCGGCGATGCAGGCCAAAGCAGACAGGGTGAAACGGAAGTTTTTCATGGTTCAATGCTCCTCAAGCGGGTAATCAAAATCAATGGTTTTCAGACGGCCTGCCTTCATCGGCGTCAGCGTCGATAAATTCATGCCGTTTGGCGTGATAATCCTCTTCGGCCTCGCCCAGGCGCCAATAAGGCACGGCCACGCAACGGCCAAGCGGCAGTTGCCATTCTTTGCGGGCAAGCTCGCGCAAAGGGGCGGTCAGCCCGGCTTCGGCGGCAATCCACACATAGCAGTCTTCACTTTGCGGGCGCGCTTGGCGGGCGGCGGCGATTACGGCGGGGTATTGCTCGATGCCGCCGGTGAATACGCTATGCGCAACCTGCGGCGGGCAGGCGAAATCGGCAGGCAGGTCGGCGGCTTCGGGCAGCAATAAAACCACATGGCCGCGCGCATCGGGCGCCATCTCTTCCAGCATCGATTGAATGGCGGGCACGGCGGTTAAGTCGCCGATTAGCAGGTATTCGGCGGCGGGCAGCAGCATTGGGTCGCGGGTGTTGCGCGGGGCGGTGATGCCCACGGTTTGGCCGGTTTGCACATGATGGGCAAACGCCGAAGCGGGGCCGTTATCGCCGTGCAGCACGAAATCAACGGTAAACGTGCAGGCCTGCCGGTTAAATGCGCGCACGGTGTAGGTGCGCGAATAAGGCTTGTCGGCCGGATCGGCCCAGCGCGGGCGGCCTTTTTCAAAGCTTTCGGGCAGCACGGGCGCGCTTTGCCCTTCGCGCGGCAGCAGCAGCTTGAACGGCGCGCCGTTGCAGCGGAACGGATAATCGGCCAATTCGGGGCTGTGGAACACGATGCGGCGCAGGTGTTTGCCGATGTCGTGCCAGCTTTGCACCCGTATCAGGCGGATGCGGTGGGGATCGTTGTTGTCGGGGTTGGTCATGGTCGGCTTTCTAGGGCGTGTAGTCAGAATGCTTGTGAAGCGGTTTTTTGAGGAAAAATTTGCAGATGCAAGGCAAAAAGCACAGCAAGATTGAACATCTTGCGAGCATTTTTAACGCCGCAGATGCGGATTTTGACCAAAAATACCGCCGCAACGCTTTCTGACTACACGCCCTAAATCTAATGTATATAAAAACGAAAAAGGCAGCAGGCTGCCGTGGTTGTGCTGCGGCAGCAGGCGGTATTCGAAATGCAGGTCGCCGCGTTCGGCCAACTGCGCCCGCCATGCGGCCAGTGTTTCGGCGGAAACGGCGGCCGTTGCCGCGCGGTGGCGGCGGACGCGTTCGCTTGCCGCCTGCGCATTTTCAGGCTTGGCACCGCCGCTTTGCAGCCACAACAAGTGTTTGCCGGCCATATTCTGCTTGCGCCATTGCGGAGCGTAGCGCGAGAGGAACAGGCCGTTTTGCCACCACAACGACGGATCGGCCGCCACATAATGCGTAAACGCCTGCGGCTGCGCGCCCAATACATACAGCACAAACAAACCGCCGTAGGAATGCCCCCACAGGGTTTGCCGCTGCGGGTTCAGGCGCACGCGCCGTTCGACGGCCGGGCGTATGGTGTCGTCCAGCAAGCGCAGGAAATCGGCGGCACCGCCGTTGAGCCGTGCCGGATCGGCGGTATCCGCCGCCGGCCGGCCGTCTGCTGCGGGCGGCGTGTAGTCCCAAGCGCGTTCGGCCGCGGCAAAGCGCAGCGGCGTATCGTAGCCGAGCAACACCAGCACGGGCGGATGTTTCAGACGGCCTGTATCCGCCGTTGGCAAGTGTTCGGGCAGAGCATTGCCGTCTAAGGCATAAAGCGCGGCGAAACCTTGCGGCGGCGCAGGCTGTTTGGGGATGCCGAGAAACACGCGGTAACCGCGCTTGCCGTCTGCCGAACGGAAGTGCAGCGTTTCGAAACGGTAAGCCGTGTCGCCCCGTGCCAAGGCCGACAAATCGGCGGGGCGGGTCAAATCAGGCGCGGCGGCGGCCATCGGTGCGGCGGCAAACAGGCACAACAGCAGGTAACGGAGCATCGGCATTCCAAGAGCGTATCGCAAGCAGTAAAGGTTCAGGCCGTCTGAAACGGGCGGAAACGGTTTTCAGACGGCCTTTGCCGGTTAAAACCCCACTTTCAAGCTGCCGTAAAACGCACGGCCGTGTTCGTTGTAGGTGTAGGCGCCGTTGCCGGTGCGGTAGATTTTTTTGTTGCCGATATTGCTCACGCCCAAGCGCGCTTCTGATTTTTTGCCGAAGCGGTAGCCCGCGTTCACGCCCCAAATGCCGTAGCTGCCGATTTCGCTGCTGTCCAAACCGTTGGCGTTTTCGGTGCGGTTAATCGCCACAGTGCGCGGTTTTTGGCGGCCGTAGTGGGTAAAGGTGAGGTTGGCGTCCCATTTTTCGTTGGGCGTCCAGGCCAGCGTGCTGTTGATGGTGTGCTTGGGAATCAGCGACAGCGGGTTGCCTTGGTAGTCTTCCGATTTCTGCATATAGGTGAAGTTGTTGCGCCATTGCAGCGTGTCGTGCAGCGGAATGCTCAGGCTGCCCTCGAAACCGGCCACGGTGGCTTTGGGCGTGTTTTCCCATTGCAGAATCAGGTTGCCGGTGTCGGTGTAGCCGATAACGTTTTGGCTGGCGACGATTTTGTTGCGGTAGGCGTTGTGGAAATAAGCGGCACTGGCCTGCCAGCCGTTGCGGTTGAATTCAAAGCCGATTTCTTTGTTCCAGCTGGTTTCGGGTTTTAAATCGTCATTGCCGATAAAGTAGCAGCTGCCGGTGGTGCCGATGGGGCAGCCGTTGCCGCGCGAGGCGAGCAGGAAATTGGGGTTGCTCTGATAGAGATTCGGCGCTTTATAAGCACGGGCGATGCCGCCTTTTACCAGCCAGTTTTCGCCGACGGCCTGCGAGAAGTTGAGGCCGCCGCTCACATTGCCGCCCGATTTGCTGTTGTGGTCGAAACGCAGCGAGGGAATCAGCGTGGTGCCGGGGCGCACCGTCCAGTTGTCTTCGCCGTATGCCGCCCACTCGGTTTGGGTAACGCGGGAGACGGTGTTGTCGCGGCCGGCAACGTTGCCGAAACCGCCCTGATAACTGATGGTGTAGGGGTCGGAAAGACTGCTGCGGGCGATTTCCGCGCCCACGGTGGCCACATGGCTGCCGGCCGCTTCAAACGGAATGTAGGCTTCGCTGTTGAAACGCAGGTTGGTCAGCTTGCTGTTGACGAAATAATCGTCGTTATAACTGCCTTCGGGGCCACCCGCCATATTGTCGGGGAAGCGGCTGTTAACGGTGCGGTCGTAGCTCAGGTAGCTTTTGGTGTCGAATTTTTCATACGAACCGGTGTGGGTGAGGCTGTAATTTTGGCGGTACAGGCGGGCGGTTTCTTCCACGCCGTTAGCCAGTAATTGGGACGTTATGCCCGTGCCGTTGCTGTTTTGGGTGTCGCCGTTATAGATGTTGCCCTGGCGGCTGTAACCGGCATCGAAAGTCAGGCTGTTGGCCGGATTGATGCGCCAGTGCAGGCGGCCGGCAATGTCGCGGTTGCGCACGCCTTCCACCCCTGCGGCATCGGCATTGCCCGCGGCGGCATTGATGTCGGCGGAATCGGCATCGGTTTTATTGGCGCTGCCATACAGGCGGAACGATAATTTGTCTTTTACAACCGGCCCGCTCAAATAAAAGCCCGCGCGGTTGGTGGCGCCTTCTTTGCTGTCTTGCGGCTGGTTGGTGTAGTAGTTCACCGAGCCTTCGAATTCGTTGGTAATGCGCTTGGTGGTGATGTTGACCACGCCGCCCATCGCGCCGGAGCCGTAGCGCGCCGCCGCCGGGCCGCGCAGCACGGTAATCGATTCGATGGCTTCGGGCGGCACCCAGTTGGAATCGCCGCGTGTGTTGCGCTCGCCGCGCATACTGATGCGCTCGGCGTTGCGCGAGGTAACGGGTTTGCCGTCGATTAAAATCAGCGTGTTTTCGGGGCCCATGCCGCGGATGTCGATTTGACGTTTGTTGCCGCGCTGGCCGGTGGCGGTGTTGCCGGTAAGGTTAACGCCGGGCATGGTGCGCACCAGCTCGGAAATATCGTTGGCAACGGGGCGCTTGGCGATATCGTCCGCCGAAATTTTCGATACGCCGAGCTGCTGCTGCACTTTGCGCTCGGCGGTAACGTGGATGGTATCGAGTTCGGTGGTGACATACTCTTCTTGCGCATGGGCAAAAGAGTACATCAAGGAGAGAGATAGGGCGGAGAGACTGAACAATGGTTTCGAATATGAAGTGTGCATCAGTTGTTTCCTAATATTTTTGGCCGGTTGTTTTGACTAAAATTAATTGCAGATAAGTAGCTCTGTGTCTTTACGCCTTAAAGTTTGTGCCGTTGTAAGCGATGGCAATCTGCCAGTTTTTCGAATATGAAAACTTTTGTTTAAAAACGATAGTTTACGGCCAAGCGGATGTCACGACCCGGTTCGACCAAGGTGGAGGCTCCGGTGCGCTGGCTGTGCGAACGGTAGGTTTTGTCAAACAGGTTGTAGATGGCGAAATTGACGTTCAAATTGTCTTTGCCGGTGGGTTTCCAGTTGGCGTAAATGTCGTTTACGCCGTAGTCCGGGCGATTGGCGCCAGTGTCGCCCGAGCCGCGGCTGGCGTCACCCCAGCCGGCGCTTTGCACGAAACGGCCATTCCAGCCGATCTCCACGTTTGGCCGGCTGAATTGATAAGACAGGCCGGTCGTCCAAGTACGTCCCATCGGCGTGGCCAAAATCACATTGTCGGTGACTTCACCGTCCATTTTCGGTTTGCTGTAGGCCACGCCGGCGCGTACCGTCCAAGCTTGGTGGCGGAAGGCGGCATTCAATTCGTAGCCACGGTTTTTCAGGGTGCCGACATTGCTGTATTGGGTGACGCCGCTGTCGTAAGTAGCATTGCGGCCGCCGCAGGAGCCGGAGAGGCAGGTAAAGTCGTTTACGTCATAAATGGTTTGGCGGAAATAGCTGCCGGAGAGCAGCCAAGCTTCCGCAGGGCGGTAGGTAAAACCGATTTCCGCATTGCGCGAGCGCTCGGCTTTCAAATCGTTCTGCACCGTCAGATTGCGCGAATTGGCGAGTGCCACTTCATACAGGCGTGGGCTGCGGCTGGCGTAAGTTAGGCCGGCATTTAAGGAAAGATTGTCGTTCACATCGTAAATCAGGCCGAGGCTGGGGTTGAAGCGGCCATTGGAGGCATTCTGCCCGCCGGAGGTATGCAGGTCGAAATAGTCGTAACGCATGCCGGTGGTCAGGGTAAACGGATCTAAATCCCAGATGCCTT
Organism: Neisseria sp.; assembly: GCF_030523955.1. Classification (GTDB taxonomy): domain Bacteria; phylum Pseudomonadota; class Gammaproteobacteria; order Burkholderiales; family Neisseriaceae; genus Neisseria. Next base: position 26,877 of record NZ_JAUNHL010000033.1, read on the forward strand.
CGAGGTAAACGCCGTAGTCTTTTTTCTTTTCGTTTTGCGCGGGCGAGCCGTTACCGGCCGGTTTGCCTTCCTGGCTGCGCCAGTTGACGCCGTATTTCAGGGTATGGCGTTCAAACAGGCGGCTGTCGAGGTTCAGGTTGGCGCCGTAGGTGAGGATTTCGGTAGTACCGCTGCTCTGGCCAGGTTCCTCGCGGCTGTTTTCCATGCGGTAGACATTGCTGCGGATTTTGTCGATAAAGCCCAAATATGCGCCTTTGAATTCCAGATTGGTGGTATTTTGGGTGGTGATGCGGTAGCGCGGGCTGTTGTTGGCGGTGTTTACTTGGCCATCGTCGGCCAATACATTAGAGAAATCAAACTCTTCGCGTAACGCACGTTCGCCGTAGTATTTTTCCTGGCGGTGGCTCAATTCGAGACGGTTGTCTTCGTTGAAGCGGTAACCGGCTTTGGCCAACAGACCGCGCGCGCCCAATCCGCTGTTGAGCACCTTGTCGCCGCCTTCCAGATTGCGGTAGTTTTTGCCGCCGCGATAATCCTGCTCACTTACCCAATTTCCGGCCACCAAACCATCGAAGCCGCCGGCTTCGCCGTAAGCGGCCAAACCGCGCGACCAACCCCGGTTGCTGTTGATACCGGCATTAATCTTGAAACCGGCCTGCTGGCCTTCGCGCAACAAATCGCGCGCTTCTACCGTTTCGGCCACAATCGCACCGCTGGTGGCGCCGATACCGGCGGATGCCTGGCCGGTACCTTTTTGTACGGCGATGACTTTTACGAGCTGGGGATCAAAGAGGAAGCGGCTGTTGTGGTGGAAAATCTGGGTGTCGGAATAGGTGTCGTCGACTTTGAAATCGATTTGATCCTGCCCCATGCCGCGGATGTTTACCCACTGCGACTGCCCGTTGCCGCCGCCGAAACTGATGGCGGGCTCAGCCGAGAGTACTTCTTTCAAATCGGTGGCGGTACTTTCTTCTATTTTTTGAATATTCACGCGATGAGTGGAAGAAAGACCTTCGCCTTTAACATGGATGGTTTCCAGCTGGGTAGGTTCGTTTGCGTGGGCAAAACCGGCAATCAGCGCAAGAGGCAACAGGCGAAGTGGCAGAGCGGGTGTGTGTCGCATAGCGGGTTATCCTTAATGAAAGAGGCCGGTCGGGCGCCGGCAGTTTTTATTAGGTTAGAGAAGGGAAACCTTTGTAAAAACACCCGATGCATGCGGGAAGGGAAGCGGTTGTTTAATGGCACGGTCGGATGACGGTTATCCTGATTTCCTGCATTGCAGGGGTGTTTTTGCAAAGGTTTCCTTAAAATTGTTAAGGATAATAAAAGGTGTTTGTTTTGCTGTCAATACTATTGATAATAATTCGTATTAACTTTTTAAACTGTTGCAGTATCCGTAATCAACCCGTTTAATCGGGGAGACGGCTTGATAAATGGCTAAGGGCGTGAAAATGCGGTGAAAAAAAATTGGTGTGAACTCTTGAATTTGGCGGGCGACAGCCCTATGTAGGTGTCGTTCTTTCATAAGATTCCCGCTGTTTGAAGGGTTTCTTGTTTAATTTAAAGCGGCCGGCAGCTTGATGCTTGCGCTGCCGCTCTTGTTTTTTGTTATTTATCTATCTGGAGAACCATTATGAGTATTCGTCCTTTGCACGACCGCGTGGTCGTTAAGCGTGTTGAAGCAGAAGAAAAAACCGCATCCGGTATCGTATTGCCGGGCGCTGCTGCGGAAAAACCGGATATCGGCGAGGTTGTTGCGGTAGGTGAAGGCCGCCGCAATAAAGCGGGTGAACGCGTGGCTTTGGATGTGAAAGTCGGCGATAAGGTATTGTTCGGCAAATACAGCGGCCAAACCGTTAAGGTAGACGGCGAAGAGCTGTTGGTCATGCGTGAAGAGGATATTTTCGGCATCGTGGAATAATTGCGCATTTGCCGCGAAAACGAATAGGAATGCCTGTCTGAAAAGATTTTGAGGCAGGCGGATTGAAAAATTATTGATATTTGGAGTATTTGAAATGGCAGCAAAAGATGTACAGTTTGGCAATGAAGTCCGCCAAAAAATGGTTAAAGGCGTAAACGTATTGGCCGATGCAGTGAAAGTAACTTTGGGCCCGAAAGGCCGCAACGTGGTGTTGGACCGTGCGTTCGGTGGCCCGCACATCACCAAAGACGGTGTTTCCGTTGCCAAAGAAATCGAATTGAAAGACAAATTCGAAAACATGGGCGCGCAAATGGTGAAAGAAGTGGCGTCGAAAACTTCCGACGTGGCCGGCGACGGTACCACCACTGCTACCGTTTTGGCACAAGCCATCGTGGCCGAGGGCATGAAATACGTGGCCGCCGGCATGAACCCGACCGATCTGAAACGCGGCATCGACAAAGCAGTAGCCGCGTTGGTTGAAGAATTGAAAACCATCGCCAAACCGGTACCGGAAAAATCGAAAGAAATCGCTCAAGTGGCTTCTATTTCCGCCAACTCCGACGAAACCATCGGTGAAATCATTGCCAAAGCGATGAACGAAGTGGGCAAAGAAGGCGTGATTACCGTGGAAGACGGCAAATCGCTGGAAAACGAAGTGGAAGTGGTAAAAGGCATGCAGTTCGACCGCGGCTATCTGTCTCCTTACTTCGTTACCGATTTGGAAAAGCAAATTGCTGCGCTGGATTCGCCGTTCGTATTGCTGTTTGACAAAAAAATCAGCAATATCCGCGATCTGTTGCCGGTGTTGGAGCAAGTGGCCAAAACCAGCCGTCCGCTGCTGATTATCGCTGAAGACGTAGAAGGCGAGGCGCTGGCGACTTTGGTGGTGAACAACATCCGCGGCATCCTGAAAACGGTAGCCGTGAAAGCCCCGGGCTTCGGCGACCGCCGCAAAGCCATGCTGCAAGACATTGCCATCCTCACCGGTGGTACCGTAATCGCCGAAGAAGTGGGCTTGTCTTTGGAAAAAGCCACTTTGGAAGACTTGGGCCAAGCCAAACGCATCGAAGTGGGCAAAGAAAACACCACGATTATCGACGGTTTGGGCGATAAAGCCGCCGTTGAAGCGCGCGTGAAAGAAATCCGCAGCCAGATCGAAACCGCAACCAGCGATTACGACAAGGAAAAACTGCAAGAGCGCGTGGCCAAACTGGCCGGCG
>NZ_JAUNHL010000034.1 GCF_030523955.1 Neisseria sp.
GTATCCTCTCGCTGATGGATTGTAGCACTACGAGATGAGAGAGGAAGCTACAACTTGCCGAATGGTCTAACGCACAGAACAAGCATTGTAGCACTACGAGATGAGAGAGGAAGCTACAACGTATCGACGACCTGAGGTTTCATGATCTGCATTGTAGCACTACGAGATGAGAGAGGAAGCTACAACCACCGGCATCAAGCAGACTAAGCGCGCACTATTGTAGCACTACGAGATGAGAGAGGAAGCTACAACTTATGAATGATTCCATGTGGTGTTACCACGATTGTAGCACTACGAGATGAGAGAGGAAGCTACAACTTATGAATGATTCCATGTGGTGTTACCACGATTGTAGCACTACGAGATGAGAGAGGAAGCTACAACCAGCGGAAGCGGTCGGAAAAAAGCGCTTGCCGTCTCAAACGTCTTAATTGGGTTAGCCAAGTTGAATTATCGGTGTATTCAACATACACAAGATCATACATAAAAACCGAAAGTGAACGCTGTTTTTTGTTAACGGTGTAAAGCCGGGCTTGCAAGGATACACGAATGCCTGTCTGAAAACATTTCAGACAGGCAACGTAGTTGAGCTTTTCTTCTTTAGCAACCTGTTCCGTTAAATACGTTCGGAAAACGGATATTGTTAGGGTAACTATTATTAAAAAATAATAGATGATATTTCATATTTGAGTGAAGTTAGGATAGTTTTCTAGGGTGTTGTATGGTTGCCGATAATATAAATGCTTAGCGGAAAGTTGCCATCACCGGCGCATGGTCGCTCGGTCGTTCGCGGCCGCGTGCTTCGGTGTCGACCAGTGTGCTTTCCAAATCGGCCAACATCGCTTCGCTGATCAAAATGTGGTCGATACGCATTCCCAGTTTGCGTTGGAACATATTCATGCGGTAATCCCACCAAGTGTACATCACTTCATCGGGGTGCAGATGGCGCAGGCTGTCGGTCAGCCCGAGATTCAGCAGATTTTGCAACCAGCCGCGTTCGGCGCTGGAGCACAATATTTTCTCATGCCATTTTTGTGGATCGTAAACATCGATATCGGCCGGTGTAATGTTGAAGTCGCCGAGCAGCACCAGCTTGGGATATTTCGACATTTCGGCGCGCACATAGTCATTCAGGGCGGCAAACCATTGCTCTTTATAGGCAAATTTCGGGCTGTCGATTGCTTCGCCGTTTACGCAATATACATTGATAATGCGGATGCCGTTGATGGTGGCAGCGATCACGCGGCGTTGCGGATCGTCCGGCAATGCAGGCAGTCCGGTGGCGATGTTTTGCGGCGGGGTTTTGCTGATGATGGCCACACCGTTATAGGTTTTCTGCCCGCTCCAAACAGCGTGAAAACCAAGCATTTCGATGGCGGCGGCGGGGAATTTGTCCTGATCAAGTTTGAGTTCCTGCAAGACCAATACGTCGGGTTGGTATTGCTGCAACCAGTCTTGCACGTGCGGGAGGCGCACATTGAGGGAGTTGATATTCCAAGTAGCGATTTTCATGATATGCCTGTCTGAAAAAACGAACGCAATGCGCTTTTGTAAAGCTAAAAAGAAAAAACCACCTGAAAAGGCGGTTGCGTTAAGTTTAATAATGCCGTTCGGAAGCGGTATTCTGCGGGAGGTGCAGTGAACTTAGTGCATCAATCAGAGCCTGTATCTTGGGCGAGACGATACGGTATTGCAACACGCGGTGGTAACGGGTGTATTCTACCACGCCGGCGTTGCGCAGTTTGCCCAGATGATTGGATACGGCGGTTTGATTAATGCCGATAGTGTTTACCAGTTCGCTGACATTATATTCTCTCTCGCTTAGCAGGCACAAAATGGCCAGCCGGTGCGGGTGGGAGATAAGCTTGAGCAGAGAGGCTGTTTCTTCTACATGTTTCAAGACTAGTCGGGCGGGAAAGGAAAGTGAAGTATCCATACTAATTATTTTAAATTTTCTTAGTGGAAACTGCAAGTTTTTTTGCTGTGTGATGGTTTCTTTATAGGAAATAATCTCTTTATTAAATGGCTATTGATGGAAGTGGCGCGGATTTATATACTGAGCGCCAATATGTTGCCGGAAGCCTTCGGCTGCAATATACATAACATTTTTGAGGATTAAATCATGAGTTATCAAGCTGTTCAGCAAGTTGCCCAAACCCGCCGCTCAATTTATGCGTTGAATAAAGAATTGCCTTTGCCGGCCGCCGAAGTGGCTAAAATCGTTGAACATGCGGTATTGCATACGCCTTCTTCTTTCAACTCGCAATCTACCCGCGTGGTGGTGCTGTTTGGCGCGGAGCATGAAAAATTGTGGGATTTGACCACCGAAGCTTTGCGCGCGATTGTACCGGCGGAAAATTTTGCGCCGACCGAGCAGAAACTGGCGATGTTTAAAGCCGCTGCCGGTAGCGTGCTGTTTTTCGAAGATCAGAAAGTGGTAAAAGGCCTGCAAGAACAATTCCCGGCTTATGCGGCTAATTTCCCGGTTTGGGTGGAGCACACTGATGCCATGCATCAATATGCCGTATGGACCACACTGGCGGCCGCCGGCATCGGTGCCAATTTGCAGCACTACAATCCGGTAATTGACGCAGCCGTCGCGAAAACTTGGAACATCCCGGCCGATTGGACGCTGCGTGCGCAGTTGGTATTCGGCGGTATTGCCGCGCCGGCCGGCGAAAAAACCTTTGCACCGTTGGAAGGCCGTTTCGCGGTACACGGTTTGTAAGCGGAATTTGATTGAATAAAATGCCTGTCTGAAAATGTTTTCAGACAGGCATTTTGTTTACCGGCGAAAAGAGCGCGTGTGATTTTTGCTATCCCCGCTGCTAAAATCAATACACACACGATTCAATTAACACAGGAGAATCTCATGACATGTTTTGCCGCTACGCCGCAACCGCCTTATTACGCAGTTATTTTTACCTCGCAACGCAACGATAACCGAAGCGGCTATGACGATACCGCCAAACGTATGGTCGAGTTGGCGGCGCAGCAGCTTGGCTTTCTCGGTGCCGAAAGCGTGCGCGATGCCCAAGGTGTGGGGATTACCGTATCTTATTGGCAGGATGAAACGGCCATTGCAGCTTGGAAGCAGCATGCGGAACACCGTTTGGCTCAGGAGCGCGGAAAATGCGATTGGTATGCGGCTTATCATGTGCGGGTGGCCAAAGTGGAGCGCGCTTATGGTTTTGATAGCGGCGGGGCGGCGGCATGAGCGGCAGCGGTTATATCGGCCGTTTTGCGCCCAGCCCTACCGGCCGCCTGCACATCGGCTCGCTGCTGGCGGCACTGGCTTCTTATGCGGATGCGCGTGCGCACGGCGGGCGCTGGCTGTTGCGCATGGAAGACCTTGACCCGCCGCGCGAGATGCCCGGTGCGGCAGACGATATTCTTCATACGCTGGAGGCTTTCGGTTTTGCTTGGGACGGCGAAGTGGTTTACCAGAGCCGCCGCCATCATTTATACCGCGCCGCGCTGGATGAATTAATCGCCGGCCAATCTGCCTATCCTTGTTTTTGCAGCCGCAAGGCATGGCATGAACGGGCACGCCAAGGAGTCGACGGCTTTGTTTACGACGGCTTGTGTGCCAGAGGCGGCAATGAAAAGGCCGGCATAATGCCGGCTTGGCGTTTGCGGGTGCCGAACGAAATCATTGGCTTTGACGACCGTATTGTCGGTCGTTATCAGCAGAATCTGGCACGCGACATCGGCGACTTCGTGTTGCTGCGCGCCGACGGCTTCTGGGCTTATCAGCTGGCGGTGGTGGTGGACGATGCGGAGCAGGGCGTGAACCATATTGTGCGCGGACAGGATTTGCTGGTATCGACGCCGCGCCAGTTGTACCTGCAACGCTGCTTGGGTTACGTGCAGCCGAGCTATGCCCATCTGCCTTTGCTGGTTAACCGCCAAGGGCAGAAATGGTCCAAGCAAACGCTGGCACCGGCGTTGGATTTATCGGTTCGCGAGCAATTGCTGCGACAGGTAATCGGCTGGCTCGGTTTGCCGGATGCGCCGCAAGTGGGTAAACCGCAGGATTTATTGGATTGGGCGGTAGGCAATTGGCGGTTGGAAAGGGTGCCTAAAAATGAGATTGTTACTGAACCTGGATGAGTTAAAAGCAGCAGCGGGCAAGGGGATGTCATCGACAGCGTTGCGGCGGTATTTTTGGTTAAAATCCGCATCTGCTCCGTTAGGTAGCGTAGCGGACTTGCGAAGCTAAGAATGCGCGCAAGATGTATTCTGAATTTTAAGCCACTATAACGGATTCACACATTTTCGATACAAGGCAGCAAGCCGCAGTAGAGTCTTCGCGAAAGTTAAGTGTTAAGTGAATCCTCTATAGCTTATAGCTTGGGTTTTTGCAAGATGGGATACTCGAGCCAAGCCCGAGCATGAAGAAGGGACTTTATCCGTAAGTTGATTGCTTATAGCCGTTTTTAGTTCTACTGATGATGTAATTTTTTTCCCTAGTCATTACAGAAGCTTCCAATAAATTGTTGGTAAAAGATATAATTCTCAGGAATTTTTTACAATGTTAAGAGTCTTTCCAAGACATGAAAAATGGGTAAAATAAAAGCAGATATATAGCCAAGTATAAGTTTTTATTAACCAAATTTATTATTAATTAGGGAGACTATTATGGCTTCAACAACTTCAAACTGGCTGACTGACGGCAGCGAGTATGTCTTCGGTAACGAAGATAAAGTGGTTACGGGTAATGTCTTAAGCAATGCGCAGACACAATCAGGAAGTTTATCAATCAGCAATTTCTCGTTTGGCAACCAAACTGCGCTGGCAGGTGCAAGTTTGACGGTAAACGATATCGGCAGCGTCCAAATCAAGTCCAACGGCGAATACACGTTCACTCCTACTGCCCATTACAACGGCGACGTGCCGCAAATCAGTTATAACGTTAATAATGGCACTTCCCAAGTAAAATCGACTTTAGGGATTCGTTTGGAACCGGTAACCGACAATCTGACCGATCGCAGCGAAGTGGCGGCGTTGCCCAATGGCGCAGATATCAGCGGTAATGTATTGAACAATGCCCAGAGTGAGAACGGCCAAGCATGGGTAGGCAGTTTTTATTATGTTAACGGTACAGCGGTTGAAACCGGTACTGCCCACACGCTTACCGAGAACGGCGTGACCGTACAGCTCAACCGCGACGGCAGTTACCGTGCCAGTGCCAGCGCCGATGCAGAGCCGGGCGAGGTGGTCGTGCAATACAACGCGACCAATGGTGAAAAACGCGATGATTCCGCATTATCGCTGAAAATCGGCGCTGCAAACGGCGATTCTTTGGTAAGCGATATCGGCGAATCGATTTTGTTTGTTGAGAACCAAGCTACCGGCAACTTGCTCGATAATGCCGCTACGACCAACGGTACATTACGTATTTCCAGCTATACCATCGACGGCACCGTTTACGGAGTCGGCCGCACCGTTACCCTTGCCGACAATATGGGTACGTTGCAAATCAATGCGGACGGCAGCTTTGTATTGAATGCCGCGCGCGTTATTGAACCCAATGAATTGAATATCCAATATACCGTTACCAACGGCACGGCTTCGGTGATTTCCGACTTCAAACCCGAAGTCAATCCGTATATGTCGCCGTTTCCGGATGACGATATTGTGACTCAGGTTTATCCGATTCAGGATGGCGCAGAAAATATCAATAGCAATAATCCGAACGGCGTAAGCGGCAACGTATTGAGCAATGTTGCCAGCTTTAATCAGAATCAACCCGATGCCGAATTGAGCGTATTACGTTTTACCGTAAACGGCGAACAGTTTGATGCCGGCAGCACCGCTACGCTCAGTGGCGTCGGTACCGTTCGGATTGCCGCCGACGGCAGCTTTAGTTTTGTGCCGGTATCCGGCTTCACCGGCAAAGTACCGACGGTAAGCTATGAATTAACCGATAATTATGCTACCGCCACTTCCGATCTCAACATTAATGTACCGGCGGCACAAGAAATCACCATCGTGAATGCAGGCGACAACAGTACCGGCAAGCTGAGTGTGTTGAGCGGCAGCATCGGCAGCGATGTATTGGTCGGCGACAGCTACCACAGCGACAGCTACAAAGCCACTAATGATGTACTCAGCGGCGGTGCCAATAATGATGTGTTGTTCGGCGATACCATCAACATCGATCATTTAAGCTGGACGGCCAACGGCAATGCAGTAAAAGGTTCGGACTACAAAAATGCCATGGACGGTTTGCGTGATTATGTTGCCGCTACGGTTAACAATGGTGCCGAAGCCAGCGAACAGCAGGTTTCCGAATACATCGCTAATAATTGGGAAAGTCTGGTAGATAAGCAAATACAGGGCGGTAACGACATCATTATGGGCGGCGCCGGTAATGACATCTTAATCGGCGGTGCGGGTAACGACAGACTGATGGGCGGTGCGGGCAGTGATGTCTTTGCTTTCAGCGTAGAGAGCAACGGCGGCCACGACCAGATTAGCGGTTTCACCGCCGGCCAAGACAAAATCACGTTTGTCGATTTGGAAAGCGCCGGCCAGTTGTCTTGGGATGCCGCCAGCCGTACCCTCAGCTATACCGCCGTACAAGACGGTGTAAGCTACGATAACAGCATTGTTATCAGCGGTATTCCGGCCAATTTATCGGTAGACGACGTGCTGGGCGTAATCGCCTGATAGCAACTACCGGTATCAGAAAGCGATTTCCAATACCGGCAGCAGATAAACAAATGCCTGTCTGAAATACTTTTTCAGACAGGCATTTGTTTATCTATTGCCAAAGCAGTGCCATCGGCGGTTTTTGTGTAGCAATACCCGGTATCGTCTTTAATATAGTCGATTCAAATAAAATGTCCGGTAGAGCGCGGACGTTTTCGTCCGCTTTTTATGTATGATTCTGGATATTTTGCGGACAAGGACGTCCGCGCTCCAATCCCGGAGTTTTATTTTAAATCCACTATATATGGCAGACTTTACCCAACAAGAATTAGCAAAAATACGTATTGAAAAACAGGAAAAACTTATGTTGACCGTAAACGAATATGCCCAATTATCCGCCCGCACCTATAACCGCACACTAGGGTCTGTCGACAATTAACGCAACGGCGGTGTTTTTGGTCAAAAATCCCCGTCTGCTCCGTTAGGTAGCGTAGCGGACTTGCGAAGCTAAAATGCTCGCAAGGTGTTCAACCTTGCTGTGCTTTTTGCCTTGCATACGCGGTTTTTGCCTCAAAAAACCGCTTCGCCGGTTAATTGTCGACAGACCCTGGAAAATAAAATATAGCGGATTCACATATTTTCGGTACAAGGCAGCAAGTCGCAGACCGTACAAGTAGTAGGCAAGGCTTAGCAACGCCTTCGCGAAAGTTAAGTTAATCTGCTATATATTTTAAACGCTCTGACAAGCCTTGGTATGGTGAAACAGAAACCGGGCTCTTTTTTCGTTATATTTTCAACATGTGCGAAGGTTTTGGGGGTTATCGTGTGTTGCAGTCTGTTTTCGGTTTTAGATTGGCCGCCAATACGGCAATATGTTCCGGGCCGATGCCGCAGCAACCGCCGACGGTATCTGCGCCCGCTGCCAGCCAGCGTTCGGCCCATTGCAGGTAGTGGGGCGGATCGGTGTCTTGGCGGATGGCATCCAGCACTTCGTTGGCGGCATTGGCCGTTTCGTTACCGGGTTCGAAGGCGTTGGCATACACGCCCAGGCGCATCTTGCTGCCGTGTTGATCCAGCACACGGCGGGCTTGGGTAACGGCATCGCCCATCACTTCGGGATGACTGCAATTAAACAGCAAAGCGGCGGCGTCCAGCGCCACGGCGGTTTCCGCCGCTTGACTAACGGTTTCTCCCGAACGCAACAAAGGGGCGGGATGGGCGTGTTGGTCTTCGAGGGTGAATGACAGCCACAGCGGTTTGCCGTCATCGGGCAGTTGGCTGTGCCAGAAACGCGCTTCGGCAAGGCTGGAAAGGGTTTCCGCCAGCCAGATGTCGGCGTAGGGCGCTTGGCCGCGTATCAGCGGCCGGGCAATGACGGGTGACTGTCCGGCATCGAACAAATCCGGTCGGTAAGAGCCGAACAGCGGCGGCAGTGAAGCGGCGATTGACACGTTGCGGCTGCTTTGCTGCACTGCCTGTTGCGCCAACCGGCCGGCCAGCGCGGCCAGTTTTTCACCTTCGGCGGCAAAACGGCTGCCGATATGAAAAGGCACCAGTGCATAGCTGTTGGTGGTAATCACCTCGGCGCCGGCGCGGATAAAGTCCAGATGCGTTTCGCGTACGATATCGGGCGCTTCGATTAAGGAGAGCGCCGACCATTCGGGTTGGCGGAACGGTGCGCCGCGGCGGTGCAGTTCGCGCCCCATGCCGCCGTCGAGAATCATAATCGGGTTCATGATTGGTTTGGAAAAAACGGGAAAGCAAAGCGCTATTGTAGCGCCGTAAAAGAATGCCTGTCTGAAAAAGTTTTTCAGACAGGCATTCGGGCCGGTTGACTTAAAAGCTTGATGAGCGCTTTATTCGGCTTCCAGCACTACTTTCATCGCGCCGTTTTCGGCGGCGTGTTTGAACACATCGTAAGCTTTTTCCAGCTCGCTGAATTTAAAACGGTGGGTGAGCATTTTGGTATAGTCCACCGAACTGCTTGAAATCGCTTTCATTAGCATTTCGGTGGTGTTGGCGTTAACCAAACCGGTGGTAATGGTGAGATTTTTGATCCACAGTTTTTCCAGTTTGAAATCAACCGGCACTCCGTGCACGCCGACCACGGCCAGATTGCCGCCGGGTTTCACAATATCTTGGCACATATTCCAGGTAGCGGGAATGCCCACCGCCTCGATAGCTACATCCACGCCGTCTTCACCGACGATATCGATAACCTGTTTGGCCACATCGCCGGGGGCCGGGTTGATGGTGTGGGTAGCGCCCAATTCTTTCGCCAGTTTCAGGCGGTTTTCGTCCATATCGCACACAATCAGCACCGAGGGGCTGTATAACTGTGCGGTCAACAATGCAGACATACCCACGGGGCCTGCGCCGGCGATAAACACGGTGTCGCCCGGTTTTACATCGCTGTATTGCACGCCGATTTCGTGGGCGGTGGGCAGTGCATCGGAAAGCAGCAGCGCCACTTCTTCGTTCACATTATCGGGCAGCGGAATCAGGCTGTTGTCGGCATAAGGCGTACGCACATATTCGGCCTGTGTGCCGTCTATCATATAGCCGAGAATCCAGCCGCCGTTGCGGCAGTGGGAATACAGTTGGACTTTACAGTTGTCGCAGGTGCAGCATTTGCTCACGCACGAAATGATGACTTTATCGCCTTTTTTGATGTTTTTCACCGACGACCCGACTTCTTCGACGATGCCGATGCCTTCGTGGCCGAGAATGCGCCCCGGTTCGATTTCGGGATTTTTGCCTTTCCAAATGCCCAAGTCGGTGCCGCAAATGGTGGTTTTCACAATTTTCACCACCGCATCGGTAGGGTCGATGATTTGCGGTTTCGGTTTCTCTTCGAAGCGGATATCGCCTGCACCGTAATAAGCCATGGCTTTCATTGGTTTCTCCTTGTAGTGGGAATCGTATGAATCGTTTACTTCGTTGGTATTTATAGATTATTCGATATTTGAAGTCAAATTCTATTTTATTTCAATATGTTATATAGTAACACTGTATTGAATGGCTTATGCCTGTTTGAATGGCGGCTTTCAGACAGGCATAAGATGAATTCGGCATGACCGGGTTTGCAAATATGCCAAGCCGGTTGATAGCAGTGGTTTTGCGGGCTGTTTATCTATTGTATGATTCATTCTGAATATCGATGTGCCGTTAATAGAGAGAATTCCATGCAAAAAATCCTGATTGCCGCCCTGATGCTGCCCGCCTTCGCCCAAGCCTACCAAAGCGGAAAAACCTACCGTCTCACCATTTTGCATACCAACGACCTGCATGGCCGCTTCTGGCCGAACGAAAACGGCGAATACGGCTTGGCCGCCCAGCAAACTTTAGTGAAGCAAATCCGCAGCGAAGTAGAGAAAGCGGGCGGATCGCTGTTGATTTTAAATGCCGGCGACATCAATACCGGCGTACCCGAATCCGATATCCACAACGCCCGCCCCGACATCGAAGGCTTGAACGCCATCGGCTATGAAGCGATGACGCTGGGGAATCACGAATTCGACAACCCCAACCAATTGCTCGGCATGCAGGAAAAATGGGCGAAGTTCCCCTTTCTCTCCGCCAATATCCGTTATAAAGACAGCGGCAAATATCTGGTGCAACCCTATACCGTGTTGAACAAACAAGGGTTGGAAATCGCCGTGGTCGGTCTCACCACCGAAGAAACCGCCACCGCCGCCAATGTGGCGTATACCCGCAACCTCAGCATTGCAGATTCCGAACAAACCGCGCGCGAAGCGCTCAAGCAGCTGAAGGAGCGCAAGAAAAAGCCCGACATCACCATTGCTTTGACCCACTTGGGCTATCACAGCGACCAAAAACTGGCCCGGGCGCTGCCGCCGCAAGCTTTTGACGTGATTATCGGCGGCCACAGCCACCATACCGTGTGCGTAGATGATAAGGGCCAACTCAAAGCCGATTACCGCCCCGGCGACGATTGCCGGCCCGATTTCCAAAACGGCACTTGGATTATGCAGGCCGGCGAATGGGGCAAATATCTCGGCCGCGCCGATTTCACTTTTCAAGACGGCAAGCTTGATTTGCAATCCTACCGTTTAATTCCCGTTAATCTGAAATACAAAAGCGAAACCGCCGACGGTAAAACGGTTTACACCCTTTACCAAAACGAAATCCGCCCCGATGCCCCATTGCAGGCCAAGCTGAAAACTTATCAAGATCAGGCCGATAAAAAACTATCCCTTACCGTCGGCAGCGTGAACGCTAAGCTTGAGGGCGACCGAACCGTTGTGCGCCAACAGCAGACCAATCTTGGCCGCCTGATTGCACGTACCCAACGCGAGCGTACCGGCGCCGATCTGGCGGTGATGAACAGCGGCGGCATCCGCGATTCGATTCAAGCGGGCAGCGTGAGCTATAAAGATATTTTGCGCGTACAACCCTTCGGCAATTTAATCGGATCGGTAGCGCTTAGCGGCCAAGAATTGCGCGCCTATCTGCAAACCATTGCCCTGAAAGAGCCGGGCTCCGGCGGCTATCCGCAGTTTGACGGCGTAACGCTGAAAACAGACTATGCCAAAAAACAAGTCAGCGATATCCGCATCAACGGCAAACCGATTAGCGATGCGCAAACCTACCGCTTATCGCTATCCGATTATCTGGCCAACGGCGGCGACGGCTATCCCAAGCTGTCGGATAAGCCTTCTTACGTGAATACCGGCTTTGTCGATGCCGATGCCTTGAAGCAGTATTTCGAAAAACATTCGCCAATCGATGCGGCCGGGTTTGCGCCGGAAAAAGAATAGTGCGGAGCAGGGGGAAACCGGCAAAGCGAAACGCTTCACATGGCCGGTCGGTGGTTTTCAGACAGGCATAGGAAACGTTCTATGCCCGATACCGTTAAACCGTTTCGTCATACTCGGGCTAGACCCGAGTATCTTTTCGTTTCCCTTAAGCCGGTTGGCCAGACGAAACCTTATTGAGAAAAATGCCTGTCTGAAAAAGTTTTCAGACAGGCATTTAAATATGAGTATAACCCGGCGGTTAAACCTTTTCATCCGGGTGCAAACGGAATTCCGCCGCGCGCGCGTGGGCGGTGAGCATTTCGCCGTGCGCCAAAACGCTGGCGATTTTGCCCAGTTTCTGCGCGCCCGCTTCGGATACCTGAATCAGGCTCGAACGTTTTTGGAAATCGTAGGTACCCAAGGGCGACGAGAAACGGGCGGTGCGGCTGGTGGGCAGCACATGGTTGGGGCCGGCGCAATAGTCGCCCAAGCTTTCGCTGGTGTATCTGCCCATGAAAATCGCGCCGGCATGGCGGATTTTCTTTGCCCATTGATCGGCGTTTTCCACCGACAATTCCAAGTGCTCGGGTGCGATATAGTTGGCGATTTGGCAGGCTTCGTCCAAATCTTTTGCCAACACAAACGCACCGCGGTTGCCCAATGAGGCTTCGATGATGTCGCGGCGGGGCATTTCTTCAATCAGCTTATCCATCGCCGCTTTCACTTCGTCCAAATACGTTTGCGAAGTGGCAATCAGAATGGCTTGGGCGATTTCGTCGTGCTCGGCTTGGCTGAACAAATCCATCGCTACCCAATCGGCAGGTGTACTGCCGTCGGCAATCACCAGAATTTCAGAGGGGCCTGCCACCATGTCGATGCCCACCACGCCGAATACGCGGCGTTTGGCGGCGGCGACAAACGCATTGCCGGGGCCGGTGATTTTATCGACCTGCGGCACGGTTTCGGTGCCGTAAGCCAGCGCGGCCACCGCTTGCGCGCCGCCAATAGTAAACACTTTGGTTACGCCCGCCACATAAGCCGCTGCCAGCACGATGTCATTGCGTTCGCCTTTCGGCGTCGGCACCACCATGATGATTTCTTGCACGCCGGCCACATGCGCGGGCATGGCGTTCATAATCACCGAGCTGGGGTAGGCCGCTTTGCCGCCGGGTACATAAATGCCGACGCGGTCGAGCGCGGTGATTTGCTGGCCCAACAGCGTGCCGTCTTCGTCGGTGTATGTCCACGATTCCAGTTTTTGGCGTTGGTGGTAGCTTTCCACGCGCGCGGCGGCGGTTTTCAAGGCCGTCTGAACATTTTCGGGCAGGCGTTCGAAGGCGTTTTTCAAATCTTCTTGGCTTAAGGTTAAATCGGCGAAGGTTTGCGCCGCCGTGCCGTCGAAGCGGTTGGTGTATTCGATTACGGCCACATCACCGCGTTTTTGTACGTCGGCGCAGATGTCGGCCACGATTTGGTCGATTTTCGGGTCTTGCGCGGTTTCGAAAGCCAGCAGCGCTTTGAGTTCGGCTTGGAAATCGGGGGATTGGGTATTGAGGTATTTCATTTTTTTAAAAGACTTTCGTTTCCGGAAGGTTTTCAGACAGGCATGGGTTGAGGAAAATGCCTGTCTGAAAAAACATTTAATGGTTGTATTTCACATTTTCGGCAACATCAATTTGGATGTGTTTTTCACGCTCCAACTGTTCCACCAACTCCCGGCTCTCTTCGTCGGAGAAGTGCAGCGAGAGGGAAAGCGTTTCCAGCAAATCGACTTTCTTGCGCGGCTGGTTTTTCTTCAACAGCATCAAGGCGCTGCGTATACGCGGATCGGTGGGGCTGCTTTTGCTTTCCGGTGTTTGGGTTGCTTGTGTTTCTGTTTCCGGCAAAGCCGCGGCTTGCTCTTGCTGCAAAACATGGGCGACGGCTTGTTCGATGCGTTCTACCGTTTCTTGAAAGAGTTCGTGATCGGAAAGCGGCTGTACAGGCAGGGTGGTAGGGCTTGCCGGCTTGTTTAACGCTGTTTTTTCCTTGGTTTTCAGGGATTTTTTCGGATTGGCCGTTGCCGCCGGTTTTTCCAGTGCTTTTTTCAGAAATTTACGGCATTTTTTGCCGCAGCGTTTCCATACGGTGATGTCGGCATCGGGAAATTCGGCGCACAATTCGCGGCAGGCTTTATGCAGTTTTTTGCGTTGTGTAATCACCAGCAAACAGGCATGCGGCTTGGTTTTCAACAATTTGCGCAGATGTTTGACGATGGAGGCCACCTGCTTTTTCTCCGGCAGGCGCTGCCACTCGATATCTTTGCTGTTGCGGCTGTAATGCTGGGCTTGTTTGGCGGCTTTTTTGTCGTGCGCCAACAAGTAAACCGGCAGTTTGCCAAACGGCAACTTATCGAGCTTGCCCGGATATTTTTTCAAATCCAATAGAAGTTTCATCGTATTTTCCTTTGCAGACAAATGAAATCAGCAGCCGTCATTCTTGCTGTTGTATGGCGCCGGCAAACGCGTCGATAATCGGATCTAAGCGCGCGAACTTGGTTTTCAGCGCCGCTTTGTTTACCACCAGCCGGCTGGAAATATCGGCGATGTGTTCCACTGCTTCCAGATTGTTGGCTTTCAACGTGTTGCCGGTAGAGACCAAATCGACAATCGCATCCGACAATCCTACCAAGGGTGCCAATTCCATCGAACCGTAAAGCTTGATTAAATCGACATGCACGCCTTTGGCGGCGAAATGCTCGGCGGCGATGCCCGGATATTTGCTGGCAATCCGCAGCCGGCGGCCGGGTTTGGAAGCGGAGGCATAGTCGAAGCCTTTGCGCACCGCCACCATCATGCGGCATTTGGCAATTTCCAAATCCAGCGGCTGATAAAGCCCTTCGCCGCCGTGTTCGATTAAGACGTCTTTACCGGCAATGCCGAAGTCGGCGGCGCCGTATTGCACATAAGTGGGCACGTCGCTGGCGCGAACGATTACCAAGCGGATATCCGGCTGGTTGGTGTCGATAATCAGTTTGCGCGATTTTTCCGGATCTTCGCTCGGCACGATGCCGGCGGCGGCCAAAAGCGGCAGCGTTTCTTCAAAAATACGCCCTTTGGAGAGGGCTATGGTGAGGCTGTTGTCAGACATTCGATTTTCCGCTTAAAGCCTGTCTGAAAAAGTGTTCAGACAGGCATTTTAAAAAAGTTTATTGTAACAAGATTTTCACGTCCGAGGCGATTTGTGCGGCGTTTTGGCCGTAAGGCTCGAACACCGCCGGTTTGCCGTTTTTATCCAGCAGATACATGCCCGCAGAATGATCGACCAGATAAACCGTATCCGATTGTTGCTGTGTCTTGGCTGAAATCACGCGGTACAGTTTTTTCACCGCCTGGATATCTTGGCCGCCGGCAGCCGTCAAACCGATAAAATCAGGGTTGAACTGGCGGGCATAGCGGCCGACTAAATCCGGCGTATCGCGTTCGGGGTCGACGCTGACAAACACCACCGCAACATCTTTCGCCTTTTCTCCCAATTGTTTGACCACATCCATCTGGGTAAGCAGGGTGCCCGGGCAGATATCCGGGCAATGGGTGTAGCCGAAAGAGAGCAGTACCACTTTACCGCGCAGGCTAGCCATACTGAACGGTTTGCCGTCGCCGCCGGTAAGGGTGAAATCGCCGCCCAGCGTTTCGCGGCGGATGTCGGTGCCGTTAAAGGAAACGGCGGCCAATTGCGGTGCTGCGGAAGCGGCGGGAGCCTGCGCCGTTTGCTCTGCCGGTTGGCAGGCGGCAAGCAAGAGGGCGAGGGGTAGTAGAGAAAGGTTTTTTTTCATCCGGAGGGTTTCCTAGGCAAAGGCGGAAAATGCCCAATCACGGCGTTTTCGCCAAGGCATTTATCTTACCGCTTTTTTATTAATATTGAAAACAAAGCAGGGCGGCCCAGCCGTCCGCAGCAGACACGGGCAAAACCCGCTGTTTTTCAGGCAGGCATTCGGATAGTGAGAAAGTCTTTGGAATTAATATCAATAAATTTCATGTGTTTAGATAAATGTTGTCAAAAGAATGGAGCGCGGCTCTTTACAAGGAAAATAATTTCTATATAATTCGCAACTTCTTCACCTGCCCAGGTGGCGAAATTGGTAGACGCAGGGGACTCAAAATCCCCCGCCGCAAGGTGTGTCGGTTCGAGTCCGACCCTGGGCACCAAATTCAAATAAAGAGCAGCTTTCGAGCTGCTCTTTTTTATTGTTTGTTGTTTGCAAGCAGAATTAGGACAAGGCCGGGCAAGGCGGTACTATTCTGAATTTAAGCCGCTATACAAGCATTTTCAGGAGTAAGGAGGTTTTGCAAAAGCCTTCGCTTGTGATGATGGCCGAGGTCTCGCAATGCCTGTCTGAAAACGTTAAGCGATGTGGCAACGGTTTTCAGACAGGCATTTTGCCGGCCGCATGTTGTGGCCGGGGCTGTATGCTTGTTATATACTGAATGAACGGTTAATTTCGGTACGGATGCGGGAGGCTATTACCATGAAATCGCTTGATCCTTTATCTGCGTTGTTGTTGCTGCAAGCCTGCGGCTCTCACGAATCTGTTTGGCAGAATGATACGCCGACGGCGCAAGCGGCGTGGGAGCGGGCTTTGCTGTGTTATCGGGAGCAGGATTATGCAAAAGCGTTTGCTTGGTTTGAGGAGGCGGATGCGAAAGGATACGGCAAGGCGGCGTGTTATCTCGGATTGATGTATCTTAAGGGTAGGGGCGTGGGGTGTAATCCCGAGCGGACTTGGGCCGTGTTTAGCCGGGCGGCGGAGCAGGGCGAGGCGGCTGGGCAGTACTGGCTGGCTTATCTGTATGAAAACGGAATCGGTACGCCGCAGGACGGTGCGGCGGCTTTTTATTGGTACCGCCGTTCGGCCAGACGTGATGATGAAGTGGCGGTGTCGGCGATGAAGGCGCTGGGGCGGTTGTATGAACGCGGCATGGGCGTGCCGGAGGATAAACGCCAGGCGCTGGTGTGGTACCGCAGGGCGCTGGCAGCCGGTGATTGGGCGGCGGAAACGGATGTGGTGCGCTTGGTGAAAGGTTTGTGATAAGCCAATGATTCGAATATGGGTAATGCCTGTCTGAAAGATGATTTTTCAGACAGGCATTATTTTGCAAAATTCTTTTTAGCATCTTAAAAAACTCTGTGTCAAGCTCGGGATTGATTCGAGTATTGTTATCTCGTTTGAAACTAAAAGATATTCGGGTAAAGCCCGAGTATGGCGGAATACAAGCCTTTTCGGGAGTGGGCCGACTTTTTGTGGAGGTTTCAGGCATTACTTTGCGGGAAGTTTTTATTTCCTGACGGGCGCTTATGTGGCGGAATGGATTTTGCCGCGGATTGGGCGCATAATTTACACATTATTAAACTTCTTAACTCTATGCGGTTGAGCCAAACAATATTCGTTTTTTCGTATGCGAAGGTTACGGATTGCAGAATGCGGCCTCGCGGGCATACGGACGTTAAAAGTTTGTTTGGCTTTGGCGAAGGGGCGATATCATTATGAAAGTCACCACCCGTTTCAATCCTAAACTTTTCGAGCTGATGCGCGGTTACAGCCGCGAGCGTTTTATCAAAGATGTGGGCGCAGGGCTTACCGTCAGTGTGGTTGCCCTGCCGTTGGCGATGGCGTTTGCGATTGCCAGTGGGCTGCCGCCGCAATCGGGTTTGTTTACGGCGATTATCGCCGGTTTTCTGATTTCGCTGTTTAGCGGCTCGCGCGTACAGATCGGCGGCCCGGCGGGCGCGTTTATCGTGATTGTGTACGGCATTGTCGAGCAATACGGCGTGGGCGGTTTGTTGCTGGCGACGTTTATGTCCGGCGTGATGCTGTGGTTGATGGGCTTTTTGCGGATGGGGGTGCTGATTAAGTTTATTCCGGTATCGGTGATTATCGGTTTTACCAACGGCATTGCGGTATTAATCGCCCTTTCGCAGATTAAGGATTTCTTCGGTTTGCAGATAGAGGGCAAGGTGCCGGCCGAATTCTTTGCTTTGGTGAAAACGTTGTGGCAGGCACTGCCGACTTGGAACGGTGCGGCGCTGGCGGTGTCGCTGCTGTCGTTGGCGATTATCGTGATCTGGCAGGCGGTGATGAAACGCAAGGTGCTGCTGCCGGATGAGGCGGGACTGCTGCCGCGCGTATCCGGTTCGTTGGCGCTGATTCCGGGGTCGATAGTCGCGCTGGTAGCGGCTACGCTGCTGGTGGCGGTGCTGCAATGGGATGTCGACACCATCGGCAGCCGTTTCGGCGGTATTCCGCAAGGCCTGCCTGAATTCACCGTGCCTGCGTTCGGCTGGGCGGAAATGAAGGGTTTGTTTCTGCCTGCCATGACCTTGGCGGTTTTGGGTGCGATAGAATCGCTGTTGTGCGCACGGGTGGCCGACAGCATGATACGCGATAAACACGATTCGAATCAGGAATTGCTGGCGCAGGGCTTTGCCAATATGGTGGTGCCGTTTTTCGGCGGAATGCCGGCCACCGGCACCATCGCGCGCACGGTGACCAATATTAAAAACGGTGGTAACAGCCCGGTAGCCGGTATGATTCATGCTTTGGCGCTGCTGCTGGTGGTGCTGGTGGCCGCCCCGCTTGCCCAATATATTCCGTTGCCGGCGTTGAGCGCGATTTTGATGTTTGTTGCTTGGAACATGGGCGAATGGCGCGAGTTTGTGCGCCTGCGTACGTTCCGTATGCCGTACCGCATCAGCTTGCTGTTGGTATTTGTACTCACGGTGGTGGTGGATTTGACCGTGGCGGTGGAAGTCGGCATTTTCTTTGCCTGCTTTATCTTTATCTATCGCATTTCCAGCCTGACTACCGCCGAGCGTTTTGCCTTGCCGCAAGAGATGTTGGCAACGGATGGTGTGGCGGCCTACAAGCTTACCGGCGCGATTTTCTTCGGCGCGGTGAAGCTGATTGACGATATGTTGGCCGATATGCCTGCCAAAGCTTTGGTATTGGACTTTTCCAGCGTGATCTATATTGATTCTTCCGGCGAGGAGTCATTGGAAGAATTGCTGGAAGCCTATCATGAAAAAAATATACCGATATTGGTGTACGGCCTGCGTCAACAGCCGTGGGATCTGCTGCAACGAACCGGCTGGCTGAAGCGGCTGGGTCAAGAGAACGTATTGCAGCACGCCGGCGAACTGGAAAACAGATTGGCGGCTTTGGATTAGGGCTTTTGTTATTGAAAAACGTGGAATGCCTGTCTGAAAAAAATTCTGCCGGTTTTGGCTTTGCGGAACTTTTCAGACAGGCATTGTTTTTATCCTTGGCCACACAAACCTAATGCTCGCCGCAAGAATACTGCCGATATCCGGCGATATGTTAAAATCCCGTCATTCGATTTTTCCAAATAAAAACCATGCAAACTACCGACCGCCGGCTAACCGAACTGGTGCGCCTGTTGCAGGAGAGAGGCCATATTTTCGCCGCCGATCCCGAGCTGATTACCGAATCCCTGCGCCAAGTGGAAAGCGGCAGCCTTGAGGGAAAACTCCTGCGCCGCGCCCAGATGATAGACAGCGACCGCAAGCTCTACCATAGCCTTGCGCGCGTGCAAAGCCTGTTTGCCTGGCTGCTGCTGGCCGCCACCTTGTTTTGGCTGGTGAGCGGCTTTGCCGGCACCGCAACGCTGATGCAGCAGTCGGGGCTGAACTTTTTCTTCGTGTTGGCCGGCGTGCTCGGCGTACACACCCTGATGCTGCTGTTATGGCTGGGCAGCGTGCTGCTGCCGCGCTTCAAACCGCACGGCTTGTTCGCCAACCCTGCGTTATGGATACGCGGCAAAGACCCGGTTAACCAAGCCATCTTGCGCCTGTATAGCGACGAATGGGGCAAGCCCGCCACCCGCTGGCTGATCGGCCGCACCAGCCACCGCCTGTGGCTTTCCGCCTTAACCGGCATGCTGGCCGCCGTGGTGCTGCTGCTGGCCGTGCGCCAATACACCTTCAACTGGGAAAGCACCATTTTGAGCGACGCCGTTTTCGTGCAGGCCGTGCAGGCGCTCGGCTGGCTCCCCGCCCAACTCGGCTTTCCCGTGCCCGATGCCGAGGCCGTGTTAAACAGCCGTCTGAACAACGACCTTGCCGCCTCCCGCCAATGGGGCGGGCTGCTAATCGGCAGCATCGTCTGCTACGGCCTGCTGCCCCGTTTCGCCGCTTGGCTTGCCTGTTACATTCTTTCACGCCGCAGTCAAAACAGTGCATTGCCGCTCGAAAAACCTTATTACCAGCAAATCATCCAGCAATGGCAGCAGCGCGTGGTCGATGCCGACAACCAAAGCGAAAACGTTGCCGCCGCCCCGCAAATCAGCCTCAGCAACGCCCCCAAATGGGCGGTGATGCTCGATGCCGAATGGGCGGATAAAACCTGGTTCCAACACGTTTTGGGGCAAGAGTGGCTCGATAAAGGCACTGCCGCTGGCCGCGATGCCGTCGCCGCGCTGAAAGCCGATTTGCAGGCCAATCCCGCCCAACTGCTGATCGGCGTGCGCGCCCGCAGCATGCCCGACCGCGGCATCTTGCGTCAACTCACCGCCTTGGCCGAAGCCGCGCAGGGCGGGGCGGTGGTGCAGCTTTTGGCCGAAAAAAACGTTTCAGACGGCCTTGAAGACTATTTGAACCAATGGCACGCCGCGCTGGCAGAACGCCGCCTGCCGTGGCTGGATCCGCCGCGAATCAGCCAAAGGGAAAGGCTGGGGCAAAGGCCTGTCTGAAAAATGAACGGTTTTTCCGCAACGTAATCCAACAACCTACACACTTCGTCGAGCCGATTTTGGCTGAAACAGATTGTTCAAGCTATGCAAAACAAACCGCTATCCCTGGCCGTGGTCGGCCACACCAACACCGGCAAAACCTCGCTGCTGCGCACGCTGTTGCGCGACAGCCGTTTCGGCGAAGTGAAAAACGCGCCCGCCACCACCCGCCATGTGGAGCAGGCGGCGATTAACGACGGCGGCGAGACGCTGGTGTATCTTTACGACACGCCCGGGCTGGAAGATGCGGGTGGCGTGCTCGACTGGCTGGAAGCCAACACTTCGAGCCGTTCGGACGGCATCGAGCGTTTGCAGCAGTTTCTCGAAAGCCCCGAAGCGGCGGGCGATTTCAATCAGGAAGCCAAAGTGCTGCGCCAGCTGCTGCAAAGCGATATGGCGCTGTATGTGGTGGATGCGCGCGAGCCGGTGCTGAACAAATACAAAGACGAATTAACGGTTTTGTCGTGGTGCGCCAAGCCTCTGATGCCGGTGTTCAACTTTATCGGCGGGCAGGATTTGGGCGAGTGGACGACGATGCTAGCACGGCGCACGCTGCACGTTTACAGCGGTTTCGACACCGTGGCGTTTGACTTTGAAGGCGAAATCCGTCTGTGGGACAACCTGGCCACCATGCTGCCCGAACGCGGTATTATCGACCGCCTAATTGGGATGCGCCGCCGCGAATGGCAGCAGCTTGACCGTGAGGCGCGCAGCGATATCGCCCATTTTCTATTGGATGTGGCAGCCTACAAGCAGGAAATCGATGAAGAAGATAATCCCGAGCCGGTGCTGCTAACCATGCAGGCGGCCGTGCGCCAGCTCGAGCGGCAGCTTCAACAGCAACTGTTCCAAACCTACCGTTTCTACCATAACGAAATCGATACCGGCGAATGGGCGCTCAAGGCGTTCCGCCAAGACCCGTTCGATGCCGATTTGCTGAAAGAATACGGCATCCGCACCGGCACCGGCGCCGCTACCGGCGCCTTAATCGGCTTGGGCGTGGACATGGTTACGCTCGGCGGCTCGCTCGGTTTGGGCACCGCCATCGGCGGCGTGCTCGGCGGCGTGCTGCCGAATATGCAGACGATTACCGACAAACTGTCGGGAAAACAAACTCTGCACATCGATCCGGAAACCCTCACCTTGTTGGCCGCCCGTGCACGGGATTTACTGAATGCGCTGCAAAAGCGCGGCCATGCGGCGCAGGCGGATATTCAGCTTTTAAGCGGTAAAACACCGTGGACGGCGGCCAAGCTGCCTTCGGAATTGAACAAGGCGCGCAGCCAGCCCAAATGGTCGTCGCTTAATACCCGGCAGCCGGAACTGAGCCGTCGCGATCGTTTGGAAGCGGCTGCTTCTTTGGCGAAAAAGTTCGATTAAGGCGTTTTGTTTGACTTGAAATGCGGTTGTTCGAAAACAAGCGAATCAAAAGCAACAGAAAAGAAGGGAAATAATGTTGTTTTTTGTGTACAAGCGAAAAATTAGTAATAAAGTAACATTGACTTTAAAAACCGTTTGGTGCAAAATAACACTCATCGGGTCGTTCGATAGAGCGGCTCGGTAGTTTCTCCTCTATTTCTCCTTTGTAGACTTGGCACATATTCAAAAGAATATGTGCATTTTTTTGTCTGATTGATTTAGAAACAGGCAATGTATGCTTAAGAAGGTTCCTTAGGAAGTGTCGCCAGAAAGCGTTGCGGCGGTACTTTGGATTAGCATCCGCTTCACAAACCTGTCGGCGGTCGCTCTGGAGCGTGTAGACCGTAAGGCTTGTGAAGCGGATTTTTGAGGAAAAATCTGCAGATGTCAGGCAAAAAAGCGCAGCAAGATTGGACATCTTGCGAGCATTTTAGCTTCGCAAGCCCGCTATGCTACCTAAGGCTGCAGATGCGGATGTTAACTAAAAATACCGCCGTTGGCCAATTGTCAACAGACCTTGGGAATCCGCTATAGTTTAACAAGAGTTTCTTTCCCCGGTTTTGCTTGAAAGAGCGTGAGTATTCTCAATATTCACTGCTGTAGCGAAAATTAATTCAATCCGCTATATTCGGTTCATCGTTTTGTTTCTTTCTGCGTTGCTTCCAACCCATACCAAAATATGCCTGTCTGAAAAATTTTCAGACAGGCAGAGCCCTTTGCAAAATACCCAGATGTGGATGAAGTTCGAGGCGTAGCAGCACAGCGAGTGCAGACATATCAGATAGATAGGCAAACGACCGAGCAGCGCACAACGAAGAAATTCGCCGCAGATGAGTATTTTGCAAAGGTCTCAGGCATATATTAAACTGGGCAAACAAAAACGGTAGCGCGATAACGCTACCGTTTGATTTATTTGTCGGGATCCATTATTCCGTTTTGTTTTCTTTATCGTCTTTTTTCGGAGCCGGCTTTTTCGCCGCTTCGCCTAAAGATTTTTGCCATTTGGCCGGGTCTTTTACCAAATCCAATGCGGTGCGCAACTGCGCGTCTTTTGCCGGATTCGGCTCGCGGCGCAAGCTCAAATCTTCTTCTTTCTCTTTTTCAGACTGTTTGGCATCAGGTTGTTTCGGTTCGCTGGCGGCCTCATCGGTACTTTCTTCAACTGTGCTGCGTACCTCGGCGCCGCCCAACGGGTTACCGATGTGGCCGGCTAGGTCGGCTTCGCGGCTTTCGAATGAACGGTTTTTGTCTTTCACTTCCACATCCGGCACGATACCTTGTGCTTGGATAGAACGATCTTTCGGTGTGTAATACAGCGCGGTGGTCAATTTAACTGCGCTGCCGTTGGAAAGCGGCAACACGGTTTGTACGGAGCCCTTGCCGAAGCTTTGGGTACCGACAACCACGGCGCGTTTGTGATCTTGCAGCGCACCGGCTACGATTTCGGAAGCGGAAGCGGAGCCGGAGTTAATCAATACGGTTACCGGGATGGTTTTAAATTCGGCAGGTAGGCCGGCCAACGGGTCGCTGCTGCCCGGCATCATGTAGTCTTCCGGTGTGGCTTTCAGCAGCATACCGCCTTTGCCGTCACGGCCTTTGGTGCTGACCACGGTGGCATCTTTCGGCAGGAAAGCAGCGGATACGCCGACTGCGCCGTTGAGCAGGCCGCCGGGGTCATCACGCAAATCGAGTATCAAACCTTTGAGCGCTCCGCCGTTTTGTTTTTGCAGGGTTTTCAACGCATCGGTGAGTGCCGGGACGGTACGTTCCTGGAATTGGGTGATGCGTACGTAGCCGTAACCCGGCTCCAGCAGCTTGAAGCGTACGCTCTTCACTTTAATAATGGCGCGGGTCAGCTTCACGACAATCGGTTTGCTGGCATCTTTGCGCGACAGCGTGAGCGTAATGGTGGTGCCGGGCTTGCCGCGCATTTTTTTCACCGCTTCGCTAACTGTCATGCCGCGGGTAGACATATCGTCGATTTTCACAATATAGTCGCCGCTCTTGATGCCGGCGCGTTCCGCGGGAGTGTCTTCAATCGGTGCGACGACTTTCACAAAACCGTCTTCCGAACCGATTTCCATGCCCAAGCCGCCGAATTCGCCGCTGGTGGATTCCTTCAGATCGGAATAGTCTTTCTTGTTCATGAATTCCGAATGCGGATCGAGGCCTGAAACCATGCCTTTTACGGCGTTTTCCAGTAATTCGTCATCGGTTTTGTCTTGGTAGTAATTGGCTTTAATCTGGCCGTACACTTCCGCCATGGTGCGGATGGATTGTACGGGCAGGGCGTCTTTACCGGTGGTTTTCTCGGCGGCAACGCTCTGAACGCTGATGCTGAGGGCGACGCCGGTTAAAGCGCCTAAGGTATAGAGGGCTACTTTTTTCAAAGTCGAGTTGGCCATTGATGTGCTTTCTTTTCCTTAAATGATACGCCTGAAGGTGCAAAATATCGCAATCCTGTTGATGCGTAGGCGTATTAATGCCGCTGTTTTGTAGCGCGGCGTGCGTCAGTCCGCCACTTTATTTTATTTGGCGGTCAACGACAACCGCTGGCGGGTAAAAGTATGCTAACCGTTTTTACGGTAATGAAAATACCAAATAATGGGCTTAACGCACCCACGAGAGCGGGTTCATCGGTTGGTTTCGGTAACGGATTTCAAAATAAAGACCCTGCTCGCCGCCGGGCAGGCTGCCGCTGGTGCCCAATACAGAACCGGAACCGACCGTGCTGCCGCCGCCGGCGCTGATGCTGCCCAGACCGGTATAAACGCTGACGTAGCCGCCGCCGTGATCGACGACAACGGTATTGCCGTAGCCGCTGAGTGCACCGGCGTAGGCTACGGTTCCTGCTGCAATGCTGTGTACACCGGCGGGCGGTGTGGCGAAGAATACGCCGCGCCAAGTGCCGCCACCCGGGCGTGCTTGGCCGAAGCGGCCGCTGATGCTACCGCCGACGGGACGGCGCAGGCTGCCTTGCAGTTTGCCCAAGCCGCTGTTATTGCTTTGGTCGCTGCCTTGCAATGACCGGTCTTCGGCAGTGAGGGTGGAGCGTACACCGCCGCCGTTTGGATTTTTCTTGGTATTATTGCGCTGTTGCGCCAGCCGGGCTTCGGCTTGTTGCCGCTTGGCCGGAGCCTGTGCTTTTTTGGCGGCGGCATTGCGGCGGGCGATGTTGGCAAGTACTGCATTCAGACGGGCTTCGTCGCTGCGCAGGGCGGCGATGCGACGGTTTTGTTGATCGATTTGACTGTTTAGGGCTTGGCTTTGTTGCAAAGCGCTGTTGTGGGTTTTGTTCAGGCGGTTGATGGCGGCCTGCTTTTGTGTACGCAGCCGTTTCAGACGGGCAAGCTCGGCATCGACGGCTTTTTCGCGTTCGGCCAATTGTTGCTGCTGGACGATTAAATCTTTAATGGCTTTTTCATTGGCTTGGTTGATGTAGCGGGCGTATTCGAGATAACGGGCTTTCTGGCCGGGTTCGGCATTTTTCAAAAATAAAACCACGGCATTTTGCTGGCGGTTTTTGTAATGGCTCTCCAGCAGTCGGGCAACTTGTGCTTTGGTACTGCTGATGTCGGTTCTGGTTTTTTCCAGTTCTGCTTGCAGCTTTTGCAGATTGTTCCAAGCAGCGCTTTGCTGGCGGTTGAGCGATTCCAGTTCGCGCTGTGCTTTGGTTAAGGCCGATTGGCTATTGGCGAGCGTTTGTTTGGCGCGCGCCTGAGCGGCCTGTTTTTGCTTCAGGTCGGTTTGCGCCTCGCTGATGGCTTGGCGGATATTTTGCAGGGCGGAGCTGTTGGGCGCAGCGTTACTATGAATGCTGAAAGCGATTAAGGCGGCCAGCAGCAGAGGTTTGACGGGGTTCATACTCAATGCTTGCAAGAGAAAAGCGGTAGAAAGGCGGATTATAGCCCAATTACGTTTTTTTCACGATCATCCGGTGGTGTTATGATTGTATTTGGCGCATTCGGCCGCATATTACCGAAAAAGAGTATGCGGCGTTTTGCCGAATGAACGAACAAACTGAAATACCGCTGGGTACATGCGGTATTTGAATGGTGGACATGATGAATCTGACCGATCATTTTTTAATCGCTATGCCGAATATGGAAGATCCGTTTTTTTCCGGCAGCGTGGTGTATCTTTGCGAGCACAATGACGAGGGTGCATTGGGCATCGTTATCAACAAACCTTCGCCGGTTACCATGGATTTGGTGTTTGAAGCGGCTGGTGCCGAAACACCCGAGCAGTTTAAAGGAGAATGGGTGATGATGGGCGGACCGGTGCAAATCGACCGCGGTTTTGTGGTGCACACACCGCCGGGCAACTGGCAAAGCTCTCTTTTGGTGAATGATGAGATTGCGATGACGACTTCGCGGGATATTATCGAGCAACTGGGTAAGGCGGAAGATGCGGAAAAAGCGATTGTGAGCATAGGCTATTCTAATTGGGGTGCCGGGCAGTTGGAAGCTGAATTGGCGGATAATTCTTGGCTGACCGTACCGGCCGACCAGCATATTTTGTTTGAATTACCTTATGAGTCGCGTTATGCGGCGGCGTTCGCCAAATTGGGCGTAAGCCCGGCTACGCTGATGAAAGGGGCGGGCCATGCCTGATGTGCCGCTGATTCCGAAGGGTACGGCCTTGGCGTTTGATTTTGGCGAAGTGCGCATCGGGGTGGCGACCGGCGATGCGGAAACGGCTATGGCGCATCCGGTGGCAACAATCAGCGGTGAGAGTAACGAGGCTAAGTTTTCCGCTATTGAGCGCTTGATTCGGGAATGGCAGCCGACGTATCTGGTGGTCGGCCTGCCTACGCACACGGACGGCAGCGAACATGAGATGACCCGCTTGGCGCGTAAATTCGGTCGCCGCCTGTATGAGCGTTTCAAATTGCCGGTGTTTTGGGTGGACGAGCGTTTGTCTTCTATCTATGCCGAGAGCCTGCTGGCTGAGGCGCAGGTGTTCGGTCGTAAACGTAAGGCGGTGCTCGACCAAATGGCGGCGCAGGCGATTTTACGGGGCTTGTTCGAAGGCGGCGCACTGGAATGGTATAACGGGCGGTCGGCAGAATAATGCCTGTCTGAAAAGGTTTCAGCCTTCGTTAGGGTAAAGATTATGACAGCATTGTCTAAATCGGGTTAAACCGCTGTTATCCTAGCCGGTTTTTGCTACAATCCGCATCATCCGATTAAGGATGGTTCGGATTTATTTTTTATTTTAAACAGTAAGATACGGCCTGATTGGGCCGGCATTGCGTGAAACAGAAAGAAAGGATATCGCATGGGTTTGATGGATTCTTTGCTCGGCGCAGCAGCATCTGCGATGGGCGGTAACGGCGCTGAAGGCGGCCAAAACCAGGCCTTGCAGTTGGCGATGCAGTTGATTCAGCAGCAGGGCGGCGTCGGCGGCTTGATGAATCAGTTGCAACAGGGTGGCTTGGGCGATGCGTTGAACAGCTGGGTGTCGAACGGCAGCAACCAGAGTGTTTCTGCCGATCAGCTGCAAAGTGCGCTTGGCAGCGAGCAGTTGCAACAGGCCGCTTCTGCAGTGGGCGTTGATTCGTCGCAAGCGGGTGATTTGCTCTCGCAAGTGTTGCCGCAACTGATTAACGGCATCACACCCAACGGCAACGCAGCCGATGCGGACGGCTTCGGTTTGGACGATATCGCACGCTTGGCCATGCAGCATTTTTTAAATAAATAAGTTTGGCCGAATCTTTGCAATGCCTGTCTGAAACGCTTTCAGACAGGCATTTTGTTTGGCATAATCCGGATTGCTGTATTGAGTCGAAACCTTATTTCATTTATACGGAGACTGCCATGAGCGTTGAACAAGAACACATCCCCGCCGGCGTGAAAGCCCATATTTTGGGCGAGGCGCTGCCTTATATCCGCCGTTTTTCCGGCAGTACTTTCGTCATCAAATACGGCGGCAACGCCATGACCGAGGAACACCTGAAAGAAGGCTTTGCCAAAGACGTTACCCTGCTGAAACTGGTGGGCATCAATCCGGTGATTGTGCACGGCGGCGGCCCGCAGATTAACGAGATGCTGCAAAAAGTGGGCAAAGAAGGTGTATTCGTGCAGGGCATGCGGGTAACCGACCAAGAAACGATGGACATTGTGGAAATGGTGTTGGGCGGCCATGTGAACAAAGAAATTGTTTCGCTGCTGAACCAAAACGGCGGTAAGGCGGTGGGGGTAACCGGTCGCGACAACCACTTTATCAAGGCCAAAAAACTGTTTATCAATACGCCCGAGCGCAACGGAGTGGACATCGGCCAGGTGGGCGTTATCGAGAGCATCGATACCGCGTTGATCAAAGAGATGGTCGAGCGCGGCTACATTCCGGTGGTGGCGCCGATCGGTGTCGGTCGGCAGGGCGAGGCCTTCAACATCAACGCCGATTTGGTGGCGGGTAAGCTGGCCGAAGAATTGAACGCGGAAAAGCTGATTATGATGACCAACATCGCCGGCGTAATGGATAAAGAGGGCAATCTGTTGACCAATCTTACCCCAAAACGTATCGACGATTTGGTGGCCGACGGTACGCTCTACGGCGGTATGCTGCCGAAAATCAGCTCGGCCATCGAAGCGGCGACCAACGGCGTTAAAGCGGTGCACATCATCGACGGACGTGTTCTCAATGCGCTGCTATTGGAGATCTTTACCGATAAAGGCGTAGGCTCGATGATTTTGGGCAAAGAGCCGGTTTAAACGCAAAGCTTCGGAATAATCAAAATGCCTGTCTGAAAAGTTTTCAGACAGGCATTTTTTTATCCGGCCGTACCGTATCGAATTCATCCGCATTCTATTATAATAAGTAGCTTCCTTTGCCGTTTGCCAAAGCCTTGCCGATATGTCGAAAAAAACCAAACAAGAACTCGAAAACAATAAACTGAACAAACGCTTGCGCCATGCCGTGGGCGATGCCATCAACGATTTCAATATGATTGAAAACGGCGACAAAATCATGGTGTGCCTCTCGGGCGGCAAAGACAGCTATGCGCTTTTGGACATCCTGCGCCAGCTACAGGCCTCCGCACCGGTGGATTTCGAGCTCTTGGCCGTCAATCTCGACCAAAAACAGCCGGGTTTCCCCGAACACGTTTTGCCCGAATATCTTGAAAGCATCGGCGTGCCGTATAAAATCATCGAAGAAGACACTTATTCGGTGGTCAAACGCGTGATCGAAGAAGGCAAAACCACCTGCTCGCTGTGCAGCCGCCTGCGCCGCGGCGTGCTCTACCGTGTGGCCAAAGAGTTGGGCTGCACCAAAATCGCGTTGGGCCACCACCGCGACGATATTCTCGAAACCCTGTTCCTGAATATGTTTTACGGCGGCAAACTCAAAGCCATGCCGCCGAAACTCGTGAGCGACAACGGCGAGCACATCGTTATCCGCCCGCTTGCGTATGTGAAAGAAAAAGATTTGGCACGCTATGCCGAGCTTAAACAGTTCCCGATTATCCCCTGCAATTTGTGCGGCTCGCAGCCCAACCTGCAACGGCAGGTGATTAAAGAAATGCTGCAAGATTGGGACAAACGCTTTCCCGGCCGCATCGAAAGCATGTTTTCCTCCCTGCAAAACGTGGTGCCTTCCCATCTGGCCGACACCGGTCTGTTTGACTTCGCCGGTTTGCAGCGCGGTCAGCAATTGAAACACGGCGGTGATACCGCTTTTGACAAAGAGAGCCTGCCGCAGCAGTTTTCAGACAGGCATTCTGATGAAGGCGGCGCTATCCGGGTAGAAATACCTCCCGAACGTAAAGTTATTAATATTTTGGCCAGCAAACCGAAAAATTCCGGTCATTGAGGCTTGTAGAACCCCGCGGCTATCCCCATAACGGTGTTTGTTTTTAAAGTTAAGCGGATTGCACCGCTTGTCTTGAAGATAACGCCAACATAGGTCTTTCATCTAGGGTCTGTTGATAATTGACCGGCGAAGCGATTTTTTGAGCTTGAATTGTCAAACCAAGCGCAACGTTTTTCGAAACAGCACCTCA
>NZ_JAUNHL010000002.1 GCF_030523955.1 Neisseria sp.
TTGTCAATTCAAGCCTCAAAAAACCGCTTCGCCGGTTAATTGTCGACAGACCCTAGGCTAAGGGATAAAATGAGTACCATTCCAAAAATATAGCAGATTTAATTAATTTTCGATACAAGGCAGCAAGCCGCAGACAGTACAAGTAGTACGGCAAGGCGCAGCAACGCCGTAGCGAAAGTTAAGTTAATCTGCTATAGCACCTATTTTATCCCTTAACTTACTGCCGATACCTTACAACAAAGGCCCTACCAAGCGCACGCTATTCTCTACCAAGCTCCACCATTTTGATCGCATTTTCCATGCTTTTACGGTTACATATTCCGATTTCGCCAGATAAGCCTGTTGTTGTTGCAAAATCATTTGAGTAATAGCTTCATCATAAATCGCCAAACTTACTTCTAAATTTAGGAAGAAGCTGCGCATATCCATATTGACGGTACCGAACAGGCTCAACTTATCATCTATCGTCATCGTTTTGGCGTGCAACAGACCTTCTTTAAACAAGGCTATTTTAACACCTGCTTTCAACAACATCGGGTAATAAGCCTGCGAAGCATAGCGCACCATAACGGAATCC
Organism: Neisseria sp.; assembly: GCF_030523955.1. GTDB lineage: Bacteria > Pseudomonadota > Gammaproteobacteria > Burkholderiales > Neisseriaceae > Neisseria. The sequence goes on from NZ_JAUNHL010000002.1 coordinate 578, forward strand.
ACTTTATACGGCAGCACCAAAGTTACTTCGACACCTCGCCGCGCTGCCGTGGTTAGTGCAGTCAACAAAGGATCATCCGGCACAAAATACGGTGTGGTAATCACCACTTTGCGCTCAGCATTATATAAGGCGCACAACAAGGTATCGTAAATCACTTTTTCCGCCTGATCCGGCGCAGAAGGCACTACTTGCACGTTTACGCCACCCGCCGCCACGATTTGCTCTTTTCCCGGCAGAAAAGTTTTTAATGATCCCATCCTCGCTTGCGCCGTTTCCAAGCTTTCATCTTTCTCCAGCATCATATCCGCATAAAACACGGCTGCCATTTGCCACACCAGAGGCCCGCGACAACGCATCATCACATCCACCCATTCCCCGACACCTGCATCGCGCTTGAAATACTGCGGATCAACCAAATTGAAACTGCCGGTATAGCCGACCTGATGATCGACGATTAAAAGCTTACGGTGGTTACGCAGATCCGTACGGGTAAAAAAGCTGCGCCAAGCACTAACCGGCAAGGCAATCTGCACATCCACGCCTGCTGCACGCAATCTGGCCGGCCATTCACCCTGCCAAAAGCCGTGGCTACCGACCGCATCGGCCAGAATCCGGCAATCTACACCCCGTTTGGCCGCCTCCATCACCGCCTGCAACAAAGCGGTAATACGGCCTTGCGGATCAATAATATAAAACTCCAACAAGCAAGAGTGTTGCGCACCGCGTATATCTGCCAGCATATGCTCAAGAATAGTATCAGTGGTATGCAGCAATTCCAGCCGGTTCCCCACCGTAACATCCATACCGGTATTACTGCCGGCAATCCGTTCAATGCCGTTATAAGCCTTGATTTCCCACTCATCGACCTTGCCGTAGTTATCTGTCAGATAGCGGCTGCCGAATGCTTTGAAAAACGCAGTAATCTCAGCGCTGCGCTTATCCCGCCGCCGCCCCAACCGCGGCTCGCCGATTAACAGATACAGTAATGCGCCCGCTGCCGGCAGTAACAAAAGCAAAATCAGCCAGGCAAAAGCGGTACCGGTATTTTTTTGTACATACAGCACCCGCAAACCAAACAATAATGCCAATAAAATGTGCAGTAACAATAACCAGCTTTCCATCAACACCCGCCTCCTTCATTTATAACGCACACTTGATTGTCGCCGCCAAGCAGCAAACCGCCGACAGCACAAGCCGTACAAAATCGATTCTGTTGCCGCTTTAACGCTTTCTTCGGACTTTGACGCAACAACGACGCGGGTAGATATAAAATGCTTCCGCAAAAAACCGAAATCCACCCCAATCGACCACACCACTACATTCATCTCAAGCCCTATGCCATGCCTGTCTGAAAATAAAGCATTAGTTTTTTCAGACAGGCATTTTGCTTACAACATATCGTAAATCAAACCCACTGCAATCAATATAAAAATCAAACCACATAACCGGTTAAGCCACATCAGCCGTCGCCCCTGCTGCAACCATGCCGCCAATGTTTTGCCGCCGACGGTATAAATAAGCTGCCAAGTGGTTTCAATCACAAAAAAAGTCAGCGTTAAAATCAGATATTGCGGCATCATAGGCAACTGAATATTGAGAAACTTCGGAAAAAACGCAGCAAAAAACAGAATCGCCTTAGGATTAGAAAGCGACACCGCTATGCCTGTCTGAAAAAGTTTGGCCGCAGAAGGCTGAATACGCATCCCTACGCTACCCATCGGTTCTGCCGCCTTACGCCAAGTCTGGATACCCAAATACGCCAGATAAAGCGCTCCCAGCACCTTTAAACCGTCGAACAACAAAGGAGCTTGGCGGCTAAGCAGGCCGATGCCCGCCAGCGATACCAGCAGCAGCAATAAAAGGCCGAAACTCAAACCGGCCAAAGTCCATAAGGTTTTACGGAACCCGTAATTCAAACCGAACTGAAAAGCCAACAGCATATTTGAACCCGGTGTAGCGGAAATCAATAACGTTGTACTCACAAACAACAGCCAAGTTTCTAACGGCATTAGGTTTCTCTGGATGAAATGTTGGAAGAATAACGTTCAGACAGGCATTGCCGCCCAAGAACTATCCGAAAGTTTACCATTAGCCATAGTGAAAATGTTGATATAGCGAATTAACTTAACTTTCGCTACGGCGTTGCTGCGCCTTGTCGTACTACTTGTACTGTCTGCGGCTTGCTCCTTGTATCGAAAATTAATTAAATCCGCTATAACTGATGAATATCGGCTTTAACATCCCAAAAACCAAGCCGCAGCGGAAATACCGTCTGCGGCTTAGAGTGTAGGTTTGATATTCAGCCAACAGGTAAAAGTACTCTTACCGTTTGCCGGACTTTCGGCACCGTTTTCTTAAATATGTGAAACGGCAATACCGGAGGAAATTGCTTTTTGCCAAGCTTCGTCAATCTGCCACATCATCGATTCGGTACCGTAAATTTTGGCGGCATTAGGCACACCGTCGACATTAAACAGATAGTGCTCATACAAGCCGTTAGGCATCACATGATTCAACACGATTTTCAGATTGCAACCGTAACCGAGTGCATAAAATTCATGTACGGTACGGATTTCCGACCAGGCAAAACGACGGATTTCACCGCGCTCGCACACGACCAAACCTTCTTCATCGGTGGCGATATAGTTTTCTTCCATGCGAAAACCTTTGAGCGACAGCCAACTGCGCCACATAAACGCCACCACCATAGAAAGAATAATCATGGTCAGGCTCAAGCAAGTCATCGCCAGCGGGCCAAATCCTCGAGTATCAACCACAAAGACAGTTAACCCGCCGCAGGCCAGAATCGGCAGACCGAAAACGGCGATAATTTTAATCATATCCAGAATCGCCTGTTGGCGATGGTTAGTAAAATACCAAATATTACGAGTGGTGTATGGATTGTGTGTCATATTTTTGCTCCCATTCCCGTTGTGTATGATTACAAAACAATGCGACTTAAAACACCTGCTTTGAAATTAAACTACAACAACTACAAAATTTTTTCTTTTTTATCTGTTTCTCCTTACATGTTTAAAAATGCACAAACTCATCTTCAATCGGAAAAACATCGAACAAATAAGGATTAATCAGAATATTTCAAGCTCGTCTCACCGCGACATTTGCTTTTATTCCAATTCATCTTGATAACATTCTAACAATGCAATCTTGAGATAATCAAATTTCATGTTACAAATCTACAAAACAACAGGTTAAACCGTTGGTAATTACCAACGGTTTAACCTGTTTATCATTAAAACAAACGCTATATTAACATTTTAAAACCGGAATCTAACAAATATGCTCATTCTATTTCAAGAATAGAGCGATTTTACGCAGTTAATGTCCCTTTAGTGGAAGGCATTTTGCCCGCCATGCGCTCGTCGTATTCCACTGCCGTCCGCAAAGCACGGCCGAAAGCCTTAAATACCGTTTCAGCCTGATGGTGTGCATTGTAGCCGCGCAAATTATCGATATGCAGCGTCATCATGCTGTGATTGACTAAGCCGTGAAAAAATTCGCTGAACAAGTCCACATCAAATTTACCGATCATGGCGCGGGTAAACTCGATGTTATAAGTCAGCCCAGGCCGGCCGGACAAATCGAGCACCACGCGGCTCAGCGCTTCGTCCAACGGCACGTAGCTGTGACCGTAACGACGGATACCGGTTTTGTCACCCAATGCCTGCTTCAGTGCCTGCCCTAGTGTAATGCCGATGTCTTCTACCGTATGATGATCGTCGATATGCAGATCTCCCCGGCAAGTGATTTCCAAATCAATCAAACCGTGGCGGGCGATTTGATCCAACATATGTTCCAGAAAAGGCACGCCGGTATCGAATTTGGCTTTACCGGTGCCGTCCAGATTAATGCTGACGCTGATCTGGGTTTCGCTGGTATTACGGGCGACGGTTGCGGTACGCATAATGAATGTTCCTGTGAATGGTTTATCAAATATTCTGAAATCGGTACTTTATGAATAATGATTCAAAAACTAAATAAGGCTAAACAGCCATTGCCGGCAACCAGATTTTATTCCAAGTAACTTTTAGCCGAAAAAAGCATTTACCACTTCCAATACGCGGTTATTCTGCTCCGGCGTGCCGATGGTGAAGCGCAGGCATTGGTTTAATAAAGGATGGCCTCCGTGCAACTTTTTAATCAGAATGCCTTGTTCTTTTAAAGCAGTAAACAAAGCATCCGCATCGGGCACGCGCACGGTAATGAAATTGGCTTCGCTATCAAATACCTCAACATCGTCAAACTTCGCCAACTCCTGCTGCATACGTACACGCTGCCGTTTTAAAATATCCACATGCTCCAATACCCAATCGTAATGCTGCAAAGCAAAATGAGCGGTTGCCAAGCTCAACTGGTTCATATTGTAAGGCGGCAGGATTTTGGCCAGCTCATCGATAACCGAAGGATGGCCTGCTGCATAACCGATGCGCAAACCGGCAAAGCCGATTTTACTGAGCGTACGCATCACCACCAGTTTCTCCATGCTGCCTGCCAGCGGCAAAAAGCTGTCGCGGCTAAACGAACCGTAAGCCTCATCAATGACCACCACCCCCGGTGCCGCTTCGATAATGGTTTCAACCTGCTTACGCTCAAAAGCGATGCCGGTCGGATTATTGGGATAAGAAACAAAAACCAGCGCCGGCTGATGCTGTTCTATTGCCGCCAACGTTGATGGCAGACTCAGGGTGAAGTCTTCATTTAACGGCACGCCTACATAATTCAAACCGAACAACGCGGCATTATGTTTATACATTACGAAACTTGGTTCCAGCGCCAACACCGCAGCATCAGGTTTGGCCACCAATAAGCTGATCATCTGTATCAACTCGTCGGAACCGTTGCCCAGCGCTATCCGGGCGCAAGACGGTATTTGGAAGGTATCGCGCAATGTCTCCTGCAAACCGCAAGTGGCGACATTGGGATAATAATTGATGGGCGCATCCGCCAATTTAGCCGCCAATGCCTGTCTGAAAGCCTCGGGCAAGCGGTAAGGCATTTCCATCGCATCCAGTTTGATGGCACCCGGCGGGAGGGCGGCGACAGCATAAGCCGTCATTTGTTGGATATCGGTACGGATAATATCGGACACACTCATGATACTCTCTCTGACAACGAGCAAAAGAAAAGCGCTAATTTATCATAAAATCAGCGCTTACGCCCGTAATACGGGCATGTCCATACCAGATTATCCTTCAACAGGTTCAGCCAATTCTGCCATCACCTGATCGAATTCTGCCAGATATTCCAGATTGAGGAAGGGGCGCAGCAAGCTTAACGTGCGCTCGATACCGCGCAGTTTCGAGTCCTCGCTCAATCCCATACGACCGCGCATGGAGCTGTCGAAATCGAACCAGTATTTGGTGATAATCCACATATTCATCGCCAAGCTGCGCATTTCTTCTTCGGTACCTTGGATGATGCCCATCTCTGCAAAAGAGATAAGCTGGCGCACCATCAGCGGCGCAATACGGGTTTGGGTGAAATCATGGTATTCGCCCAAAAGTTCGTTACTGCGCGAAAGCAGCGAGTTGACATCGCTGAACAAGAAACGGTAGCGCCACATAATATTGTAGACACCGGCCAGATATTCCACCAATTCCACGATGCTCAAAGGTAGTGGGCGATCGGTCAGCAAAGCAAGCAACTCTTCGCTGTAACGCTTATAGAGTTGGATGATGATTTCGTCTTTATTGCGAAAATGATAATAGAGATTACCCGGGCTGATGCCCAAGTATGCAGCGATATGATTGGTGCTTATTTGCCGTTCACCTTCTTCGTTGAACAGTAATAAACTCGCTTCAATGATTTTGGTGTAAGTATTTTGACGAGGCTCTTTAGCCATGATTTTATTCCCTTATTTTTCTACCCGGGCTTCCCCTGCCCGGTTGTGTGATTTAAGTGATCAGCATCGGATTCCGAACACTATCCTGCCGGAAAACTGCATTCCCCTTCGGCCAATCGCGAATAATTACTCGAAATATGATGAATCGCTATCATACACCATAATGACTAGCGTAACCAATTAGGTTCCGCCTGCAAAACCACGCCGAAGCGTTTTTTAACGCAATCCTGTATATACTTTTCCAAATCCTTTACATTTTCGGCACAAGCATTGTCTTGATTAACCAACACCAGCGCCTGTTTGTCGTGCACCGCCGCGCCGCCAATCCGATAGCCCTTCAAGCCGCATTGGTCAATCAACCAACCGGCCGCCAATTTTACCGAACCGTCGGCTTGCGGATAATGCGGCATATCCGGATATTCCGCCAGCAAATCCGCTGCATCGGATGCCGATACCACCGGATTTTTGAAAAAACTGCCGACATTGCCCAATACGGCCGGATCCGGCAGTTTGGAAGAACGGATTTGGCATACCGCCTGCGATACATCTCTCGCACCGGGCACACGGTCGCCGCAGTTGGTCTGCAATACCGCGGCCAAATCGCCGTAGCGCGCCTTCAGCACGAAGTTTTCATTTAAAACAAACGTTACCGCCGCAATCACATAGCGGCCTTTGGCGGATTGTTTGAAGATGCTTTCGCGGTAGGCAAATTCGCATTCGGCATTACTCAATTCTACGAAGCGGCCACTGTCCAAATCAAAGCAGTGCACCGAATCGATCACTTCTTTCACTTCCACCCCGTAAGCACCGATGTTCTGCACCGGCGACGCGCCGACCGTACCCGGAATCAGGCTGAGGTTTTCCAGGCCGCTCAAGCCCAGATCCAGCGTTTTGAGCACAAAATCGTGCCAGATTTCGCCCGCTTGCGCCTGCAACCAAACCTTGCCGTTTTCCCGTTTGATTTCACGGATACCGAGATTGGCCATATGCACCACCAAACCATCGTAATCGCCGTCGAACAATACGTTGCTGCCGCCACCGAGCCACAATACCCGTTCACGCTCGAATTCGGGCAAAGCGCACACTTCAGGCAGCCGCACCGCATCAGCCAATTCCAACCAATACTTTGCCCTGGCCGGCAAACCGAAGGTATTGAACGGTTTCAAATCAACATTTTTTTGTACGTTCATTGCTGCCATCCTTTATCCGCCGCTACGGCCAAACTGTGTTTTTCCAATACCCATATTAATAACAGTGCCGCCACCGCCAGCGATACAATCAAGGCCACCCAAAAACCGAAAATATTCATACCGCCGCCGTTGGCCAGCCAATAACCCGGCAATAGTCCCAAGCCCCAGAATGAAATACCGTGTATCAGCATCGGCGCTTTGGTAACCTTATAACCGCGCAAAGCATAAGAAGCGATACACTGGGTAAAATCAAACAATTGGTACAAGGCCGCCGGCCACAACACCTGCACCGCCAGCGCCAGCACCGCCTCATCGGAAGTATACATGCTGGCCAAGGGATGGCGCAGCACGATCATCACCACCATGGTCAGCAAAGCCAATATCACGCCGAAGGTCACCGCCACGCCGGAAATATAGCGCGCCCGCACACGGTGTCCGCGCCCCAGCGTATAGCCCACCCGAACCGTGGCCGCCGTGCCTATGGCCTGCGGAATCATATAAATCAGCGTAATCAGGCTGATTACAATCTGCTGCGCCGCTACTTGGTCCGCTCCGAATTTGGCCACCAGAAACACGATAAAGGAAAACAGGCTCACTTCCAGAAAATAGGAAAAACCAATCGGCCAACCCAGTTTCCATAATTTTTTCATCGCACCGAAATCCGGCCGGGAGTAGCCGCCGGCCAAACCGAACGGTTTGAAATAATGCTGTTTTTTCACATACAGCCACAAGGCCGCCGCATTAAACCAAAACACCAGCAAAGTAGCCAGGCCGCAACCGGCACCGCCCAAAGCCGGCATACCGAATTTGCCGTAAACAAACACATAATTGAGCGGAATATTGAGCAACAGCGCCGCCCAACTCACCCACATAATCGGTTTGGGCCGGTTCAGGCTGGAGGCGTATGCATGCAAAGCGCGGTGCAGCATCGCCGCCGGCATCGCCAGCGCGACAAAGCCCAGATACCACGCCAGCATGTGTTCCACCTTATCGGATAGATCAAGATAGGCCATAAACGGCGCAATGGCAGCCAACAGCAATATCATCCCGATAAGGCCCAACAGCAAGCCGAACCACAAGCCCTGCCTACCGGTTTCGCCGACTTCGCGGTGCTTGCCCGCCCCCCACAATTGCGAAATCGTGGGATTGAGCGCCGTCATCACTCCCAATAAGGTCACGAAAACGGTCACAAAAGCCGAAGAGCCGAGCGCGACCGCCGCCAAATCGTCCTTGCCAGCCGCCCCCGCCATCACCGTATCAACGAAACCTACGCCGACTGCGGCAATCTGCGCCAACATCATCGGCATCGCCAGCTTCACCAATTCTTTGGCCTCGTGCCAAAATACGGTCGGCGAATAACGGTTGATGTCGAGTAACATAAAAAATTCCGCAAAATTAAAAAGCTGCGCGAAAGCGCAGAGTATCCGGTATCGTTGGTTTCAAAATATTTTTTCAGACAGGCATTCCTGTTTACCGGATTCGGCTAGGCCTGTCTGAAACCGATTGAAACCCCATCGTTTTTTCAGACAGGCATTCCAACTGCAATGCCTGTCTGAAAAAACAACCAGACTAAATGATAAACAAACAGCCCCGCGGGGCTGTGGCAGTGGTTATTTTAACCCAATAACAAGGCGTCGTCCGATACTTTCTCGCCCCGTGTCTGCTCGAAGAGATCCAGTAAGTCCGGCACATCCATCCCTGCACGCTGTTGGCCGGATACATCCAACACCACCCTGCCCTGATGCAGCATGACCGTGCGGCTGCCGTGATCAAGTGCCTGGCGCATCGAGTGGGTAACCATCATCGCCGTCAACCGGTTTTCCGACACAATCTGATCAGTCAGCTCCAATACGAACGCCGCGGTTTTCGGATCCAAGGCCGCGGTATGCTCATCCAAAAGCAGAATCTTAGACGGCTGCAAGCTGGCCATCAGCAGGCTCACGGCTTGGCGCTGGCCGCCGGAAAGCAAGCCGATGCGGTCGGTCAACCGGTTTTCCAAACCCAGCTTCAAAATCGACAACTTCTCGCGGAACAGTTCGCGGTTTTCCTTGTTCAGCGCAAACGTCAAACCGCGCTTGCCGCCGCGCGAATAAGCCAGTGCCATATTCTCTTCAATGCTCAACGCCTCGCAGGTACCGGCCAGCGGATCCTGAAACACCCGAGCCACCAAATGCGCCCGCTTATGGGCCGGCAAGCGGGTAACATCTTGCCCGTTGATTTCGATGGTACCGCTGTCTACCGGCAAATCGCCGCTAATCGCGTTCAAAAACGTCGATTTACCGGCGCCGTTGCTGCCGATTACGGTGACAAACTCACCGTCCTGAATATGCAGACTCATGCCCCGCATCGCCGGGTTTTCAATCGGCGTACCGGCATTGAAGGTGACTTTCAAATTATCCGCACGCATCATGATAACTGTTTCCTTTTCAAACTGCGTTTAATCGCCGGTAAACGCAAGGCAATCACCACCAAAACCGCAGTAATCAGGTTCAAATCGGTTGGTCGCACACCCAAGCCCTGCAAGAAATCGTTGCCCAATGCGAAAGCAATCAGCAAGCGGTATACCAACGCCCCGAGAATGGCCGACAAAGTAATCCACAAAATACGTTTGCTGCCCAAAAGGTTCTCACCGATGATCACCGCTGCCAAACCGATCACGATGGTACCGATGCCGCTGGCCAAATCGGCGCTGCCGGTAGTCTGCGCAAACAAAGCGCCGCCCAGCGCAATCAGCGCATTGGAAATCGCCATGCCCAGCAAAATCATTTTAGACGTCGCCACGCCCTGCGCCTTGGCCATACGCGCATTCACGCCGGTCGCCCGCATCGCCAGGCCGGTTTTGGTGTTGAAAAACCAATCGAGCAAGACTTTGGCCAACACCACGAAGCCGGCAATAATCAGCGGCTGTATCCAAAACTGGTTGCTGAAATCGGAGGCGACAAAAGGCGAAAACACGCTGGGCGCACCAATCAGCGGCAAATTGGGCGTGCCGCCGGTAATCCTGAGGTTGACCGAATAGAGCGCCACCATCACGAGAATACTGGCCAACAGCGGCAGAATTTTGAATGATACATGCAGCCAAGCCGTCACCATACCGGCCAGCGCACCGGCCAGCGCAGCAAATACACAAGCCAGCCACGGATTTACCCCCGCCATCACGCACACGGCGAACACCACCGCACCCAAAGGGAAGCTGCCGTCTGCCGTCAAATCGGGAAAATCCAAAATGCGGAACGAAATCAGTACCCCCAATGCAACCAGTGCATAAATCAGGCCGGTTTCGATACCGCCGAAAAACGCAATCAAACTCATGGAAAATCTTTCTGTTGCGGATAAAAAAGCTCGAATTGCACTTCCGCCGCCTACATCTGCAAGCTCGGTACGGAGCAAATCGGATGCTTACCTAAGACTCTCTAAAATTAAAACCGCACAAGTAGATAAGCTTATCTGCCCTTTGATTTTCAGACAGGCATTGGTTGCTACTCCAACTCACCAACCGTATCGTTAAATGCCTGTCTGAAAACACAGTCGCTTAGATTCAAAAAAGTGCGGGCGGCTTGCACCGTATCATTTTGAATCTAAGCGATTGATACAATCGGCCGCCCTCGAAGCCAGCCGATTGGTCAAGCGGCAGAAACCACCTTATTCCTGCACTTCTTTGGCTGTTTTCAACACTTCCTCAGGCAAAGTAATGCCCTCTGCCGCTGCATTTTTCTTGCTGACAAACAGATCAAGATTGGCGGCATCCATACGCGAAGACGCAATTTCGCCGGCTTTTTTACCGTTCAGAATCTCAACCACAACGCTACCGGTTTTCTTGCCCAAATCATAATAGTTCACCCCCAAAGCCGCCACTGCGCCGCGTTTTACCGAATCGGTATCGGCGGCAATCAGCGGGGTTTTCATTTCCACCGCCGCTTTATAGAGCGATTCGTAAGAAGAAACCACGTTGTTATCCAAAGAGGTATAAATCAAATCCACCTTGCCCTGCAGGCTGCGTGCTGCGGTCAGCACATCGGAAGAGCGCTGCGCCGGCGCGGCGACCACGTTCAAGCCTTGGCCGCCCAATTTGGTTTTCAACTGTTCCAACACGGTAGTGGAATTCACTTCGCCCGGGCTGTATACATAGCCGACATTTTTCAGCGTCGGTACGATTTTTTTCATTAAATCGATTTGCGGATCGAGCGGCAGCTCATCGGAAACACCGGTTACATTGGTACCCGAAGGCTGCCAGCTGGACACCAGCTTGGCGGCTACCGGATCCGTTACCGCAGAATAAACCACCGGAATGGTTTTGGTCGCCGCCACCACCGATTGGGCGCTCGGCGTTGCAATCGCAACGATTACATCAGGATTATCACCGGCAAATTTCTTAGCAATCTGCGCAGCGTTGGCGGTGCTGCCTTGTGCGCTTTGGAAGTCGACGGTCAGGTTTTTGCCTTCTTCAAAGCCCTGTGCTTTTAACTCGTCCAATACGCCTTTTCGCACCGAATCCAAAGCGGGATGTTCGACAATGGCAGTAATCGCCACTTTCTTATTACCTGCCGCAGGCGCAGCGCCGGAAGCGGCAGGAACAGAACCTGAGGCAGGCGCCTCGGCTTTTTTCTCAGCCGGGGAGCAGGCAGTTAAAACCAATGCGGCCAAAACGCTTAAAGGGAGAGCAGCATGACGTACCATAATATTCCTCGTATTTTCCAAATCATTAACGAACTGGAAAGGATATTATTGCAAGTCGTTAAAAAAAGCATCCGTTTTTCCACCATATCAACCGCATCAGGCGCTTTCTTGCCATTATAAGACACCTAATTTTTCCCGATATTAACAACAATAATACCAATAATTTCTAAAAAACAGAATATTAAATCGAAAAAACCATTATCAATAAAATTATATTATTTTTTACACAATTCTCTACAATCAGTTACACTCACCTACAAAATGCATAAAAAATGCCTGTCTGAAAGCTTTCAGACAGGCATTTCCTATAAGCAATCCGGCAAGTTTTGCCAGCTTTAGGCAAATATCGCGACAATGCCGCAATATTCAGCGGCTTTTAACAAAACGATACAAAACCTCTTCCGCGAAGCTGTCGGCCGTTTCGTTATTTTCAAAATACATCAGATTTAATTCTGCGATTTCATCCGGCGCTTCAGCCTCTTGGGGAGCCAAATTCAACACCACCCTTCCAAAGCGGCGCGGCCAGTTATGGCGCAATACTTGAACGTCGCGCACTTGTTCCCACGAAAAATCCTGTTGTACGTAAAATTCATCGCTCGGCTTGAAATGGGCGGCAGCAGCTTGCGCATCGTAATATGCCCAACGCACGCCCAAATCGTCCAACATCACCAAATAGCGCTTACCGTCGGCTTCACGGCAGTGCGCGCGCGCGGCAAACAGGGTAACCACCGCCATATACAAACAAATAAACAGGAACACCATCAACCCGTATTTCAGGTTACTGCCGCCGCCGGCCATAAAATTCACCAGCAGGGCCAGTATCATCAAAATAAAGCCGACCACCGATACGGCTGCCATATAAAAGGCAAAAGATTGCCGGTGGGTTAAAGGATAGATGTGTGACTTCATATTGCTGATAATCTGGTGTTTCTGGTCATTAAAAGAAAATAAATAGGCGCTATTTTACTGTATCTGCAAGCTTTTCACAGCTTTATTCGTTCTGTAACCGCCTGTCTTCAATATATTTTACCGTTTTTCATACGAACTTGACCTTGGCGGCCGAGAATATCCAGCAGCCGGACGAGACAAAAGTTTGCGCCAACTGCCTTACTGCCGCCGGCAAAAGCAGATAAAATAAAATTCAATATCCCCGCCGGTTCGCCGGCCTTCCGTTTCCGAAACCAGCGCTCGGCCATGATATACGACACCACTTTGCTCACTCTGTTTTTAATCGGTTTTTTCGGCGGCGGTCACTGCGTCGGCATGTGCGGCGGTCTCTCCTCGGCATTTGCCCTGCAATTGCCGCCGCATATCAACCGTTTCTGGCTGATTGTGCTGCTTAACTTCGGCCGCATCACCAGCTACACCGCCATCGGGCTGCTGCTGGGTGCCATTGGCCAAATCGGTATTTCGCTCGACCAAACCCGCATGCTGCAAAACGGCTTGTTTGTCGCCGCCCATCTTTTGCTGCTATTCGTCGGCCTCTATCTGGCCGGTATCTCCGGCTTGGCCCGCAACATCGAAAACCTCGGCAAACCGGTTTGGCGCCGCCTCAATCCGCTGCTCAACCGTCTCTTACCCATCCGCAGCGTTCCGGCCAGCTTCGCCGTAGGCATGCTGTGGGGCTGGCTGCCCTGCGGTTTGGTCTACAGCGCTTCTTTGTATGCCTTAGGCAGCGGCAACATCGTTCAGGGCGGTTTATATATGCTGGCTTTTGCTCTGGGTACGCTGCCCAACTTATTGGTGGTCGGCCTGTTGGCCGGCCAATTGAAAGGTTTTCTGCAAAACCGCAACGTACGCCTGATTGCCGGCTTATTTGTCGCCGCTTGGGCGGCTTGGCAACTGATGCGCTTTTTCCTGTTCGCACCGCAATGAATACTTCTGCTCACGCCCTTATCCGCCTGATGACACCCGCCGATTACTCCGCAGCCCATGCATTATGGACTGCCACCCCCGGCATGGGTCTCCATTCTGAGGACGATTCGCCTGAAGGCATCACACGCTATCTTCAGCGCAATCCGGAAAGCTGTTTTATCGCCGAACGTTCAGGCCGGCTGGTCGGCACCGTTCTGGCCGGGCACGACGGTCGTCGCGGCTTTATTTATCATCTGGCGGTTGCACACGATGCACAACGGCGAGGCATTGCCGATGCACTGGTGAATGCTGCGTTGCAAGCGCTAAGAACGCAACAGATACAAAAAGTGGCGCTGTTGATTTACCGTGATAATCACAACGGTAATGCATTTTGGGATAAGCGCCGCTTGAAACCCTGTGAGATAAATATATAAGGGTGGGCGCGATAATTGGGATTAAAGAGGATTAGATGGGATTGGGTGGGATGGGTGTTTTGTAAAACAGTTTCACCTGATGAAACAAAATAAACGGGCTAAGATTTGGCCCGTTTATTTTTTTATACCCCTTTTTTTAGTGCTTTTAAAGTAATGTCTACGAGTGTGCGCTCGGCTCCGGGTTGAAGTTGACCTGTTCCGCTGATGGGAAGGTATGGGCGGGCGGGGATGGTTGCTTTTCTGCCTTTGCCTGCTTGGCCGCCGAGGTGGTGGATAGCGGCGTATTTTTTGTTGCTGCCGATGCGGGCAAAGTCGTTGCCGACTTGGGTGCTGATGCTGGCGGCGAGTTGGCCGGAGAGTTGCAGGGTTTTTCCGCCGTTTTTTGCCGTACGCCGGCTGCGCGACCATTTTTTGCCGCCCCAGCTCTCGCTTTCAAAGTTGTCTTCCGTGAGGGAGGACATTTCGGCGGCTATGGCGCGCATCATGGGGCGGGTGTCGGTGGCGTTTTGGAGCAGTTGGCCAAGGCCGCGTTGCAGGTCTTTGCTGTCGAGGTCGATGGTTATCATTTTTTGCCCTTTATCAAATCCAGCACCCACGACAAGGCGGTTTTGCTGGCCGACAGCCCTTTTTTGAAACGGTTGTCGGCCATCATGTCTGTTAAGGCGGTGCGGGCGATGTCGGGGTGTACGGCTTGGGCTTTGTCGGCGGCAACGCGTGCCATGCGGTTAAGCATGGCTTGGCCTTGGTTGGCGTTGAAACCAACGTTGGGGGCGACGAAGGTGCCGTTGATGCGGATGCCGGTGCGCTGGCCGTAGCGTGCCTCGCCGGTGTATTCGTTGGTGCCGATATCGACGGTAACGGTTTCAAGCGGCGGGCTGGGCTGCACTTTGGCCGCGCCGCGCGATTCGGAAAGCGGCTTGACGCGGCAGCGGCAGCGGTAGTCGAGCGGCGGATAGAGGGTGTTCCACACGGGATCGGTGGCAGCGTACACCTTGCCATGAAGCAAGCGGTGGCTTGCGCGGGTTCGGCTGTCGTTGATGGCTACATATTCCCAATACGGGTGGGTGTCGATGCTCTCCATCATCTCGGCGTAGCGGCCGGCCATGTAGGCCGACTGCATATTGGTAAGATAGATGGTTTTGAGGCGGTGCGGGCTGCCGAGCTGTACGTTTTGGGCGTCGCCGGTATCGGGGTTGGCTACGTCTTTGCGCCCCCACCAGCCTTTTGCTTGAAGTATGGGGGTCAGTTCTTGGCTGAATTTCTCCAGCGTTTGACCGTTTTCCAATGCTTTAAGTGCCGCACTATATATATCGTCCAAAACATCCATTTTGGCGGTTTTGGCAACGGTAAAAGCGGTGGCGTGGGCATCATCGAGCATATCCTGCCAGTCCCAAGATACTTGATGGCCTTTTTGCTTCAGGTAGGCAACGGCGGCTTCGGGCTGCATACCGAACACGGCTTTAATGTCTTCGGGGTTCATCGGCCCATTTCCTCCGCAGCTTCAACCCTGCCGACCAGCCCGGCCAGAAAAATCAGCCGCGCCAGCTCGTTTTGCAGTGATTTATCGTCCATATTCGGATAGGCATCGGTCAAACGGTCGAGCAGGTTGTCGGCGGTTTCGCCTTTTTTCAGATTGTCGACCAAAGCCTCAGTCAGGGCTTGGCCTTGTGCGTTCAGACGGCCTGTATCGGGCGCGAGCGTGTCGATAACGGTGCCTGCATCGGCTTGTTCGGACAAACTTTCGGCAAATTCCGGTACGTCGGCCTGATTGGGCAAAAGTGGCGGTGTCGCAACTTTCGACGCGGCAGCATCAATTGCCTCAACATCATCATCAGACAGGTTGTAAGCCCGTTTCCAGTAGCTGTCGGACAGTTTGACGCCGCAATTAACTAAAATCTGGTCGCGTTCGGCCAGCGTTTTGTCTCCCTTTTCTAACTCGTACAACACAAATTTCGGGCGCGCCGTGCCGGCGGCGTAGTTAAGCTCAAAAATCCAGTCGATTAATTGGTTGATGCAGCCCTCGACGATGCGGCAGTCGTTGTCGCGGATGTCCTCCGTAACCTCCAAACCTGCCGCCGCGCTGGCGTGGTTGGTGTCTTTTTCGGTGGTTTGGTCTTGACCGAGCAAGGCGATGGCAATTTCCGAGCGGCAATAGCGGATAAACCGGTCGTACACGTCGGCGCTACCCTGTTTGCCAGCCGCTTCTTTGATTTCGACGGACGAATCATCGGGAATGGTGGTGACGGCATTGCCAATCAACAGCTCCAGCGCATCGAGCAGTTTTTCGGTGTCGGCATTGGTGTTGCTGCGCGGCTCGCGGCCGATAATCCACGGTGCGCCGAATTTTTCGGCGAACTCCGCCCAGAATTTCAGGCCGCCGCGTTTGAACACGGTAGGCCAATAGACACAAGACAGGTCACCCGTGCCGTAGGGGTTGGTGTAGCCGGCGTTGTGGGTCGGACAGAGGAATTTATAGGCAGGAACGGGTTCGCGCTGACCGAAATCCGTGCCGGCGGCAGTGAAATACAGTTGGCCGTCGGCATCGAACTCAAACCATTCCTGCGGTTTGGCAATGATTTTGGCGGGCAGCCATTGCTTTCCGGCCTGCCAAATAACCTCCAATGGCTGATAGCCGAACATGGCGGCATCAAGAATGCTATTGATCAGTTGATAAATATCGATATCGGCAAGCAAACCGTCTATCAGGCGTGCGGCATCGGGCGATACACCGTCATCTTCGAGACGCCACTCCATGCTGGTTACCGCCGCCTTGCGCCGGCGTACGTGGCCGGCAACGATGGCATCGCCCAATAACTCGCGGTAGACGGCGATATTGCGGCGGCCGAGCTTTTTTAAGACCAAATCGGGGTTGGGCAGCAGGCCGCCGAAGCCGCCGGCGCCGAAAAACTGCCGCATAACGGCCATATGGGCGGTAAGGTTTTCAGGCTTGGCGGCAACGGTGCCAGCAGTGGTTTTGAGTTTGAAATGGGGTTTGTTCATTTTCATGATGCCTGTAAAAATTCACACGATTCTGAACAGCCACCCTCGTTAAGGTAATCATCAGAAACGTGACCGATTAAATCTTTCAGTTTTTTCAAATCCTGAACGTCGCGGTGCTGTCTAAAAAAATGCACACGCCTGCCGTTTCGCCCATTCGTATACTGTTTCTCTATTTCTTCGGGAAACCGGAAGTATTCAGGCGCATCTTGCAGAGCCTTGAGTAACTTAGTATCTGATTTTTTAAAACACCAAACACAATTCCCAAGGTGTTCAGGTATTTCCAAATCAAACGGCTGTTTTTGCCAAAAATCCAAAACGTCCTGTTTTTCAGACGGCCACTTATCTACTAAAGGATAAATAATTTTTCGACTTTCTTTTACTCGGCGCATTTCGTCAGCGCGGATACCTATTGCTGTATCCACACCAACTGTACCGAACATCTCGCGCGCCCAAGAATTAATAACAGCCAGCTTCAGCTCGCGTGTGCAATGTGGATTGGCAATATTTGGCTTGGTGTATTTTGCAATCATTGCAGCATATGGTTCGCCATTACGTGATGCGGTATGGAAATCCACTACCTTATGCCGCGTTCCAAAGCCTTTTTTAGGATTGATGACTGCCTCTAGCCAGATAATTGGCCATTTAAAAAACACTTCAAAATTATGGATAAATTCCAGTGTTTTTTCATGTTCGCAGCCTGTGTTTGAAAACACCAAAAAAGGCTCATATTTTTGCAGCATCTCAGAATCATTCAAAATGAGATAAGCCATGTATGCACTGGTTCGACCACCGGAAAAGCTGATTATTAAAGGTTTTGTCATCATCAGAATCCGTTGGTGAAACGACTGCGTCGGCCTGCTTTGCGGCTGGACACTTTGACGGGGCCGGTATTCAGTTCGCGGCTGGCATAATGCGCCAGAACAAAGGCGATGCCCGCGTCGCCGTGGCGTTTTTGGCCGTCTGCGCCCTTGGTTCGGGCGGCGGGAATGCGCGGCACGCCGTTAATCAGCTCGAACGCTCTTAAATCGTTGAGGATATCCTCGTCTTTCGGCAGGCCGTCGAGCGTGCCGTCTTCCAGTGCGGCTTTAAATTGGGCGGTATGCAGCCGATACCAGTTTTCGGACAACATGACCGGCTCGACGATACTCACGCCGAATTTGTCCTGCATGGCTTCTGCCAGCGACTGGCCGTTGCCGCGTGCGTCGAACGCCGCGCCGCGCAGGTTGGGCAGGCCGTGCAGCAGGTGGCCGATAATCTGCTCCTGCTGTTTGAACGGCATATTGCCCAACTCCAACACAAACGGCGGTTTGAGCATCAGGTTTTGCTGTTGCAGCAACGGCACCACCACGGTGCGGTCACCCGAGCGGGCGAAGTCTTCACCGACAAAGCTCACGCGGGTTTTATCGAGGCCGTCGAGCAGCGGTTGCAGTGTGCCGGCAATCCAGTCGGACACTTCGGCGGCGCGGATATGCTCGGGCAGCAGGCCGAAGGCGTCGGTTTGGTCGTAACGGATAACGGGTGTGTACGGACTCATGCGGCTTTCGATTAGAGCGCGGTTGAGCCATTTGCCGCCGCCGTTTTTGGGAACACAGTCCAACTCTTCGCTGGCATCCTCCCCATAAAAATCGCGTATTTCTTTGCACCACGCGGCTTCGCCTTCGGGCGTCCAATCGCGGCCAAGGCGCAGGCAGATGCGGCGGTACAAGCCTTGCTCTACCGCTTCATCAAATGTGATGCGGTGGATGGAGTACGGTTTTTTACCGGCGCGAACATCGGTAATCAACTCGTTGAACGGATTGTCGACACCATCATGCGTGCTAATGATATGCACCTGACCGCCCCACATCAGCAGCGCCATTGCCGCTTTGAGCAGCTCGCCGAGCTGGTCGTGGAACGCAGCCTCGTCAATAATCACACGCCCCTGCTTACCGCGCAGGTTGCTGGGGCGGCTGGACAGGGCGGTAACCCGCCAGCCGGAGGCAAAACGGATCACAAAAGCCAGCACGGATTGGCGGTCGTCGCCTTCGACAAACACTTCTTCGGTTTCTTCGATTTCGCCGGCGGCCAGCTGGTAATGCTTCGCCCAGTTGGCACAGTCGCGGATAAATTCTAAGGCCATGTCTTTGTTATAGCCGATATACCAGGCATCCATGCCTTTCGATGAAGCCGCCAACAGCGCGGTGTCGGCGGCTTCGCCCCAGCTCAAACCGATACGGCGGGACTTTTCGCACAACTTGACTGGCGACTGATCGGCGCACCATGCCTGCTGGTACGGCAGCAGCGCCATCGGCGTGCGGTCTTCGGTTTTGCTTTCAGACGGCCTCATGTTGCAATACCCAAAATCTGTTTGCGGATGGCCTCGGCGGCTTCGTCGGACAAGCCGCCTTTTTTGGCCTGCTTGGCCACATCTTCGGCAGCGGCCGCCACTTTGGCTTTAACCTTGGCCTGATACTCTTTCAGGCGTGTGCTGGCGGAAATCAGGCCGCTGATCTTTTTCGCGCCCTCGGCCATCACGCCGAAACGGTCGAGCGCACTCAATTCTTCGTTATCCATTTCACCGATTTGCACCAGCGCGTCGAACAGTTCGGTTTGCAGCATGGCCATCAATGCTTCGCTGCGGGTGTCGCCTTCGTCGGCCGCGCCTTCGGCAATCAATCGGGCGGCTTCGGTGCTGGATTTGATGGCGGCAAAGCGGCGTTGTACTTTTTGGCCGTAGCGGTGCGCGGCGGAGCGGCTGATCTCGTAGCCCTGCTCCTGCAACCATTCGGCGATGGCGGTGTAGTCTGAAAAGCCGTTTTCCACCAGTTTGCGTTCAAACTCATGGCGGACGGCTTCGGGCAGTTGCTCGATGGTGCTGCGTTTGGCCATATCAGCTCCACACTTTTCCCGGGCGGGCAATGCCCGGGCGGCACTCCACCGTGTATTCGGCGATGTCCACGCCCAAACTGGTTAAGTCGGCAAACCATAGGCCGTGCGGGGTTTTATTGATTTCCACCAGTTTGCGGTCGGCCAAATAGTCGAGCTGCTGGCGCAGTTCGACTGAGGTGGTTTGCGGGTAGATGGCATTCATAATGTCCAATAAAAACACTTCGCTGGTGGTATGCGGGCGGGCTTTATTTAGGGTGTTGATGATGTTCCAGCGCATACCCTCCCGGCGCTGCTTGGCAATCAATTCTTCGCTAATCATTTTCGGGCGCTTTCCAGTTTGTAGATTTCGGTGAGTTTCTCGGTCATATTGTCGATTTTGGCCTCAAGTACGACCTGATTGCGAATATAATCATCGCGTAAAACATAGGTCATCGGCAGGCTGGCGTTGAATTCACCAAGTTGTTTCTCCATGCTCTCGACTTTCCCTTGCAATCGTTCCTGCTGTTTTTGCCGCTCATCCTGCTGTGCCTGAAATTGAGCCAGCAGCATTTTGCCGAAGCCCCAGCATACGCCGAGAAAGCTCAATAAAAAGCCGACCAGCTGCCAAAATTCGATGTTGATAAAGGTTTTGCTGTCCATTGTTAGGGGTATCCGTGCTCAAAATATTCTTGGCAAAACACACAGCGGGTGCAGCCGGGGACGGCTTGGCGGCGCGCTTCGGGAATCGGTTCGCCACAGTCGTCGCATTCGTAGTTGCTTTCTCCCTGATATTCAGACGACTTAGTCGCTTTATAGAGTGCTTCGGCCAAAAAGGCGACTTCGTTTTCAGACGCTTTGTCGATAATGTCGGTCATTGCTTTACTTCCTCCTCGCTCAACAAACCCGGGAATTTTTTCTTATACCGCTCGATGGCGGCGGTAAGTCTGATTTCTACCTCTTTCTTATCACTCAAGGCGATAATTGCGCCGCCCACCTTGCTCGAATAGTGGAGAGCCGGGTTTGATTGCCAGATGGACAGACGTTTTCCGTGTGGCTTCAGGTTTTCAACCGTGTACCAATACGGGCACATTTTTTCTTTCATTTTTGCTCTTTTTGGTACCATGCCTGCCAGCCTGATACTTGCGCTTCGAGTTTTTGGCAGTATGCCCCGTAGGCTGCGGCATGGTTTAACAGTTGTTCGGGAGAGCCGCCGGCCAGACGCTCAGGGCGTTCATGGCTGGCCAGCAGCTCGGAAGATACGGGAGGTAGCACAGGCTGCTCGACCACTTTAATCGGGGTAACCAAGGGCTTGGTTGTAGATGAGCAGGCTGTCAGCACCGATACCAGTAAAGCCGTTGCCGTCGTTTTTAACCACATTGGGGATTTGCTCCTGTAGTTTGGCCGTTTGAATATCCAATTGGCGGTTGGCCGCCGCCAGTTTGGCGCTTTGGTCTTGTGCGAAATCAAACCACTTTTGTTTTTCGGCGGCCGCTTCGGCCAGTTTTTCGCTGTATCGGATTTCCGCCGACAAGGCTGCTGCCTGATAAGTGCCGATGATTTCGGCCTTTTCTTTTTCGGCTGCTTCTGTGGCGGTGCGGTGGCCGTCGATGCGGCCGGCAAAGTAGACGGCTAGCACGGAAATAACAAAGAGCAAGGCGGAAAGAATGGTGCGGGTAAGCGGATTAATCGGCATGATCGGCCCCTTTGTTGATTTGGGCGACCTGCGGCACGGCGGCAATACCGCGCTTGATTAAGGCATAGCCGCCGACCATGCCGCCGTATGCCCACCACAACCACTCGGGCGCGTCGGGCTGGAGCGCGAATTTATAGGTCATCGCACAGGCGGCAACGTTGGCCCAAAATTTGGTGTGGCTGATTTGGCCGGTGGCGGGGTTGGTAAACAGGCCGCCCAGCCATTTCAAAAACTTCATCATTTTTTCAGACAGCCTTTCTTCTTACGCGCCGCACGTTTGGCGGCAGCCACGCCCGATTTACCGTGGCGCAAACTTGGGTGCTGGCGGATATGGCCAACCGAGGCGCGTGTGATTTTGAGGTCTGTGGGAAAGGGATTAGCATTGGCCAATGCCGCCAGCGTTAAGGCCATCAAGGTTTTTTTCATGATTGTCCCTTAGTTGTCGCCTGCGGCATGGATCAGATTTTGCGCCACGCGGCGTACCCAGCCTTTGCCGAAACTGCCGAACGTACCCAGCTTGGTATAAAACACCAAACGCTCGGCGTTGAAACGCAGCAGCAAATCGTCTTGAGGCAGCTTATTGATGGCGGCCAATGACACCGCACCAATCACGCCGTCGTCCGGCACGCCTGCCGCGCGTTGCAGCATACGCGCCGCATTGCCGTAGCCGTGGTTGATACACGCGTCGAAAAATTGAAAAGCCACCGCCTCGGGCATTTTGTCGGCGTGATAACGCAACCAAAACGCTTTGCGGTAAATCATGATGGCCTGAGCGCGGGTCATGGCGCGCATAGAACCGGTGTAGCCGTTGGCCTGAGCGGTGCGCTTGGTTATACCCCAGTTGGTCTCGCCGCCCGGGTCTTTCGGGTGGTTGACGTAACCGCCCTCGTGAGTGAGAACGCGCTCGATGAATTGGAAAAATTTGTCGGACATGAAAAAATCCCTGTATCGTTTGATAGATACAGGGATTGTAGGTAAGGCCGCCTGAAGCGGCTTTTAATGCAGTTTAAAACTCAATCAGTAGAAAGAGAGGTAAGAATGATTTTTTTAGGCTTACGAGAGCCATTTTTCTTTAAGTCATACTCAACCGTTACATTGGCACGGATAGTTGCATTGTTAGCGAGCTTATTCAAATCAATATCTTCAGGCAGCTCTAATTGGACACGTGAGGTAACAATTTGGTCTATAACTGCATACCACCCTGTATTTTTATCACGGTCCGTCGCACGAATTTGCACATCAATATCGGTGTAATCCTCCGTCAACGGTGTATCACGTAAATCCACCTCTTTAGGTCAGGTTGCCACAGTTTTTTGTACAACGGGTTCAATCCGAACGTTATCAGCCCCAAGTGTAACACTGCCATTATTTTTACTTGCCGGTGCATATACTTTTGCTACATTGTCTGCGGTATTTTGCTTGCTACTGCCTGTTACTTCTTTTACTACTTGAACCAAATGTTCACCATCTATGGCAATAGAATCATCAGCGTTGATTACCGTGATGATATTATTGTTTACTGCTTGTTGTGCTTGTGTCGGGCTTTTAAATAATAGGTATCCTGCACCTACTCCCAAAATAGTACCCATTGCAAGCATAATAATTCTAGACATATTAATACTTCCGTCCTGATTTTCCGTTCCTAGGAATTTTCGTATTTTAAGACAGAATTCATTAAAAGCAGCTTCATCTTTGAAAAATAAATTGAAAATAAGTTTCTCAAGGAAAGATCCTCGTTCTATTTCAGACACAGCTACTTTGATTTTCTGAATTTTGACATCAAACAGTTTATTTAAAATAGCTGGAAGATAACGGCTGGTTAGGGTCTCATAGGCTTTTAGAGAGCTAATCAAATCTGCCACTAAAACAGGCTCATCAAAGGTGTAACGAAACTCGTGTTCTACAGCAAAAACGGAATATCCTTTGCCATCTACTACAGAGATACTCTTATCAATCATCATTTCCCCTTCTATTTTCGCAATCAATAGATTTACTCAGCTTTTGCTGTCAAAACCACGCTAGGCAAATTGGTAACGGTAACTTTATAAGCAACCCCACCACGCGCCCATTCGCGGGTTGGGTCTTTTTGTGCGTTGTGGCTGTCAATCGCCATTTTGATTTGGTCATTGGTATCGCGCAGCAGTGTGCGGTCTTCAGGTGCGGTGGCTGCAATCAGTGCGGCAGCGGCTTTGAACAGTTTTTCTGCTTTTCGGGGCGCGGCATCTGTATCCCAGACTACTCGGACTGCAGAGATTTTGTCGGTTTTATCGGTATCAACGGTTAATGTGAGGCCGTCTGAAAAATCGTGCAGCAGATTCTTACCTTCTGTATTGTCGGTAGGAACAACATGCTCTGGAAGTGTCAGGCCGGTTTTTTGGTCGGCAAGCCCTTTGTTGGCCGCTTTGTGAAAATCGGCATAGCCTACGGGCATGGTTTTCAATTCAGCCTGAACTTGCTCTTGAGGCTGAGCAGAGACTGATTGTTCTTCAGCTTGGCCGCCGCATGCAGACAAGGCGAAAGCGGCGGCGATTAATAAAGTGAGTGTTTTCATTTTTATTTTCCTTAGCGACATCAGCGGATAGGTTTAGTTGTCAGAAAGATGTATTACTCAAGGTAATATTTAGACTGAAAACTATATCACAAACTATCACATATTAAGGGCAAAAAAAATACCCGATGGCGATATCGGGCGAGAGTATATTTTCTTACTTTGGATTAGGATAAACATCACAAATTATCACACGCAAGTGGCTAAAAAAACGCTTGTCCAAAGCGAGATTATTTTTTTTCAATAGTTTTAGAGATGGCAATTAGTGCGGTTTTTGCTTCATCACTAGCGGCTCGATAGGCTTCTATCAGCTTTTTTTCTTCCAATGTTATGCTTTCAGTATAAGTGGTTAAATCTACATTTGTAGTTTTTTCTACTTTTCTTTCTCCCGTCAAAATATAGTGTAGATCAACATTTAAATCGGATCTTTTTAGCAGTTCTGCCCGCAATTTATCTTCCGGAATCGAACCGCGCCGTTTACGAGCCGAGAAGGCTTTTTCTGAGAGTCCTAGAAAATCAGCAACATCTTTATCTTGTTTTAAATCAAGCTCTTGCTTTATTCGGTACAAAAAATCTACAAATTCCACATTTCACCTCTTGATAAATCTACATTTGTAGATTATTCTACACACATCAACACAAACAGAAACAAATAGACACATAAAAGGATAAAAAATTAGCCGAGCGGAGGGCGTGGCAAGAGTGATAGTACACAAATTCTATGCTGAGTTTATCTCAAAAAGATATGCGGTATTTGACTGTTTTATGTGGATTGGGTTCGCTTAATGAAAGGAATTTTATGGATAAACGGGCGGTTAATTTTGAGCCGTTGCCTTATCCGCAAACGCCAAAGTCGGCACAGCGGTATTTTTTGAAGCGCGGTATTAATAAAAGCGAATGGGCGCGCTATTTCGGGCTTGAACGTACGATTGTAGAGCACCTCCTTGGTGGAAAATTGAAAGGCAGACGCGGAAAAAGCCATGAAGCGGCAATCAAGCTTGGCTTAAAGGAGAATCCTGATGGCAAGCAGTAAAGGCACACGGGTTTTAAGGGTTTTCAAGGCGCTTGAAGCACACCCGATTATCGGGGTCAGCAATAAAGAGATTTCAGACGGCCTAGGTATATCGCCGGTGCATGTAAGCCGTGACTTGGATGATCTGATTGCTGAAGGCTTGGTGGTCAAGCTGGACAACGGCAATTTTGCTTACAGCATTAAAACGCTGCAAATCGCAGAGCGGTTCAGACGGCAACAGGAGCGGCTGCAAAGCAAGATTTCGGAAATCGGCAAACGGGTCGATGTGGATTAATTGATTTTGAAATGTGACGACGTCGTCACATTTGGAGATGAAAAATGAGTAATGAAGTTGAAGTGATGGATGTGGTCGCCGCGCAAAACTACCAAGCTGCACATAGCGTGATGGTAATGGAACAATGGGGCTACGGCGAAACCTATAACGAAGACCGCTGGATTGAGCGAGGCCGCCAGGCGGTACGTCAAACAATGGAAGGAATGTTTGAGCTTGGGCGTGCACTGATTGTTTTGAAAGAACATATGGGACATGGAAGGTTCCGTGAAACAACTGAAAAAGAGTTAGGTATCCATTATCGCGAAGCCGCTCGATTAATGGCCGCGACACAACGCTTCGCCACACCGCAGATGCAGAAAGCTGCACCTAAATTGATGGATTTGGGTAAATCCAAACTCTTGGAATTGCTGGTGGAAGAAGATGTAACGTTGGTCGGTCTGGCCGAAGGCGAAGAAGTGAATGGAATGACGCTGGACGATGTAGACCGCATGACCATTAAAGAGTTGCGTGTGGCCTTGCGCGAAAGCCGCGAAACGGCGGAAGCGAAAGACAAAGTTATCGCAGATAAAAACAAAAAGGTGGACGAGCTGGCCGAGAAGCTGGCGAAGAAAGGCACGAAAGAGCCGAGGCCGCAGGATGTGGCCAGCGAGCTGACCATGCGTTTGAGCACCACCGAAATCGGCGTGCGGTCGGATATCAGCAGACTGCGCGACCTGTTTGAGCAGCTGGTTGCCCACGGCGAGGCGCACGGGTTTGACCACCGGCCTCAGATGGTGGGTTGCATCAATCAGATTATCCGCGATGCGGAATCGCTGCGCGAGCAGTTTGCGCTACCGGAAGAAGCACCCACCGACAGTGTGCCGGAATGGCTGCAAGGCGTGGCGGACGGAGAATAAGCATGAATGCGGCAATGACGGAGCGGATGGCCGAAATCGCCCGCGAAGCCGAACAGCGCGGGCACGGCGGCAAGACGGCCTATCTGAAAGAGCAGGCGCAGGCGTTGGGGATTAGCTTGGCTACCCTGCACCGCAAACTGGAAGCGGTGGTGTTGAAGCCGAGCCGCAAGCGCCGCGCCGATGCGGGCAAATCGGCCCTGACGCGGGAAGAAGCACAAATAATCAGCACACTGGTAATGGAAACCATGCGTAAAAACGGCAAGCGGCTGACAACGGTGGGCGCGGCGGTGGAGATGCTGCGCGCCAACGGCGAAATCGAAGCCTGCCGGGTAGACGAAGAAACCGGCGAAATAACCAAGCTCTCCGACAGCACCATTGTGCGGGCGCTGCGCGAATACAAACTGCACCCCGACCAACTTTTGCAGCCGGAACCGGTAACGCGGATGAAATCGGAACACCCGAACCAGTGGTGGCAAATCGACCCGAGTTTGTGCGTGCTCTACTACCTGCCGCGCAACGGCAAAGATACGGGCTTGCGGGTAGCCGGTTATGAGGAATTTTACAAAAACAAGCCGGGCAACTTGAAAAAAATCGAGCTGGATAGAGTGTGGCGTTATGCGGGCACCGACCATACCAGCGGCACCATCTGCGTGCGCTACTACTTCGGGGGCGAGACATCGGCGAACCTGTGCGACTTTTTCATTTACATGATGCAGGCCAAAGCCGATGTGGGAAAAGACCCGATACGGGGCGTGCCGAAGAATGTGATGCTCGACCCGGGCAGCGCCAACACTTCCACCGCCTTTAAAAACTTGTGCACGGCGCTGGATGTACATGTGCAGATTAACAAGCCGGGTAATCCGCGCGCCAAGGGGCAGGTGGAAAAGGCCAACGACATTGTGGAAACGGCCTTTGAGAGCAGCCTGAAACTGGTGGAAGTACACAGCATCGACGAGTTGAACGGTTTGGCCGAACGCTGGATGCGCTATTACAACGGCACCAAAACCCACAGCCGCCACGGCATGACGCGCTATCAGGCATGGAACAAAATCAAACCCGAGCAGTTAATCCTGCCGCCCCCTGCCGAATACTGCCGCGAGCTGGCGGTAAGCGCACCGAAAGAGGCGAAAGTGTCGCCCGAATTGGAAATCCGCTTCGGCGGCCGCTATTACAGCGTGAAAGACATCCCGGGCGTGATTGTGGGGCAGAAGCTCTTGGTAACGAAAAACCCTTGGGACGAAACCGGCGCGCGCATTGCCACATGGGATGCGCAAGGCAACGAAATCTGGCAGGCGGTGGAAGCTATCGAGTTTGACGATTTCGGATTCCGCAAAGACTCAGCGCTGATGGGGGCGGAATACAAACCCGCCACCGATACGCCGGCGCAGCAAGCCAGAAAAGAGCAGGAAAAACTGGCGATGGATGCGGCCACGCTGGCCGAAGCCGAGGCCAAACGAAAAGCGAAAGCGGTGCCGTTTGGCGGGCGCATCGACCCCTACAAACATCAGGAAGACACGCTGGCGGCGCGCAACACGCTCTATATCGAGCGAGCCGGCACGCAGATGGACTACAACCGCATGGAAGTGGCCGAGCAGGTTCTGAATAAGGTGGAGATGGCCAAGCTGCTGAAACCGCGTATCGAAGCCGCAGGCGGCGACTGGAAACGGGCGGTGGCATTTATCAAGGCGCAGTATCCCGACGGGGTGTTGGCCAGCCAGCTTGACGAAGTGGAAGGCCGCCTGAAAACGGCGGGTAAGTTGAAATTGGTTAAAGGAGCTTAGATGAAATCAGAATTGGAAGTGATGATGGATATAGCGCAATACAAACGCTTGAAAAATTTAGAAGCTGCGGCTTTGCGCCTGAGTAAAGAGTACATCCCGAAAGTCAACCACGGTGCAAGCTTTATGAGCGCGAATGCTTTTGCCGCGTTGAACGATTTTGAGTGCGCGGTGCGGGAAATCGGAGAGGCCGATGAAAGCAGCATTTAAACAAATCGGCAAATCATTTGCGGCAGCGGCGGCGGAAATCGGATGCAGCAAGACTGCATTGATTAATGCGGTTCACCGCAATGAGTGGCCGAAGAAAGGCGCAGCCGAGCTGCGCAGGAAGTTAAAGCAGTTTTTTGAAACGAATGGTGCGGATATTCCCGCTGGCCTGAGAAACGAGCCGGAAGCCGCACCTGCCCCCAACCCTTTGAAAAGCGAGGACAACGATATGTTATTACGAAAAGCAACCTTAACACAAGCCGCGCGCCGCCATTTCGGCCTGCCGCGCGACCCGTTTAACGATGAAATCAACAGCGCCGATGATGTGTATCTGACGCCCGACGTGCGTTATGTACGCGAAGCGATGTTTCAGACAGCCTGCCACGGCGGATTTGTAGCGGTGGTCGGCGAGAGCGGCGCGGGTAAATCCACCCTGCGCGAAGACCTGCAAGACCGCATTATGCGCGAGGGCAAACAGATCGTGATGATCGAGCCCTATGTGCTGGCAATGGAAGACAACGACCAGAAAGGCAAAACCCTGAAGGCAGTGCATATCGCCGAAGCGATTTTGGCGGCGGTCGCCCCGAATGTGTCGCCCAAGCGCAGCCCCGAAGCGCGGTTTGCCCAAATCCACCGCGCACTGGCCGAAAGCACTAAAGCGGGGAACAAGCATGTGTTGGTAATCGAGGAAGCCCACGGACTGCCCATCCCCACCCTGAAACACCTGAAACGGTTTTTTGAGCTGAAGCACGGCTTTGAACGCCTGCTGGGCATTGTGTTAATCGGCCAAACCGAGCTGGCACAGAAACTCAGCGAAAACAACCCGAACGTACGCGAAGTGGTGCAGCGCTGCGAAGTGGTAACGCTGTTGCCGCTGACCGACGGCAAGCTGACGGGCTACCTGAAACACAAGTTTGAGCGTGCCGGCGGCGACATCGCCAAAGTGATGGACGAGAGTGCTATTGATGCCATTGCCGACCGCTTGACGGTGCGCAGCCGTACGCAACACGGCCACACGCAGCACAGTCTGCTTTATCCGCTGGCGGTCAACAATTTGCTGAGCGCGGCCATGAATCAGGCAGCCGAGCTGGGCTTTGATGTGGTTGATGCCGATGTGGTGCGGGGGGTGTGAAATGGAAATCTTGCAAGAAATCGTAGTACTGGGCGGCATCACCTATGCCTTGGTTTGCGCCATTTTCATTCTGGCCGACATTATCTCTAAATGGAGGTAATCATGAATAAATACTTATTGTTGGTTGCTACCGGTTTGATGGCGGCAGTATTGATTAAGAGTGCGCCTGAGCCTGATTTGCGCAAAGCAGATTTGAAGGAGGCGGATACCGCATATGAAAAAGCCTATGGTGGCATGAATGATCAGCAACTGGCCGCGGGCATCGTATTAGAGCCGGAGGGAGCAAAATGATTAAGAATAACCGTAAGCGCATCCGCTCCATGATTACCGAGTATCCCTGTTCTGCTGAGTTTATCGCCGATGTACTGAAGCTGCCGGTGTGGTATGTGAAACACGAGCTCAAGAAGATGGAGCGGCGCGGCGAGATTGAAAGCCGCGTATCGGTAACGTATCGGTTGAGCGAGGAAGGGGAAAAGAAATGCGTGTAGAACGGGATTACAGCAACATCAAGGCCAAAGTTTGGCGCGAACGGGCAGGCTATCTCTGCTGCGAGCTGAACAGCACCAGCGGGCAGTTTATTCTGCTGATGGTATCGGCGGATAAAGCCGACACCGAAGCCGATG
The DNA here is from genome assembly GCF_030523955.1 of Neisseria sp. Classification (GTDB taxonomy): domain Bacteria; phylum Pseudomonadota; class Gammaproteobacteria; order Burkholderiales; family Neisseriaceae; genus Neisseria. Next base: position 30,627 of record NZ_JAUNHL010000002.1, read on the forward strand.
TGGTTCAGACGGCCTTGAGATGCCTGAGCAGCAATGATTTGGCGGTGGCGAAGCAGGAGGCGGCGTGATGAAAAACGGATTAATTGACTTGAATAACCACCTCTTCGCATCACTGGAGCGGCTGAATGACGAAAGCATTACCGGAGAACAGTTGGAAATGGAAATATCCAGAGCTAAGGCGGTGAATGAGGTGGCGGCAAAAATTATTGATACAGCCAGCCTAGCGCTACAGTCGGAGAAGCTGAAAGCAGAATATGGCGCTGGGAACTTTAAACCGCCTGTGATGATTGAGAAAAAAGATGGCTAGGCTTCGTCGGATTGAATACAACGAAGAGGAGAAAGAGTTTCTGAAATCCAATTGCAGTATGAGCCGGCAAGAGTTGACCGATGCCTTTAACGGACGGTTCGGCCGGAATTTAAGCAAAGGAAATATTTCGGCCATGTGCAAACGCAATAAATGGCTGACCGGCCGAACCGGAATGTTTGAAAAAGGCGGCATGCCTTGGAACACGGGCTTAAAAGGTAAGATGGTAACAAAGCCCAACTCCGGTAATTTTCAGAAAGGCCACCGCCCCAAAAACAGTGTACCGGTTGGTACTCGGGTGATTGCCAAGGGATGGGTTAAGGTGAAAGTGGCTGAGCCTAATATTTGGCGTAATGAGTCGCGCATCGTATGGGAGAAACATCACGGTACGCCGGTACCCAAGGGTAAACTGCTGATACACCTTGATGGCGACTTTACCAACAACAGTATCGATAATCTTGTGCTGATCTCCCGCAAGGAGTTGGCTAAGTTAAACAAACGTCGGTTTAAAGAGGCTCTGGCCGAAGTCAAACCCTCAATGATTGCTCTGGCAAAGCTTGAAACGGCTATACAAGAAAGGAGTAAAGATGAAAGTTAAATGCCCGAGTTGCGGCGCCAGCCTAAGCCTCGATGTGCTGATTGCCCACGATGAAGCCCGCACCGCGCTGGTGGCGTTATCGGGCATATCCGACGAACTGGTGCGCGGCTGCCTAAAGTACCTGACCCTGTTTAGGCCGTCTGAAAAGGATTTGACCTTTGCCCGCGTGGCCAAACTGGTGGGCGAGATTGCCCCGATGATACGGGCCGCCGAAATCAGCCGTAACCGCCGCATCTACCCCGCCCCGCGCGAGGCTTGGATTTGGGCGTTTAACCGCTGCCTCGAAGCCCGTGATGCGGGCAAGCTGAAACCGCCGCTGACCAGCCACGGTTACCTGCTTGAAAACATCACGTTTTGGTCACCGGAGAAAACGGCGGGAATGGAAGTAGCGGTATCCGGGACAACAGTTCAGACCATCGGGCAGAGCAGCAAGCTGCGGCAAGGGGTGAATGCTCTGAACCAATGGGCGGGAGGTGATTGGATTAAGCAGGAACTGGCCGCCGGCCTCAGCGTATTGGCCACGCTGAATATGAACGGCAGACCGGCCGCCACCGATTTACCGGCCATCGCCGAGCTGTGGTACCAACAGATTATCGGCAGAGATGAGCAGTATGTGGAAGCGTTTGACCGGGTGCGTTTTCAGACAGCCTTCAAGGTATTTTTGGCCAGCAAAGAATGGCCGAATGCTTCAGACCTGATCCGCAGCCTGCCGATGCGGCTGGTACCCAGAACAATGATTGATGCGCCAAAGCAGGATGTGGCCAGCCAGCGTGATAAGCTGCAAGCGGTGAAAAACAAGATTAACCCTAAAGGAGTGATAAATGATTGATGCAAGCAAATATCGGGAAGATGCCAAAGGTAATCTGGTGCCGCTCGAAAACATTAAAGAGATCGACCTGATGCGCGATGAGTTGGTATTGGAAATCGCGAACAAGGCGGAATCGGTGGCGGCTACGCTGGCCGATTTTAAAGGCGAAGCAATGGCTGATGTAGCCGCGTTTGTGGATATTTCCGCTGAGCGTTTCGGGGTGAGTATCCCCGGCAAGAAGCGCGGCAACTTTACTCTGCACAGCTTCGATGGCCGCTACCGAGTGCAATATGCGGTTCAGGAAACGCTGGCTTTTGACGAGGGACTGCTGGCTGCCAAAGCTTTAATCGACGAAGCGCTGCACGAGATGCTGCAAGGTGTGGATAACGCCGATGTGCACACCATTGTGAACGCTGCTTTCGCGCTGGATAAGGAAGGCAATATCAGCACTACCAAGGTGCTAGGTCTGAAACGCCTGAAAATCGAACATCCGAAGTGGCAGCAGGCGATGGCGGCGGTATCGGAAAGCCTGAGGGTGCAGGACAGCAAGCCCTATATCCGGGTGTACCGCCGCGATGATGAGGGTGAGTATCAGATGATTAATTTGGATGTGGCCAAGGTATAAAGATATTTAATCCGCGCGGCACGGTTTGCCGCTTTTAAAAAACTAGGAGTGAATCATGACTAAATTTGAATTAATCGAATTAATGGCCAGTGAGGCCGGGATCAGTAAAGTTGCCGCCGGTCGTTCGCTGGATGCTTTTATGAAAGGCGTAAGCAACGCGTTGATCGCAGGCGAAAGCACTACTTTGGTCGGCTTCGGCACATTCTCGGTATCCAACCGTTCGGAGCGGCCGGGACGCAACCCGAAAACAGGCGAACCGTTGACCATCGCAGCGAGTAAGACGGTGAAGTTTAAAGCGGGTATCCCGCTGAAAGATGCGCTTAATAAAGCATAACGAAGTTTTTTATTCAGGCCGCTCTCGTATAGAGGCGGTCTCGGTAAAAGATTAAGGGGAATGAAATGAAAGAAACACCAGCGCAGAAGAAAGCCCGCCTGATTAAGCTGCTGCACGTCGCCAAAGGGCAGTTGATGATGAGTGATGACGACTACCGCACTCTGTTGGCTAATGTGTCTCGCGGCAAGAATTCCAGCACCCGTCTGAGCGTAAAAGAGTTAGAGCAGGTCTTGCATCAGATGAAAGCCAAAGGCTTTGTGGTGATGGGTGGTAAAAAGCCCAATGGTGGGAAAAAAGATATCCCAGTGTATGAGGCGAGGGATCAGGTAAAGAAAATACGGGCACTATGGTTACAGCTGCACGATATGGGCGTGCTGAAAAATGCATCGGAATTAAGCTTGGCCGGATTTGTTAAAAGGATGACGGGCATCGGACATCATAACTGGCTGGATGTCGATAATGCCGGCCGGGTAATAGAACACCTGAAGCAGTGGATTAAACGGGAGGAGAGTAAAAATGGCGGATGATAGAGTACCTGAATTGGTAGCCGACCTTGAGGACCAGATGGCCGCCTGCCTGCTTGGCTCGCTCTCCATAGAGCGCAAAGAAGCACTGGCCATCAGTAAAAAAGTGGCGCGGCACATCACGGATAACTGGGGCGGCCAGTTGATTTATATACCTAAAAACCATTTGGGTAAGATTTCAGACAGGGATTATAAAATCTATGCTGCCTTTAATGGTAAGAATCACGCGGCGCTGGCGAAGCAGTTTGATTTGACGGTGCAGCAGATATATAAAATCATCAAGGAGGTTGGCTTGGCGGAGCGGGCAAAAAATCAGGGAGATTTGTTTAAGTAGCAAGTATTTTGGAGGCGGGTTGTTTTTATAGCGGTCAAAAAGGTTTTGACCGCTTTTTTTGCGCGTTTGCGGCGCGGTTAAGGGGTTTGCCTATCCCTAGGCCGAAAACGGCTAAAATCGCGTTTTTTTGGCTTTACTTTTTTCGGCCGGTCGCCGGCAAGTTTTAATCCTGATTAAAAGATGCAAGTCTGCTTAGTTGGCACAATCGCCCTATCAAGTGATAGGGCTTTTTTTATGAGCAAACTGTTTGAGATTTTTAAGGCCGGCCGCCGCACCAGCGCCGACGGCACGCAATGGGATATCAGCGATGCCGACGTGGCGCGCGCCGCCGCGGTGTACGACCCGAAGCTGCACGAGGCGCCGATTGTTATCGGCCATCCGAAAATGGACGCGCCCGCTTATGGCTGGATTCCCAAGCTCTCGGCCGACGGCGGCAGCCTGTCGGCGGAGTTTGCACAGATGGACGACGACTTTGAGGCGGCGGTTAAGGCCGGCCGCTATAAAAAGGTGTCCGCTTCGTTTTGGCCGCCCAACCACCCCAACAACCCCGTACCCGACAGCTACTACCTGCGCCATGTGGGTTTTCTCGGCGCGCATGCGCCCGCCGTTAAAGGCTTGCGCCCCATCGAATTTGCCGACGACGAAACCGGGCTGGCCGAGTTTTCGGAGTATGCCCACCGCGCCGCGTCTATTTTCCGCCGCCTGCGCGAGTGGCTGATCGAGCAGTACGACACCGCCACTGCCGACAAGGTGGTGGCGGATTGGGAAATCCGCGACATCGAGGAGATGGCTGCGCCGCCCCAACCCGATTTATCAACCTCTCCGGCATTTGCCGACCCTATCCCCCAACCTAAAGACCATGAACCGACTAAGGAGACCGATATGGCAACCGAAGAACAACTGGCGGCCGAAAAGGCAGCCCGCGAAAAAGCCGAGGCTGAGGCAGCCGCCGCGAAAGCGGAGTTAAAAAAGCTGCAAGACGAGCAGGCCAAAGACCTTCGCGACGGCGCGCACCAACAAAATGCCGAATTTGCCGAAGGCTTGATTAAAGCGGGCCGTCTGAAACCCGCCGACAAGGCGCTGGTGGTGCAGGTGTTGGATTTTGCCGACTACCCAGAACACACCACCGCCGATTTCGGCGAGGGCGACGCTAAAAAGCCGTTGTCGGCCGCGCTGCGCGAATTTTTGGGCGCGGTGCTGCCCAAGCAGCTGCCCACGGGAGAGCTGGCCAAAGGTATGCCGGCATTTGCCGAGGGTGTAAGCCACCACGAGCGGGCAGTGGCTTACCAAAAAGCCAACGGTTGCAGCTATGAAGAGGCAGCCCGCAAAACCGCAGATTAATCTTTTGCGGGTTAACTATTCAATATTACCCGACGTCGGGAAATATGATGAATGGTAAATCCGCAACTTAACCGAAAAGGAAAAAAACATGAGCAAATATTTAGCAGAGCTGCGCGAACGCGACGAGGTGCTGACCAATTTGGCCGTCGGCTACCGCCAAGCCGGCTTTGTCGGTGAAAAAATCGCACCGGTAGTAATGGTGGAAAAAGAAGGCGTGAAGGTGCCGGTGTTCGGCAAAGGCTCGTTTGTCGAGTACGAGACCGAGCGCGCGGTGGGTGCGGCCAGCAATGTGATCACGCTTGACCGCGGCAAAACCCTGCCGGTGGTGCTCGAAGAGCACGACTTGGCCGCAGGCGTGGATTACCGCGAACAGCACGAAAGCCGCCACGACCAAAAAGCCAAGGCCACCCGCCGCGTAACCACGGGTATCCAGCTGAAGCAGGAATTGGAAATCGCCCGCCTGATCCAGGACAAAGGCGTTTACCAGTCCGGTCACAGCGAAGATTTGGCCTCGACCGCCGAGAAACAGTGGTCGCATGCGCAATCCGACGTGCAGGAAGCCATCGAAGCCGCCAAGGAAAAAGTGCGCGCCGCCTGCGGTATCCGCCCGAACGTGCTGGTAGTGGGCGCGCAGGTGTTAAGCAAATTGCGCATGAACGAAGGCTTGCGTGCCAACCTGTCGGCCAACGACCGCAAAGTGCTTTTAAATATCGACATCCTGATAAACCTGCTCGACGTGGAAGACATTATTGTGGGCGAATCGGTTTATGCCGAAGGCAGCGGTAAAGCCACTAAAGACGTGTGGGGCAATTTTGCCAGCCTGATCGTACGCCCGACCATCATTGCGGAGGGCAACGACGAAGGTCAAACCGCCTTTGCCTACACCTTCCGCCGCCGCGGTATGCCGGTTGTAGACCGCTACGCCGGCGTGGGCGGCAAGGTCGAATACGTGCGCTACACCGATATCCGCAAGGCTGCGGTGGTGGGTGGCGCGTGCGGCTACCTGTTCCAAAACCCGATTGCTTAAACCTAATTAGGCCGTTTGAACGGCAAGCCCTTTTCAGACGGCCTTTGGAGAAAAAGATATGGCTAAACAAACCAAACAGGTGGTGTTGACCACCACCGTCCGCACCACCGGCCAAGTGGTGGAAAACCGCTTTGTAACCTTTGCCGGCAAACAGGCAAAAGCCAATGAAGCCGTGCTGGGCGTGGCTACATACGATGCAGCCGAGGGCGATTTGCTGGGCGTGGACGTTATCGGTATCGCGCTGGTGGAAGCCGGCGGCGAAGTGGCGGCCGGCGCAAAAGTATCGGCAGACGCGCAAGGCTGCGCGGTGGCCGGCTCTGAAAACGTGGCCGGTACGGCTGTCGGCGCGGCCGCCGGTGCGGGCGACTTAATCCGTGTACTGCTGAAAGGTTAATCATGGCTTTAAAAGTATATATCGCAAAAACCCCGCTGATTTTGCTCGATGCGACAGGTAAGGAATATCGCGTAGAAGCCGGTGCTACCTTGGCTTTAACGCCAGATCAGTATCAGGACGTGGCGGCGCACGTTACCCTGCTGGAAACTGACGAGCCGGTGCCACCCGAACAGACTGAACCCGGGCAATCCGAACAGCCGGAATCTGAGCAACCGGAAACAAAAAACCAGAGCAAGGCTGGTCGGCGCACTAAAGGGGCTTAAATATGTATATCACCCCGGATGATTTGGCGGCCGCCATTAGTAAGGCTGAGTTGATTCAACTGACCAACGATGAGCCGCGGGCGGCTGAACCGGATGATCGTGTGGTTAATGCGGCCATCGACTACGCATGCGAGTTGGTGGACGGCTATATGCGCGGGCGTTATGAAATGCCCTTGTCTAATGTGCCGTCAATCTTGCCGAATTTATGCGTGGTGTTGGCCCGGCATTGGCTGCACAGCCGCCGGATCAACCGGGCTGATTTCCCCAAGCCGTTGCAGGTTGCGTATGAAAATACCATCAAGGTGTTGGAGAACATACGCGACGGCAAAATCCATTTGGATATACGGCGCATCGGCAAGGTGCCGGAGCCGCAGCCTGAGCGTGGTGCCTATCATGTGCGTGCGGCCGGCCGCATGGATACGAAGGGCTACTAATGGCCTCCACCCGACCGATTATTGATGCGATCTGTGAGCGTTTGCAGCAGGATATTCCTGACGCAATGGTGGATGTTTATCCGGATAACCCTCAGGAATACAACTTTATTCATCCATCGGGAACGATATTAGTCGGCTACCGCTCCAGCCGCTTCAGCGATGAAATTGGGCTGGGGCGGATATCCCAGCAGCGTGTGATGACTTTGGCGTTGACAATCATCGGGGCTAATTTGCACGGTGATTATGGGGCGTTGGCCATTCTGGACGAGGCACGTTTGTCGGTAGTGGGTTTCCGCCCGCCGGATTGTACGCCCTGCCACTTGATTAGCGAGCAGTTCGTCGACGAAGAAGCGGGAGCATGGGTGTATGAGTTGCTCCTGCAAACTGAAACGCAGCAGGTGGAACGCCTGAAAAGGCAAGATTTGAGCAAGTTGGTTGCCGTGCGGCTGCGCCGCGAGGGTGAACCTCTTGAGCCTGATTTAAAACCCGCAGCACAGTCTGCGAAGAAATAGGAGATTAATATGGCAGCAGCTTTCCACCACGGTACGGAGACCATCCGCATTGATGGCGGTTCCAGCCCCGTTTATGCCGTTGACGGGGCGATTACCGCGATTATCGGTACTGCCCCCGTCGGACCGGTCAATCAATTGACCGTGTGCCAGACCAACAAAGATTTTTCACAATTCGGCCTGAATCTCACCAACAAGGGGTTCACGCTGCCTGATGCAGCGAATATCTGGACGCGCTACAAGGCGGGTATTGCTTATGTGGTGAATGTATGTGATCCGGCAAAGCATAAGACGCAGATTGTTGATGAAGTGCTGACAGTAGATTCGGATACGCTCACGGCAAAAACCCGTTTCCCGGCATTGCAGGACGGCTTGTATGCCCTGCGGGATGGAAGTAATCTGCTGGTAGAAGGTACGGCCTATAGTATCGACAGGCTGACCGGCGAGATTACTTATCTGCGTGCACCCACTGCGCCGCGTATCAGTTATACCTATACCGACCCGACCAAGGTTACCGAAGCGGACATTATCGGTGCCTATGTGGCCGTATCCGGTAAGCGTACCGGTATGGAGCTGGTTACCGAGGGCTTTAACCGTTTCGGTGCCGACGCCAAGATTATTATTGCTCCGGAATACGATAACACCGCTACCTGCCGCGCTGCATTGGAAATTTTGGCCGCCAAGCTGCATGCGATTGCTTATGTGAATGCGCCTAAAGGGACAACTTTAAGCCGTGCTTTGGAAGGCCGCGGACCTATGGGTGTGATTAATTTCCAAACCTCCAGCGACCGCACCCATTTGTTTTATCCGCATGTAATCGGTTTGCTGGGCGTCGAGAGCCTGGCCACCCACGCCGCCGGTCTGCGCATGAAAACCGATGTGGAGAAAGGCTATTGGTGGAGTACATCCAACCAAGAGCTGTTGGGCGTTACCGGCATCGAAATCGGCCTGACCGCCCGCGTGGACGATCCGCAGAGCGAAACCAACCGCCTCAACGAAAAAGGTATTACCACCGTGTTCAATAGCTATGGAACGGGCTACCGCTTGTGGGGTAACCGCTTGGCTTGCTTCCCGACGGTGAGCCATATTAAAAACTTCGAGGTGGCGCAACGCACCGGTGACCAAATCGACGAACGTATCCGCCGGGTAGAATTGCAGTATGTTGACCGCCCGATTGATGATGCGCTGATCGATAGTTTGCTCGAATCCATCCGTACCGATATGGGTGCCGAAAAAGGTATTGTCGGTTTCTCGGTAGACTTGGATTACGGCTATGATTTGGTCGATGCATTTTCTAAGGGTCAGGTGCCGATCTGGTATGACTACACGCCCAAGCTGCCGGGAGAACGCATCACCAATACCAGCGTGATGACCCGCAAATATCTGGTTAATCTGGTATCGGGTAATAATTAAGGAGCTGCAAATGGATGATTATATCCGCGCGATTTACAATGCCAACGTTTATATTGATGGCAACAACCACTTAGGCAAGGCATCAGAGTTTAAGCTGCCTGATTTTGAGATTACCCAAGATGAGTTTGGCGGTTTGGGCCTTTTCGGCACCATCAAACTGCCGTCTGGTGCCGAAGCGCTTGAAGGGGAAATCAATTGGAACAGCCTTTATCCCGAGGTAGCCGCCAAAACCTACCACCCGTTCCGTGCCGCCCAGCTGATGGTGCGCGGCAACCAGCAACTGCACGATGCCCGCGGCCTGGTTAAAGAGGTGCCGGTGGTTACGACGGTAACGGCCACCTTCAGCAAAAACGGCTTGGGCAATTTCAAGAACAAAGAGAAGTCGGAACACTCCACCACCTATCAGGCGACGGAAATCCGCCAAGTGGTAGACGGCCGCGAAGTGCTCTACTACAACGCCTTTAAAAACGTTTTCCGCGTCGGCGGCGAAGATGTGCTGAGCCAGATGCGTAAAAACATCGGCGCATAGGCTGTCTGAAACAACAAACACCCTGCTTTACGGCAGGGTGTTTTTTTAATCGCGTCTAAAAGCAGATGCCTGTCTGAAAGCTTAAACTGGCCTCTCAAACCGATCACAGTTTGCGGGCTTATCCGGCCGCCCCGCACGGCCTGTTTTTGAAAAAGGATTACAAAAATGACCGAAGCCAGACAACTTCAGCAAGACTTGGGCGCGAACAAAGAAATTAAACTGAAATACCCGGTGCGCCTGGCTACCGGCGAAATGCTGGAAAAAGTAACCGTGCGCCGCCCGCGTGTGGGTGATTTGCGGGCGGTGATGCACTTTGCCAACGAAGCCGAACAGGGTTTGATGCTGGTATCACGCGTAACCGGCCTAGTGCCGGAAGATCTGGATATGCTGGACCTGAAGGACTTGGAGGTGATCCAAGCCACCTTTCGCACCGAAAACGAAACCGGTAGCGAATAAATCAGCGGCGTCAGTCAATCAGGAATTATTGGCCGCCGCCGCCGATGTGGCATGGTGGTTTGGTTGGAGCGTGCAGGATGTTTACAATTTGCCGCTTGATGAGTTTGAAGAGTGGCAGAAAGAAGCAGCCCGCCAAATTAAGGCGGGCTACCGGAAAGGGGTTTAGCTGTTTTTAGTCTTGAGGTGTTTGAAAAACTCAGTCATCCAACCGATTGATGTAAGGATAACAACCGTAACGGTGATGGTTGGATAAAAATGGTAAGCAATAATGGCAATCACGCCAAAAACGGCAAAGGCAAATAGCAAGCCAAAGATTGAAATCATATCGCTTACATAAGTCAATAACTCTTTCATTTTAACCCCCTTTCTGCACAATTATTACAAAGGATTTTATCCGATGTCATCAAATTTAGCAATTGCAATTACTGTCGGCGCGACCGTCGGGGGAGCGATCGCGGGAATTAAAAACCTGCGTTCGGTTGTTGGGTTGCTTAAAAATGACTCCATCAGTGCCAGTAAAAAACTGACTGTTTTAGGATCAGGTACGGCAGTCGCTGCCGCCGCGGCGGTGAACAGCATCAAAGCCGTAAGCAGCATAGTGATGAGTCTATCGGAAGAGGCTATCAAGTTTGAATCAGCGATGGCTGATGTCAGAAAAGTGGTTGATTTTGAATCACCACAAGGGCTGGCAAATCTAAAAAAAGACATCTTGGACTTAACCCGAACTATTCCAATGGCCAAAGAAGAGTTGGCCGCGATTGCCGCTTCCGGTGGCCAGTTGGGGGTGGCAGAGAAGGATTTGAAGTCATTTACGACAACCATCGCAAAAATGGCGGTGGCTTTTGATATGTCAGCGGATCTGGCAGGCGATAGCATGGCTAAGCTTGCCAATGTGTACAAGATTCCGATTGGGCAAATAGACAAGCTTGGTGATGCCATCAACCATTTATCCAATAAGAGTCCTGCAAAGGCCTCGGATATTGTCAATACGCTGGGGCGCGTCGGCGGCGTGGCCAAACAGTTCGGGTTGACCGAGCTTCAAACCGCCTCACTTTCCAACGCCTTTATCAGCTTAGGTAAAACGCCGGAGGTAGCTGGTACGGCCATCAACGGTATGCTGACTAAGCTGATGACTGCTGACAAGCAGGGCAAGAAATTCCAAGCTGTATTGCAAGGTATGGGTACCGACAGTAAGGCTCTGAAAAAAGCCATCAAAGAGAATGGCGAACAGGCATTGATGAGTTTCTTGAAGCAAATTGAAAAGTTGCCGAAAGAAAGCCAAATGGGCGCATTGGTCGATTTATTCGGCTTGGAATATGCCGATGATGTTGCCGCACTTGTAGGCGGCTTGGATACATATCAGAAGTCGATTAATGAGCTTCAAAAAGCCGGTAAAGGCGGGAAACTTGAATTTATCGGAAGTATGGAGAAAGAGTTTGCTGCTCGTTCGGCCACTACTGAAAACGGCCTAGCGTTGATGAAAAATAGTTGGGCTGAATTTATGACTGTAATCGGCGACCGTTTGTTGCCGATTATTAATCAAGTTTCCTCGGCTATGGCCGGTTTAATCCATTCGGTAACGGACTGGGCTTCTGGGAATCCCGCAGTAATAGACAGCATTATCCAATTCGGCGGAGTGTTGGCCGGTTTGGTTGTTGGAATCACGACATTCACCGCATTGATGGGTGTGGGGTCAATGGGGTTTGTGATTTTGTCAAAGGCCATTTCCGGCGTTGGTACGTTTATTGGCTACGTAACGAGATTAGTATCTTTTTTTGGGCGCGGTTTGTTATTCATTATTCGCTTATTGCCGATGCTTGGCTCCGCTTTTATGAAATTGGGTGCGTTTTTGATGGCCAACCCCATTTTCGCAGCTATCGGTCTGCTGACTTTGGCAGGCTATCTTCTCTACGATAACTGGGAGGCCGTGGTCTCTGGTGCGAAAATCTTATGGCAGGATTTGGGCGCTTTCTTCACTGTGCTGTGGAAGAATGTGACTACAGCGTTTCGGGCAGCATGGAACGGCATTCTGACTTGGTTGTCGGCGGCTTGGGAAATTATTAAGGGCTTTTGCTCGGCAGGCATTCTTGCCTTGGTTCATCTGATTCTGAGCTTCTCGCCGGCGGCATTATTTATGAGGGTATTTCAGGCCCTGTGGCGCTGGCTGGCAGGCTTGGGGGCAACATTTTACGCTTATGGCGGCCAGATGATTAACGGTTTGGTCAATGGCATTAAGGCCGGCGTTGGCCGCGCGGTGGAAGCGGTTCGGAGTGTGGTGTCTGCGGTTAAATCGACATTTACTTCTGATACTAAAGGCATGGGTATTCACTCTCCGAGCCGTGTATTCCGTAGCTATGGCGGGTATATGACCCAAGGATTGGCTATCGGTGTAAATAAGAACGCTGATCTGCCGATTCAGGCGGTCGGCACATGGGCCGGCCGTCTGAAAGAGCGCTTTGCCGACAGTATGGGGCAGCTGCGCGGCGATATTGCCGCACGCGTATCAGCAGGCAGAGCAACATTTGCCGCCGAGCGGGAGCGGCAGGCAGTGGCGGCAGGCAGCGGCGGTATGGTGATTAACTATAACCCCACCATCAACGCACCCGGCGCCGATTCCCAGCAGATTCAGACGGCCTTGGCGTTAAGCCAGCGCGAGTTTGAGGCGATGTTTAAACGGATGATGGCGGATCGGGCGCGGAGGGCTTACTGATGTATGCAATGTTGGGCGATGTGCGTTTTGAGGTATTGAACAGCTTTACATCATTGGAGGCGGATCACGCTGCGGCCTTTGCTAAACATGATGTTTTGCAGGGGCGGCCGCGCCTGCAGGCGATGGGCAACGATCTGACGACGCTGCGTTTTAGTCTGAAGCTGCACTGGAAGCTGGGCAACCCGGATACGGCCTATAACGGCTTGCTGTCCGCTAAAGAAAGCCAGCAGGCGCAGGCGTTGGTGTATGGCAGCGGCCGCTTCGTGGGCTGGTTTGTAATCGAGCGGCTGACCGAGCGCACGCTGATGCAGGACGGCCGGGGCCGCACGGCGGCGCGCGAAGTGGACGTGGAGCTGACCGAATTTGCGGGCGACCCGAATAACCCGCTGCCCACGCCTGCGGTGATGCAGGCGGGAAAGAACCCGCTGTTGTCGCTGCTGCCCGAATCTGTGCAGGCACAAGCATCGGACATCATGCAGGCAGTGGAAAAAGGCGTGCAGGTTTACCGCGCCGCCGAAAGCGGCATCGACGAGATGCAGCGACTAATAAATGCCGCCAAAGACCTGAGCAACGATACGGCGGGTGCGCTGGCGCTGGTGAGCGATGCGCTGGGCATCGGCGGCGGCGTATTGGGTAAACTCAATACCCTGCCGCAGGTAACCAGCCTTATCGGCGACTTGTCAGGCGTGGCGGTGCTTGCGGCGCAGGCGTCGCAAGCCGCAGCGGAATTGGGCGGCGCGGTGGGCAGCCTGCGAACGGCCGTTGAAAGCGATAGCTTGATTGATTGGTTAGACGGCGGAGCGAAGGCAGTAGAAAGTGCAGCATCTGCCCTGATTGACGGCTCGGCTGCGGTGGAAACCTTAACGGGCTATTTGGCGGCAAGGAGGGATTTATGAGTGCGGTTATCCGCTACACCACCCGCGACGGTGACCGTTGGGATTTGATTGCCCACAAGCATTACGGCAACGCGCTGCTGGTTGACGGCCTGATGGCGGCCAACCCGCATCTGCCGCTGGCCGAAGAGTTTAAAAGCGGGTTAACGGTGTTCGTGCCAGTGTTGGAAGCCAAACCGAAAAACAGCCAAGAGGATTTGCCGCCGTGGATGCGCTGAGTGCTTTTATCAATCTTAACGGCTTGGCGGGAAGCGGTAATACGCACCCGGTTACCAAGCCGGACTTTGTGCTCAAATACGAGCAAAAAGACATCACTGGCGACATCGAGCCTTATCTGCTGTCGCTTACCTACACCGATTATCTCGGCGAGCAATCCGACGAGCTGGAAGTGCAGTTTGAAGACACCGACGGCCGCTGGTTGCGCGGCTGGTATCCCGAGCAGGGCGACGCGCTCGCTTTGAGTATCGGCGACCAGTTCACGGGGTTGGTGGCTTTGGGCAGCTTTGAAATCGCCGAAATCGAGTATAACCACCCGCCGAGCACGGTGTCGCTGAAAGCATTGGCTACGGGTATTACCAAAGCCAACCGCACCCTGCAACCCAAAGCCTATGAAAAAACCACGCTGGCAAAAATTGTGCGGATGGTGGCAGGCCGTCTGAAACTGAAAGTGGACGGTGAATGCGAACACATCGACATCGAGCGCGTGACCCAATATCAGGAGCGCGACATCGAGTTTCTGGCGCGCTTGGCCAAACAATACGGCCACACCTTTAAAATCGTCGGCGACACGTTGGTTTTTATGAGCAACGCCAAGTTGGCCGAGCGCGAACCGGTGGCTGCGTTGGAGCCTGCCGACATGATCAGCATCCGCCTGCGCGACTTGATTAAGGGCGTGCCCGATAAGGCGGTGGTGTCGGGCTACGACCCTAAGACCAAGCAAAACATTACCACCACCCGCACGGCCAAGCCGCGCCGGAAGAAAGCCAAACACACAACATCTGGGGATACGCTCAAAATCATCGCCAACAAGGGCGAGAGCCAGGCGCAGGTTAACGCACGCGCCGATGCCGCACTCGCAGACGCCCAAGACGAGCAATGCGCGGGCGATATTACGGTGGTGGGCAACGCCAAACTGGTGGCCGGGCAAGTGATAATGCTGAAAAACCACGGCAAGTTCAGCGGCCGCTATATGGTCAAACAGGCGCGCCACAGTTACAGCCGCCGCGGTGGCTACGCCACAGACCTCGAAATCAAGATGCTGGAATACATCCCCGAAGAAGAGGAGCGTGCAGATGTTGCCCAATCATGATTTCACGGCTACGCTGCAATTCGGTATCGTGGCCGCGGTGGACGAAGCCGGACATAGCCTGCGCGTGCGCCTGCCTGCCCTTGAGAACATGGAAACCGACTGGCTGCCGATGCTCACACCGGCAGCGGGCGGCAACCAGTTTTACAGCCTGCCGGACGAAGGCGAGCAAGTGGTGTGTCTGCTGGATGCGCGCGGCGAAAACGGCGTGGTGCTGGGGGCGACCTACAACGCCGCCGACACTCCACCGGCCGCGAGCAAAGATATGTGGATGCGCCGTTTTAAAAACGGTACGGTGATTATGCACAACCGAAAATCCGGCGATGTGGTGGTGCAGACCAAGGGCACGGTTACCATTGATGCGCCAAACACAGAGATCACAGGCAACGCCACCGTGATGGGGCTGTTGACCTACGTGAGCGGCATGACGGCGGGCAACGGGGGCGGCAGCTCGGCAGCGGTGATTACCGGCGACGTGGTAGTAACCGGCGACGTGGTGGCCAACGGTATCAGCCTGACCGGCCACACCCACCCCGGCGATTCCGGCGGCACCACCGGCCAGCCCAAATAGTTTAAATCCATTTAAAAGCCTTTCCGGCGGCTATCAAGCAAAATCCCTGTATCTATCAAGCGATACAGGGATTTTCCATGCAATACGACACGCCTATTTCCAAGCATTGGCAGCTCTTGCCCGGCGGCAGCGGCTTGGCGCAGGGCGTGGACGATATCGACCTGTGTATCCACAACATCTTGTCCACCCGTAAAGGCTCGGACGTTACCCGCCCCGAATTCGGCAGCGACTACTTCGATTATATCGATACCCCGGAAGATGTGTTTGTGCCCAATGCCGTGCGCGAAGTGGCGCTGTCCATCAAAACATGGGAGCCGCGTGCGGTATTGGAGCGGGTGTCGTTTGAGGGTAATGCGCCGCACATCATGATGACGGTGCATTGGCGCGTAGCCGACGACGTGGCGGGCTCTATTAATACCACATCCGTTACCTTGGAGCGTGCATCATGGATTTAAGCAAGGTTACCCGCGCCGACGTTAAGGTCGTGGATGATGACTTGGCCAAAGTGCTGGCTGACACCATCGCCGACTATGAGGCGCGCAGCGGTAAAGTCTTGCAGCCCGCTCATATCGAGCGCCTGCTGATTAACACCTACGCCTACCGCGAGATGCTGGTGCGCAAGGCGTTTAACGAAGCCTACCGCCAGCAGCACCCGCGCTTTGCCACAGGATTGATGCTGGATTTATGCGGAGATGATGTTAATACGCCGCGGCTTGAGGCATCGACCGCGCGTTGCACCATCCGTTTTTCTGCCGCTTTGAGCGGTGTTCAGACGGCTTTTATCCCGATCGGTACGTTGGTTTCTGTGGGGGAGGTTTCGTTCGCCACCGTTGAGGCAGGTACCTTAACCGCAGCGCGTAAAACGCTGGATTTGCAAGCGGTATGCACGCAAAGCGGTGCAGTGGGAAACGGCTGGTCAGCCGGGCAGATTAACACTTTACCGCCGGCATTTTCGGGCGATGTAGAAATCAAGGCCGCCAATATTACCGTGCCGACTGGCGGCGCAGATGTGGAATCTGACGATGCTTATCGTGAGCGTATTATGCTGGCACCGGAAAGTTTTTCGGTGGCCGGCCCGGTGGGTGGTTACGAGTATTTCGCCCGACGCGTCAGCCCGACCATCTGCGATGTTTATGTGGATAACCTCAAAACGGATGCCGGAGAACCCATCGGTGGGCAGGTGCGGGTAACGGTGTTAACCAAAAACGGCCTGCCCGCGGAAGAGCTGCTGGGCGAGGTGCACAAAGCCTTGTCCGGCGAGCGCGTGCGGCCGCTGTGCGACACCGTTACCGTGGCGGCCCCGGTACCGGTCGATTACGCGCTCGATGCGGAGCTGGTTTTGTTTACGGGTGCCAACGCCGCCGAGGCGGTGGCCGAGGCACAGGCGGCATGGGCAGCGTATGAATCCGCCCGCCGCGAGCAGTTGGGCCTGGACATCGTGCCTTTGGATATCCAAACCGTGCTTAAAGTGTCGGGGGTTTATAACGTGGTGCTGGCCAACCTGCCGCTTAAGGTGGTGGCCGCCAATCAGTGGGCGCGCTGCACATCGGTGCGTATCCGCGCCGCCGACCAGCAGGCGGAGGGCTAGACAGTGAAGAAACTGAGCTACGCCGCCGTGATCGAGCGTGACCAACGTTACAAGATGCTGGCCGACCTCGGTCTGCGAATGAGCGATGTTGATGCGGCCCGGCTGATGCCGCGCCTAATTAATCTGGTTGCCCCCGAGCATTTGGAGCTGCTCGCCGAGAGCCGCAGCATACTGGGCGCTGACGGCTATTGGTTGGCCGAAAGCGACCAAATGCGCCGCCGTCTGATTAAAGGTGCATACGAACTGCACCGCTACAAAGGCACGCCGTGGGCTATCCGCGAAATCGTGCGCCGCTTGGGTTTCGGCGAAGTGCAGATTATCGAAGGTATGGGCGGTAAACGGCACAACGGCGAAATCGTGCGAGATGGCCGCTACGCCTACGGCCACAGCGACCGGTGGGCGCATTACCGCATCATCATGAACAACGTGATTACCAACGACCAAGCCGCGCTGCTGCGCCATACCTTGAGAGCCTTCGCGCCGGCACGCTGCGTGCTGGCCGCGCTCGACTATCAGGCCAGTGCATTGAGACACAACGGCCGCGCCCGCCGCGACGGCCAATTCAACAGAGGAACCGCATAAATGGCAAACTTAACCGAAACCAGCCGCTGGGAAGCGGGGATTTACCAGCTCGAAACCTCCGACCCTGTGATGGGCGGCCCCAACGGTATCGACAACCGCCCCGCGCGCGAGCTGGCCAACCGCACACTGTGGCTGAAAAACGAAATCACCAAAGCCGTACAAAGCATCGGCACCAACAAAACCGCCGCCGACGGTGCCATCGCCCTCAAAGCCGATGCGGCCACTGTGTTCACCGCAGGCGCAGGCCTGACAGGCGGCGGCAGCTTGGCCGCAGGCCGCAGTTTCGCGCTGGCCACACCGTCCACGCTCAACGGCAGCACCGCCAACTGGGTGGGCAACGGCGCCACCGGCCACACGCACGAGCTGTCCAAAGCCACACCCACATTGGCGGGCGTGGTCAAGCTGGTTAATGTGTTGGATTCGTCTGCCGCCGACGCGGCGGTTTCGGCGGCAATGGCTAAAAAACTGCAAGACGAAAAACTCGGCAACAGCGGCAACCAAACTATCAGCGGACAGTTAAATATATTTCGTAACGCATGGGAGAAGATTCGCTTCAGTAATGCTGATGGCAGCTTTTGGCGTTTTGAATCGGCACCGGTAAGTAGCGGTGAAAACGGCGCACGATTTAATTATGTCTTTACAGGTGCAGACGGATCTGAGGTTGGCCGGATCTCTTTCCCGCGTGTATCGACTGGTGAGACAGTTGCTTATCAAAGTTGGGTTAGTACGCAAATCGGTGCTGCTGTAATGCTCACCGGCAACCAAACTATAGAGGGCACAAAAACATTTTCCGCGCGACCGGTTTTCCCCGCCGGTATCAGATTATCCGCCGTAAATAAAGACGGATGGGCCGAACTTGGTATGGGGCCGAACGATATCTATATGCGCAACCCTGCCAGCAGTAAAGTACTGCAACTCAAAGACGATGGCACATTGGCATACAGTAACGACAAAATCATGTTGGCCACCGATAAAGCCAGTACGACGGCTGCCGGAATTGTGCAGCTATCGGCGGCGACTAACTCGACTGCCGTCAATCTGGCCGCTACCCCGTCGGCGGTTAAGGCTGCTCATGATTTGGCGGCCGCCGCCGCTCCGTCGGGAGCTGTGGCATTTTTTGCCGGCCAAGCTGCGCCGACCGGTTGGCTAAAGGCCAACGGTGCAGCAGTGAGCCGTACTGTGTATGCCGCTTTGTTTGCCGCCATCGGCACGCGCTACGGCGCAGGAGACGGCAGTACTACTTTCAATTTACCTGATTTGCGCGGATTGTTCCTGCGGGCTTTAGATGAAGGTAAGGGGATAGACGTTGGTCGTGTTTTAGGCTCGCACCAAACCGATGCGATGCAGCGCTGGTCTGCTGAGTTTACTTATCAGCGCGCCCAGATTAACGGGGTGGAAACCGTTAACGGTGGCATCCAATTTGTATCGACTGCCTACGGTACGCCCCAGCCGGCGTCTAACGGTTGGGCGGTATCGCGAGCGATTATCGGGCCGGATGTCAATAATTCTGCTCGCGTCGCCGGCGAAACCCGGCCGACCAATATGGCGTTACTGGCCTGTATTAAGATTTAAAGGATTGATAACATGAATCAAGCAACTAAATTAGTATGTCAACTTGATCCGGAGGGGCATTATATTGGTCAATCCGTCGCCGATCTTGACCCGATGGAAGAAGGAAACTGGCTGATCCCGGCGCACTGTATCGATCAACCTCAGCCTGAGCATAAGCCCGGGTTTGCCCCTAAATGGCATGGCGCTGGCTGGAGCTATGTGCCTGATCATCGGGGTCGTGAGGCTTACCGTACTTCTGACGGCCAACCTGTTGTGATTGATACAATCGGCGAGCTGCCTGCCGGCCTAACCTTTGAGCCTCGGCCTAGTCGTCTGCACCAGTGGACAGGGATAATGTGGGAGCTGGATGCCGGCGGCCAGCAAGCCTGGCTTGTACAGTGCAAAGAGGCGAAGCTTGCGGTAATCAATACGGCTGCCCAAGCATTTATTGATAATCAAACAGGTGCCAACCAGATTCCGGCGTTTGAGATCCAAACATGGGCGCTACAGGCAGCAGAAGCCAAAGCATGGGATATGGATAAAACAGCCGCCACTCCGGTTTTGGATCGCATTGCCGCCAGTCGGGGGATTGATGCTGACAAGCTGAAGGCAGCGGCATTGCGTAAGACGCTGGCTTATGAAGTGCTAACCGCTCATGTGGCCGGACAGCGGCAGGCTTTGCAAAGTAAAGTCGAGGCTGCTAAAACGGTTGAAGCGCTAGAGAAAATCATTGTGTCTTTTACAGGTGTTGATGCATGAAAAAATACGCGTATCAACTGCTAATTGCCGCGGACCAGCTTATCAATGCACTGTTGGGCGGCTACCCGGATGAAACCTTAAGCAGCCGGATTTATCGCAATGCCTGTCTGAAAACACCGGTCAAGCAGCGCTGGCTAATCGCTTATAAGGCGGTAAACAGTTTGTTCTTTTGGCAAGACGACCATTGCTTTTTGTCCTACCTCCGTGAACGGAGTAAAGGCCACCGGCCCGATGCTTTTGCCGAGTAAATCGTTGTGTGTTCTCTCTGTATTTTCCCGCTTTTTAGCGGGATTTTTTTATCGCCGTTTAAAAGCCGGATGGCGATGTGAGTCAGATAATGAGCCTTATTTGAAAGGCTTGGCATGTATACCAAGAACCTGAGGGTGGTGGCAGGGAAAGACCAATCTTTCCTTTTTAGGCTGTCCCGCAAAGACAAAAAAAAGGTTGTACGAACGGCGCTAAATGCAGATGTGGTACGGCTGGAAATCATGCCGATGTATGGTGTGGGTACCGCCATCAGGCCAATAATTATTGCGCGGCGCGACGCCATATTGATTTATTTCAGAGCAGATCAAACCGCAAACCTTGATTGGCAGGTGGCCGAATACCGACTCAGCCTGCTCAAAGAAAACATAGCCCACCCGATAGCCGATGGGCGTATTTATATCTCTACGGGTAGACAACTATGAGTGATAAAACATTAAGTGCTACGCCGCTGAATATCACGCCGTACGACGTGATTGTCACCGCGGAAGAGGCAACGGTTATTCAAAGCAGCCTGTATGAACTGGCGGTGGAAAAAGGGTTGTTCAGCGGTACGATCAGCGAGTTCTTTGCCAGTTTGAAGGGGGTGCCGGGGAAAGCGGCCAATATACGACTCGGTACGGTAACGGAAGGTGACAAAGCAGCCATCTCTGTATCGGGGACACCAGAAGATCAAGTTTGGGATGTAGTGCTGCCAGCCGGCCAGCGTTATTCAAGCACTAATTGGTAAACAAAAGGAGTAGTAAATGAAATATGAAGTGTTTCGTGAGACCGCGCTGCCGGTTGTTTTAAAACCTTATGCAATCTATTTGATTGCCCCGGCTGAGCGCCCTGACTATGTGGAGATGTATGTCGTTGATGCGACCGGGCGAAAACCGCGCCGCCACATCAACGAGCAAGATGTCCAGGCAATGATTAACCAAGCCATTTCATCAACCGGCCAATTAACGGTTGTTGACGACATTGCTGCGCGGGATGCCATTCTGAGTCCTAAAGGCGAAGTCATGGTGTTGGATGCCACCGGTGATCCTTCCGTGAGTACCGGCGGTGCGCGCTATCTGTACAGCAAGGGTTCTTGGGTCAAAACGGCCGAAACCGAATCTATGGATCTTAGACTCTCTTGGGATGCCATTGAAGGTAAGCCTAATGTGAGCAAAACGCAACTCGAAAATGCGGTTAGCCATTCTCACCAGCACGAAAATATGACCCAGCTGGGAAAAATCGGCGAAGACGTGGAAGGTAACCTGACATACGGCGGCAAAGTGGTAGGTATGCAATATTCAAGTCTAGGCTGGTAGTTTCATAGTGCCCGCCCGGTCGGTAGGCGGGCCGTTTTATTAACCACGTGAGCGAGCAAATGTCCGAATTAAGAGTTTTTAAAGAGGTGTCCAATCTTCCGGCCGAGCTGTTGCCTAATGGTATTTATCTTATCCGTACCGGTTCGGGGTTTGATATCAGAGTGGCGGACGCTACTGGAAAGGTGGCGCATAGTATTAATAACGGTGGCTTGACAACAGAACAGGCCGCTGCACTCAATCGTTTCCAAGCCTCTATCGGTACCGGTACCAGTATGAGCATTGCGTATCTCACTGATATCGCCAATACAAATGTCGGGGCAACGGTCGATAGGTTGGATGTAGCCTACTATTCCGCTAACACGACTAAAGGCGGCGGAATTTTCAAAAAAGTGCCTGCGACTACTGCTTTGGAAACCGGCATCGTTGTTGCCAGTAAAGACGGCCATCGTTTTAAGCGGGAGGTTGACGGCAATCGGTATGAGTTGGAAATGTTTGGATACGTTCCGGGATCATCAGATGATTCCGCTCTGTTTTTTTCGGCGCTCAAATGGGTGGCGAAGGCCGGCGGGCGGTTGGTGTTGCCTAGAAATGGCTCTTTATACCTTAATTATCCGGATTCAAGATCTAACTATATCCCGGCAGGCATCAAAGAAATTGACGGCAACGGCTGTACGATTTTCCTAATAAATCCGAGCAATAATGAGATTTGGCTCGATGATGCAACAAGTGATTTAGAGATACATCACCTAACCATTCGCCCCGGTTCTGGGGTTGCACGTAGCGGTGGCATTTTCGGGCGCGGTGGATCTCGCGTACATATTCATCATTGTGACATTTATTCCCGGGCGAATCACAACATTCTGTGCCGTATGGTAAGCATGGCCGACGGGTATATTACTCAAGACTGGGAAGTACACGACAATCAGCTAGAGCTTGATCGCGGTATTGATATTTCTCAAACCAGTGGCTCAGCCGGGGCATATATAAACATCCTGTTTGATTTAGCGCGGATTGACCCTAACAATCCAAACAACAACATGGACACTCGCTGGGTAGCCGATAAGGCAGTACCCAATGCAGAAGGACGTCGCCACCGAAACCATAAGGTGTACAACAACGATTGCAAGGGCGGCCGGTACGGAATAGCTTTGTATTTTTCCGAAGGTAGCGTTGTACGTGACAACCGAACAGAGAACAACACGCGCGGTATTGTGTTGCAAGATAAGAGCCGGGGAAACAAGATCTATAACAACCAAATTTATGACTATACAACCGGAATCCTGTTGGCCTATGAGCCGGAACTTAACGAGGTTTATAGCAACACATTGTATCGACGTGCAGGATGGGGATTTAATGGCGGCGGCCAAGGCCATATCATGTGTTATGTGCAACCGACGCGTAACACCATTCGAGGCAACAAGTGTCTTTGTGACGATGATGGCAGTCCATCATGGGGAATTATGGTTGCGGTGAATGCTAACGGGAACATTGTCGAGGACAACGAGATTTACGGTAAATTGGGTCGCGCTGCAATCGTCCTGGAATCATCATGGGGCGGAACTGCTGATAATGCGATTACCTACAGCGTAGCAAACCCTAACTGGAGCACGATGGATTCAATTGGCAACATCATTCGAAATAATATTATCGATGTATCGTCGCGGGTACCTGGTATTGTGCTGTGCTCCCGCAATGATGATACAGTCGTGCGCAAGTTGAGCGGCACCATTGTTTCGGGCAACCAATTCGGCGCTGGTACAGCGATCAGCCAATACGTCCGCTTGATTACGCAAGATCCGGCAGGTATATCCGGCACCATCGGCCACTCTAATACCTATCCGCCAACGGCTACATCGGCTAACTTTATTATGGGCACGAGTGTGGCCTGGGCCAAATTAATCTCAGAGGCAAATCGCGCCTCTGTAGCTTGGGAGTCATAAGATATAGATTAAATAAGACGGCGACGTGCCGGTGCGGGAACACCGACACGCCAGCCAAGCAGAATAGGCCTGCGTTAGCTTCAAAGCCGCCACCTCGCGAGGCAGCGGTATTTTATCACTAACGTACAAGGTACTGCGAAAAATGAAACATCGTTGCAAAAACTGTAACAAGCTGTTGGCCATCGGCACGGGCAGCTTTGAAATCAAATGCCCGCGCTGCAAAACCAACAACCATATCCGCTCTTTAACAACTCAGAATGCCACCGAGCATCCCACCTTGCAGAAAGGACGCAATGGATGCCCGGAAAACACCCAACCCTAAACCCACCGTCGGCAGTCTGTTCGCAGGCATCGGCGGATTCGACCTCGGCTTTGAGCGGGCAGGATTTCAAACGGCTTGGCAGGTCGAAATCGACCCCG
This sequence comes from Neisseria sp., assembly GCF_030523955.1. Taxonomy (GTDB): domain Bacteria; phylum Pseudomonadota; class Gammaproteobacteria; order Burkholderiales; family Neisseriaceae; genus Neisseria. Next base: position 54,402 of record NZ_JAUNHL010000002.1, read on the forward strand.
TCTGCCGCGCCGTCCTCGGCGACCGTTTCCCCCATACAGAGCAACATCAAGACGTGCGTACCTGTCTGCCAGCACTCTCCCGCGTCGACGTTGTCGTCGGCGGATTCCCCTGCCAAGACGTTTCGGCAATGGGCAAGCGGCGCGGCCTTGCCGGAACACGCAGTGGGCTGTTCTTCGATGCAATGCGTATCGTGCAAACCCTTCAACCGCGCTGGCTGGTGCTGGAGAATGTCCCCGGACTGCTGTTTTCAAACGGTGGCCGCGACTTCGAAACGGTGCTTGAAACGCTTGCCGAATGCGGGTATGTGGGATACTGGCGGGTGTTGGACAGCCGTTATTTCGGAGTCCCCACAAAACGCCGCCGCATATTCATGGTCGCAGGTCTTCGAGAGCTGCCCCCCGTGGAGTTCTTGGGTGATGCCGGACCAATGGCGCGCGTATCTGGCAAGACGGAAGCGGGCAGCGCGTGGGCGGACGCTCATCCTACGCTGCTTGCGGGTTTTGCCGACGGCACAAGTATCGACATATCGGGCGGAAATATCGTCGCTGTCGAAAACAGTCGGCATCAGATGGTTGAGCGGGCGCGAACGTCTGACCATTATGGGCTTCGGCGCGGACTGGATGCGGCCAACGCTCGTGAGGCTCGGGCTGCCGGAAACGCCGTCTGCCCTCAAGTCGCGCAGTGGATTGCCGAAAAACTGATACATACCTTTTAAACATACCGAGCGCCGCGAGTGCCGTTTTTATTCTTATATATAAGGAGTCAAAATGACACCCAAACCGCAACCGCTCGTGCCGTGGATGGGCGGCAAACGCCGCTTGGCCAAACACCTACTGCCCCTGTTTCCCGGGCACCAATGCTATGTCGAGTTATTCGCCGGCGGCGCGGCGCTGTTTTTCATGCGGCCGCAACCGGCCAAGTGCGAGGTGCTCAACGATCTCAACGGCCAACTCATCAATCTTTACCGAGTGGTGCAACACCATTTCGACGAGTTTGTACGCCAGTTCGAGTGGACGCTGACCAGCCGCGAAGTATTCGCCCGTCTGCAATCCACTCCGCCTGATGTGATGACCGACATCCAACGCGCTGCCCGCTTCTTCTACCTGCAACACACCGCCTTCGGCGGCAAAACCATCGACCAACATTTCGGCACCGCCACCACGGGTGCGGGCTTTAAAGCAGCCGATATAGCAGACCGTCTGAAAGCAGCGCAGCAGCGGCTCAACGGCGTGTACATTGAGAACGAGCCGTGGGAAAAGTGCTTCAAACGCTACGACCGCGAACACACCTTCTTCTACGCCGACCCACCTTATTGGCAGCTGGCTGGCTATGACCGCGCATTCGACTGGCCGCAATACGAGCGCCTGGCCGATGCGATGGCTAATAGCAGGGGCAAGGTAATGCTGTCCATCAACGATCACCCTGACATTCTCGATCTGTTTAAAGACTTCAGCATCCGCCGCCTTGAACTTGCTTATTCAGTTGGCCGAGACAAAACGCAAAAGACCAGCGGCGAGCTGGTCATCTGTAACTACTAATAAGACAAAAGTCCCAGCGTCGGGACTTTTCTATTAGTGGATTTGTAACATGGTTACACAGTGTGCAACAAAATTAAAAACTATTTATCTCAAAAAACGCGCCGATTTATCGCGCGCGGCTTCAGCCGCTTCAGCCGCCGCGAAGACGTTTACTATCGCGACCAATGGCTGAAACCAAACGCATACGATGCAGACAATCACCCGTAGACCCGACCTTCCGGCAAAAATTCCCGCAAACGGCAAAATAATAGCCGTCTTTCGCAAAATAAAATCAAGTGCTAAGCATCAAAATGCCCCCAAGCACAGCCAATACCGCCAAACTGCAAACCGATATCATCCATCATTCGGTTTTCTTATGATAAACCCTTGAATTTCCCGAAAATCAAACCATATTGCCAGCATGACTGACTAGCGAGACAAGCAAAAGCCACCATGACACACACCGTACACCTCAAATTCGAAGATATCGACAACACCGTGCTGCAACGGCTCTCCGGCGCGCTGGATAACAACCTCTCTACCCTAGGCAAAGCGCTGAACATCCAAATCAGCCGCCGTTTTGCCGACTTCACCTTTATCGGCGAGCTGGCCCACGCCGGCCGTCGCGCCCTGCTCTCGCTGGCCGAAACCGCCGAAAAGCGCGACTTGGAAGAAAACGACATCCAGCTTGCCGCCGTTGAAGCGAAAACCGCCGACGCCGCCCACGTCGAGCAGCGGCAGGACAAACAATACTATCTGCAAACCAAACGCGGCAGCATAGGCGGCCGTACGCCGCGCCAAAACGGCTACATCCGCGCGCTCGTCAACCACGACATCGTGTTCGGCCTGGGCCCCGCCGGTACCGGCAAAACCTATCTGGCCGTGGCCGCTGCCGTCGATGCGATGGAAAAACATCAAATCGAGCGCATCGTATTGGTGCGCCCGGCGGTGGAAGCCGGCGAGAAGCTCGGTTTCCTACCCGGCGATTTGGCGCAGAAAGTCGACCCTTACCTGCGGCCACTCTATGATGCTTTATATGAACTGATGGGCTTCGACCGCGTAACCAAGCTGTTGGAAAAAGGCCTGATCGAAATCGCCCCCTTGGCCTATATGCGCGGCCGTACCCTCAACGGCGCCTACGTGATTCTCGACGAAGCGCAAAACACCACGCCCGAGCAGATGAAAATGTTCCTCACCCGCATCGGTTTCGGTGCCAAAGCGGTGATTACCGGCGACTTAAGCCAGATCGATCTGCCGAAAAACATTAAGTCCGGCCTGAAAGATGCCAAAGAAAAACTGCGCGACATCGAAGGCATTTATTTCCACACCTTCACCAGCGAAGATGTGGTGCGCCATCCTTTGGTGCAGAAAATCGTCGAAGCCTACGACGCGGCCGATGCGCAAAACACCCATGCCGAATAATTTTCAGACAGGCATTGTTTAACACCGTTACAGGAAAAAGCCACCATGCAAAACCTCGCCTTTCCGCTGCACTTCTCGTTTAAAGTACTCACTCCTTCCAACGATTTTTCGGTATTCGACGCCAACAACCAAGAGGTTGCCTATACCCGCCAGAAAATCTTCAAAATCAAAGAGGCGATACAGGTTTACCGAAGCAGCGGCCGGCAAAACCTGCTCTACACCATCAATGCCGACCGCATCATCGACTTCAACGCCTCCTATACCTTCCGCGACGCGGCGGGTAACGTATTCGGCGCCGTCAAACGCTCGGGCATGAAATCCTTGTGGAAAACCCATTACCAAACCAGCGACGCCGCAGGACAAACCGTATTTTCCCTGCACGAAGAAAACCCGCTGGTGGCAGTGGTCAACGGTTTTCTGGAAGAAATTCCTTTGGTCGGCATGTTAAGCGGCTTTTTCCTCAACCCCAGCTACGCCATCAACGACGCCCAAGGCCGCACCGTCTTCCGTCTGCGCAAACTGCCCTCCTTCTTCGAGCGCAAATTCCGCTTGGAAAAAGTCGGCGAAGCCGCGCCGGAACAGGAACAGCTGGCCCTGCTCTCCGTGATGCTGCTGATGCTGATGGACGGCCGCGACGGTTAACCAACCAGATCGAATGGTTTGCACGGCAATGCCTGTCTGAAAACCGTTTTCAGACAGGCATTGCCGTGCAGTAAAAGATAAACGAAATGCAAACATTCCCATTTCGCAAAATGCAAGCTTTGCAAAATATCCGGACGTGGATGAAGTTTGAAGCGTAGCAGCACAGCGAGTGCCGACATATCAAGAGACCTTTGCAAAACCCTCAGATCTGGATGCAGTTCAAGGCGTAGCAGCGCAGCGAGCGCAGACATATCAAGTAGATAGGCAAGCGAGCGAGCAGCACACAACGCAGAAATGCGCCACAGATGGGGGTTTTGCAAAGGTCTCAAAATAAATAGGCAACCAGCAAGCAGCGCGCAACGAAGAAATTCGCCGCAGACGGGTATTTCGCAAAGCTCTCAAAATGCCTGTCTGAAACCGAACAAAGCCCATTTTTACGACCGTTAAAACATGCCCCGAGCATTCGGATAAACGTTTCGTTATAATAGCCGAAACCTTTTAACCACCCGCCCCAACCCGCCATGACATTCACCACCCTCGTCAGCATCGCACTCGGCATCGGCCTGGCCGCCAGCTCGGGTTTCCGCGTGTTTCTCCCGCTGTTTGCCCTCAGCCTGTCCGCCTATTTCGGGCTGTGGCCGTTAAACGAAAGCTGGCAGTGGCTGGCCTCGCCTGCCGCCGTCACCATCTTGGGCGTGGCCACCCTGGCCGAAGCCGTCGGCTATCTGGTGCCTTATTTCGACCACTTGCTCGATACGCTGGCGATTCCCTTGGCCGGCCTGGCCGGTACCGCCGTGGTTGCCTCCACCGCCGCCGATCTCAGCCCTGCCGTAACCTGGGCGCTGGCGATTATCGCCGGCGGCGGTGCGGCGGCAGCGATTAAGGGCACCACCGCCACCACCCGCGTGGCCAGCACCGCCGCCACCGGCGGCTTGGCCAATCCGGTCGTATCGCTGGCCGAAACCGGCATGGCGGTTTTGATGACGGCGCTCAGCCTGTTTTTACCGGTTTTGGCCGTATTATTGGTGATAGCTCTGGTAGTGTGGCTGGCTCGCCGTTATACCGCCCGCCGTCACACGCTTTAATCTATCCTTATCTTTTATCTATCCGTTCCATGAAAACCGCCAAACGTTACGCTTTTTTGCAACAGCTCTCCCAGCGCTTTCCCTTCCATTTCGACAACCTCAGCAGCATCGATAAGCTGCCCGGCGAACGCGATTTCCGCCGCTGGGTGTGGCAGGCGGTTAAAAACGAATACCGCCGCGCCGAAATCAGCCTGCTGCTGCTCGATGAAGACGAAGCGCGCGCCTACAACCGCGATTACCGGCAAAAAGACTATGCCACTAACGTATTGAGCTTTGCCCTCAACGAAGGCGAAAACGGTTTTGACGCTGAAAACGACGTGCTCACCGGCGATTTGATCATTTGCCCGCAAGTGGTGTTGCGCGAAGCGGCCGAACAAGGCAAAACGCCCGAAGCGCATTTCGCCCACCTCACCCTGCACGGCGCCCTGCACCTGATGGGCTACGACCACATCGACGATAACGAATCCCAAATCATGGAAGCACTTGAAATCAAGCTGATGAATCAGTTAGGATACGGCAACCCTTATTCTCAGGATGAATACTGACTATGGACGAACACTCGTCGAAACCAGGCTTTTTCGAACGCCTGATCAACCGCATTGCCAACGATGCCCCCGAAACCTCCGAAGAAGTCGTCGAACTGCTGCGCCAGGCGCACGAACAGGCTGTGTTCGATGCCGACACCTTGCAGCGCATGGAAAAAGTGCTGGATTTCCACGATCTCGATGTACGCGATGCGATGATTACCCGCTCGCAGATGGATGTGATTAAAGATTCCGACAGCCTCGAGCGCATCGTCGCCCATGTCATTGAAACCGCCCATTCGCGTTTTCCGGTCATCGGCGAAGACAAAGACAACGTTCTGGGTATTTTACATGCCAAAGATTTGCTCAAAGTGGCCTTCGGCAACAACGAAACCTTCAATTTGGAACAACTGCTGCGCCCTGCGGTGTTCGTCCCCGAGAGCAAAACACTAAGCGCCCTATTGAAACAGTTCCGCGAACAGCGCAACCACATGGCGGTGGTGGTGGACGAATACGGCGGCATTTCCGGCTTGGTCACCTTCGAAGACATCATCGAGCAGATTCTCGGCGACATCGAAGACGAATTCGACGAAGACGATTCGGCCGACAACATTTTCGCCGTATCCAGCGAACGCTGGCGCATCAACGCCACCACCGAAATCGAAGACATCAACGAATTTTTCGGCACCCAATTTAGCAACGAAGAAGTCGATACCATCGGCGGCCTGATTATTCAAGAACTGGGGCATTTGCCGGTGCGCGGCGAAAAAGTCACGCTCGGCGGGCTGCTGTTTACCGTCGCCCGCGCCGACAAACGCCGCCTGCATACCTTAATGGCCATACGCGCCAAAGAAGACTGAACTTCGCTGTCCATGCCTGTCTGAAAACCAATATTGTTTTCAGACAGGCATTTAAAAAGCCTTATCCGTTATAATGGCTCCTTTCATCCGAATAACATTCATATAAATTCATACATTCTAGGACACCCGCACAACATGGCTTTCTCTTCTCTGTTCACCCTGCTCGACGACATTGCATCCATTCTCGACGATGTTTCCCTGATGACCAAAATGGCGGCCAAGAAAACCGCCGGCGTGGTAGGCGACGACTTGGCGCTCAACGCCAATCAAGTCACCGGTGTCAAAGCCGACCGCGAGCTGCCTATCGTCTGGGCCGTAGCCAAAGGCTCCTTAATCAACAAAGTAATACTGGTACCGGCAGCGCTGTTGCTTTCGGTATTTGCTCCCGTATTGATCGTTCCCTTACTGATGATAGGGGGTGCTTACCTCTGCTTCGAAGGCGTGGAAAAACTGTTGCACAAATTTCTGCATCGTGAAGATGAGCAAACACCGCAGGTAACGCCCGATGAAATCAACAGCGAAAAAGAGAAAATCAAAGGCGCGGTGCGCACCGATTTCATTTTATCCGCCGAAATCATCATCATCGCATTGGGCGTAGTGGCCGCATCGCCCTTATCGGTCAAAATTTTGGTGCTCTCTTCCATCGGCATCGGCATCACGGTTGCGGTATACGGCTTGGTGGCGGCCATCGTAAAAGCCGACGATTTCGGTTTGCATCTGATGCAAAAAGGCGGCGGCGCAGCCGCTGTCGGCAAAGCCATCGTCAGCTTTATGCCGTGGTTTATGCGCTCTTTGAGCGTTATCGGTACCTTGGCGATGTTCTTGGTCGGCGGCGGCATTTTTGTTCACTATGTCGGCCCGCTGCATCATTTCCTCGAAGTACGCGGCTGGGCGGAAGGCCTGATGGGCAACCTCGCCAGTTTGGTGGTCGGCGTTATCGTCGGTGCCATTGCCTGCGCAGTCATCCTGCCTTTGGTGAAAGCATTCAGCAAAAAGAAAGCCCATTAAAGCGTTCACGTTTTTCCATTGACCCTTATGCCTGTCTGAAAACTTTTTTCAGACAGGCATTCCCCCACTTAAGCTCCACCCGTTCATGATACCTTTTACCCGTCTCGATGAATTTTGGCGCAAACCTGCCGTTTACTGGCCGCTGCTGCTGGCATTGGCCGCCGCCACGCCGCTCACCTTCGCCCCGTATTACCACTTCTGGCTGATGCCGCTGCTGTTCGGCGCCTTTATCCGCCTGCTCGAATTGCGCCCCGAGCGACAAATCCGCAGCGCCTACCTGTTCGGCCTTATCGCTTACGTCTGCCAGTTTTACTGGATACACACCGCCCTGCACGACGTTTCCGGCCTGCCCAATCTCTATGCCGTACCGCTTACCTTCCTGTTACCCGCTTATTTGGCACTGTTCCCGATGCTCTCGGTGTGGTTGTGGCAAAAAACCCGCCTGAGCCGCCCGCTGAAAACCGGCCTGGCGCTGCCCGTTTACTGGACACTCGCCGAATTCGCCCGCGAGCGCCTGCTCACCGGTTTCGGCTGGGGCGCGCTCGGCTATTCCCAAATCGCCGATTACAGCCCGCTGGCCGGTTTCGCCCCGCTGGGCGGTATCCATCTGGTTACCTTGGCCACCGCCTTTGCCGGTGCCTGGCTGGTTTTGCTGATTGATAATCCGAAGCAAACCCGCCAACGGCTGGCCGCACTGTGCGCTTTAACCACCCTGTTTGCCGCCGGCACGCTATTGCGCCAAACCGATTTCACCCGCCCCGACGGCACCCGCGCCAGCGTGGCCCTGCCGCAGGGCAATATTCCGCAAACCTTAAAATGGGAAGCCTCGCAGGCCGAAGCCACCCTGCGCCGCTACTTCGATTTGGTCGCCCAAAGCCGCGCCGACATCGTGATTTTGCCGGAAACCGCCATCACCGTCATGCTGCAAAACCTGCCGACCGAAGTGCTTGATGCCTTTGCCCGCCAAGCCGAAACCAACGGCAGCGCACTGGCAGTCGGCATCGCCCGTTATACCGATAGCGGCGAACAATATGAAAACGCCGTTATCAATCTGAGCGGCTACCGAAGCGCACAAGGCTTCAACATGCCTTATTACGCCAAAGACCACCTGGTGCCGTTTGGCGAATACAAACCGCTGCCTTTCATCACCGAACCGTTATACCAAATGATGAACATGCCGCTTTCCGATTTCAAACGCGGCGGCGCCGATCAAGCGCCGTTAATCATGGCCAACCAGCGTGTCGCCTTCAATATTTGCTATGAAGACGGCTTCGGCGACGAATTAATCGCACCGGCCAAACGTGCCAGCCTGCTGGCCAACGCCAGCAATCTGGCTTGGTACGGCAACTCCAACGCCATGTACCAACACTTACAGCAGTCGCAAGCCCGCTCGCTGGAGCTGGGACGCTACATGGTACGCGCCACCAATACCGGCGCCACCGCCATCGTCGATCCCAAAGGGCGCATCCGCCAAGCCGCACCGGCCGACACCACGACGGTATTAAGCGGCACTGTCGAAGGATATACCGGCGAAACACCGTATATGAAACTCGGCGGCTCTTGGCCTTTAATCACCGCCTTGATCGCGTTGGCCGCCGGCTTATTCGGCTTCGGCCGCCGCCAAACTCAACCATAAATCCAATTCAATGCCTGTCTGAAAAAATTTCCTATTTCAGACAGGCAAGGCATAATTCCGACAAAATCACTCAAATATTAAAAACCAATCAAAATTTAAAACATACAAAATTTTACCTATTAAGTGTAGAACTAAACACGGAACTTGTGTCTAATGGATACATACACCAATGTATGGCTTCATATACAGTACATAACAATGGTGCTAGAATGAAGCGCCCTATCATAACAACAAGCAAAACAAACAAGGAAACGATATACAATGAGCATGAATCAAGCCTTTGCATTACCCGTACCGAGCGGTCACGGCAGCTTGGAGCAATACATTCATACCGTTAACAGCATTCCCATGCTTTCCGCCGAAGAAGAATTGCGTTTGGCGGAACGCCAGATTAAAGGCGACCTCGAAGCCGCCAAACAACTGATTCTCTCCCACTTACGCGTGGTGGTTTCCATTGCGCGCGGTTACGACGGCTACGGCCTCAACCAAGCCGACCTGATTCAGGAAGGCAACATCGGCCTGATGAAAGCCGTCAAGCGCTACGAACCCAACCGCGGCGCCCGCCTGTTTTCCTTTGCCGTGCATTGGATTAAAGCCGAAATCCACGAATTCATCCTGCGCAACTGGCGTTTGGTTCGCGTAGCGACCACCAAGCCGCAACGCAAACTGTTTTTCAATTTACGCAGCATGCGCAAAAGCCTCTCCGCCCTTTCTCCGAAAGAAGCGCAGGCAATTGCCGACGATCTGGGCGTAAAACTCTCCGAAGTGATGGAGATGGAACAGCGCATGACCGGCCGCGACATCGGCATCTTAGCCGACAACAGCGACGACGAAGACAGCTACGCCCCCATCGATTGGCTGGCCGACAACGATAATGAGCCGACCCGCCAAATCGAAATGAAAGCCAGCCAAACCCTGCAAACCGAAGGTCTACAAAACGCACTGGCCAAGCTGGATGACCGCAGCCGCCGCATTGTGGAAACCCGCTGGCTGCAAGACGACGGCGGTTTAACCCTGCACGAATTGGCCGCCGAATACGGTGTATCAGCCGAACGCATCCGCCAGATCGAAGCCAAAGCCATGCAGAAACTGCGCGGTTTTCTGGCAGAAGAAGGCCAAAACGAGCTGTAACCTATATTTCATGATTTGATTCTTGTAAGCAAAGCAATGCCTGTCTGAAAATAAACCTTTCAGACAGGCATTTCGTTTAGTGATGAGTAATTTTGATATATAGCGGATTTAATTAACTTTCGATACAAGGCAGCAAACCGTAGCAGTACCAGTACTACGGAACCGCTTCTGTTGCCGCCTTTCAGCAATAAGCATTATTAATCAATAACGCGTTACCACCGCCAAACCGCGATCGGCATGTTCTCCTAACTTTTCACTGTCGACAAAACGTACGCGACCGCCGGCCGCCAATACTTTTTCGATCATTTCATCGACAATATCCTCATAAGCCTGTTCGCCTTTGGCTTCATCGATGCTGATTTCAGTAAGCTTGCGGCCGTCTTCACTCACTCTCGCCGGAATATGCAAATTTTCTTCCACCACCAGCAATTCGGCACGACCGTCTGACACGGCTTGCCACACTTCGTTCAGGCCGCCGACAAAGAGTTTGTTACTTTTAGCATTGGTTAATTCATCAAATACTTTGGCGCGCTCGGCAGCCAAGGCTTCTTTGATTTCCGGCCAAACGGTTTTGCCCAGTTCGTGCGGATTATCGCTATTGTGGCCGCTATGGATAAACAGCATTACTTGCTCGCCGATACCGGCACCGTCATTGAAATGGCCGATGTTGCGGTCAACGCCCACCACCACAATCGGAGCAGACAATTGTTTTTCCGCCTCCAATAAGGCTTGGCCAACTTCACGCATTTTGTCGGTGACGATTTGGTCACGCACATGGCTGATGTCTTGGCTCGGATTGGCTTCGGCTACTTGGTTTTCAACGCTGAACGGGAAGCCGAATTCGTGCACCTCGTTTAACTGATCTTGGCGGCCGACAAACAAGCGTGTGCCGTGCTCGCTCAAAACAACCAACAGATACAATGGGCTGCGGTTCATTGCAAACACCAAATCACGGGTTAGGAAATTGTCCGCAATGGTTACCCGCTCAGGTACGCGGAAAGGCAAACGGAACATTTCGTCATATTCGGCACTGGCAAAAATCACCAGGCCGTCAAGGTTGTGTTCGTTGTCTACAGAATCGGCCAAACGATTGATTTTATCAACGATTTCAGAGGTTTCACGTTTACCGAATTCTTCCTGCAAACGGCTCACCGCTTCCGATACCAAATTTTTCAAACGGATGATGTCTTTATCGTTATCGGGCGAAGTGCGGTAAGTCGGCAAAGTAATGGTTACGCTCGGGTAAGATTGCTTGGCTTGTACTTCTTTGATGGTATTCAGATTCATCGCATATTCCTTTCGGTCGGATGGGTGGAAGACGTTTTGCGGAAATTTTCCGCAAACTGCTGTGTTCGATGAATATATTTTCAGCGTACATTAAGCGGAAAATATATTCACCGCAGATTAAAGCGTGTAGTCGACGGCATTTCAGCGGTATTTTTGGTTACAATCCGCATCTGCTCCGTTAGGTAGCGTAGCGGACTTGGAAGCTAAAATGCGCGCAAGATGTTCAATCTTGCTGTGCTTTTTGCCTTGCATCTGCGGATTTTCCCTTAAAAAACCGCTTCAAAAACATGATGACTACACGCTCTAGGCCTTCTGTTGAAATTTGAAATACTGCGTTTGCTGCTTCAGCCTGTTTCTTTATTTTTTAAATTAACATTTTTATCATCAGCAGGCAATTACATATCCTTACACTTAAAAAATCTTCGAAATCACCTTTCTTCAAAAGAATTACTTTATTTCACTACATTCATTTAAAACAAGATTAGGATATTAATACACCCAAACGTTAGCCTGACTTTGCAATTTCATACACTAACCCCGTTTAGTTAATAATATTTTTACCCATGCATGCATGTGTCGCAAAAGCAAGCCGGAACGGGCAACAAAGACGGAGCCGAAGTGATTGAATCCGCTATAAAATGCGCGCAAGGTGTCCAATCTTGCTGTACTTTTTGCCTTGCCTCTGCGGATTTTTCCTCAAAAATCTGCTTCTCCAGCTTTCTGACGCCCCTAACTCCAGCTTAGCAGCTCACTGTTCACTGCAAATGGTTGCTGTTCATATTCACGGTAGGCGTAACGCTCTTTTCGGCACACAACACCACCATCAAATTGCTCACCAATTGCGCCCGCTCGGTGTTGCTCAATTCCACCGTTTTGCGGTCGTGCAGCCGTTGCAGCGCCATTTCTACCATGCCCACCGCGCCTTCGACGATTTGTTTTCTGGCCGCCACCACCGCAGTAGCCTGCTGGCGTTGCAACATCGCCATCGCAATTTCCGGCGCATAAGCCAGATGGCTGATGCGTGCTTCCAGCACGTTCACGCCTGCCCTCGCCAAACGCTCGTTCAACTCCTGCTCCAGTTTTTCATTGATGCTGCCGGTACTGTCGCGCAAGGTAACGTCGGCGGAGCTGTCTTCGCTGTGGTCATAAGCATAGCTGCCGGCCAGATTGCGCACCGCCGCCTCCGACTGTATCGCGACAAAGCGTTCGTAATCGTCCACCGCAAACACTGCCTTGGCGGTATCGTCCACCTGCCACACAATCACCGCAGCGATTTCGATCGGATTGCCGGCCTTGTCGTTTACCTTCAGAATCTGGCCGTTTAAATTGCGCGCCCGCAGGCTGATTTTCTGTTTGCCGTAAAACGGGATGATGAAACGCAGGCCGCTTTTCTTCATGCTGCCCATATAAGTTCCGAGGAAAGTGGTCACCACCGCTTCGTTCGGATCGATAACCGACAAACCTTTGAAAATCAGCAAGGCCAATATGCCCAAGGCAATCATGGAAAAACTGATTTCACCGCCGTTTTGTAAAAACAGATAACCGACTGCTGCCAGCAGCGCCAGCCCGATCAGTAAAAAACCGTAGCCGCTCATGGAAAACAGCAGCGATTTTTCCGATACTTCGTTTTGATGTTCCATGTTCCCTCCTGAAATAAAGTTTAGCCTGTGATTCTGTTATAAGCCCATAAAACGATTTTTTCAATACAGTGTAGCCGAATGCCTGTCTGAAAATAAAAAGCCGCCTGCATATCAGCAAACGGCTTTTCTCTGAACTCAATTTTTTACCGGATTTCAATCCTGATCCGGCTGCATCCAGTCGGCCAGAATTTCACTGATTTCCTGCCACATTACAACAGGCCCGGTTGGCCCAGCGCAGGATCGCTCGCGCGGGCGGCTTCGGCATCGGCCACGGTTAAGCCCAAGGCTTTGGCCACGCCTTCGCCGTAGGCCGGGTCGCATTTCACGCAGTTGCGGATGTGGCGGTATTTGATGAAGTCCGGCGCATCGCCCATGGCGGCGGCGGTGTTGTCGAACAGGGCTTGTTGCTGTTCGGCGTTCATCAGCTTAAACAGCGCGCGCGGCTGGCTGAAATAATCATCATCGTCTTCGCGGAAGTTCCAATGGGCGGCATCGCCGTTGATTTTCAGCGGCGGCTCGGCGTATTGCGGCTGCTCCTGCCATTGGCCGAAACTGTTGGGCTCATAATGCGGCAGACCGCCGTAGTTGCCGTCCACGCGGCCTTGGCCGTCGCGGGCGTTGCTGTGCACGGGGCAGCGCGGTGCGTTCACCGGAATCTGGTTGCGGTTTACGCCCAAGCGGTAGCGTTGCGCGTCGGCATAGTTAAACAGGCGCGCTTGCAGCATTTTGTCGGGCGACACGCCGATGCCGGGCACGAGGTTGCTCGGTGCGAAAGCGGATTGCTCCACGTCGGCAAAGAAGTTTTCGGGGTTTTTGTTCAGCTCGAACTCGCCCACTTCGATCAGCGGGTAATCGCCTTTCGGCCATACTTTGGTAAGGTCGAAGGGATGGTACGGCACTTTTTCGGCATCGGCTTCGGGCATGATTTGCACATACATTTTCCATTTCGGGAAATCGCCGCGCTCGATGGCTTCGTACAAATCTTTCTGATGGCTTTCGCGGTCTTTGCCAACTACGGCTTCGGCTTCGGCATCGCTCAGATTTTCAATGCCTTGCTGGGTGCGGAAGTGGAATTTCACCCAGAAGCGTTCGCCGTCTTTGTTCCAGAAACTGTAGGTGTGCGAACCGAAACCGTGCATGTGGCGGTATGATTTCGGAATGCCGCGGTCGCTCATCACGATGGTAACTTGGTGGAAGGCTTCGGGCAGCAGCGTCCAGAAATCCCAGTTGTTGGTGGCGCTGCGCATATTGGTGCGCGGATCGCGTTTCACCGCTTTGTTCAAATCGGGGAACTTGCGCGGGTCGCGCAGGAAGAACACGGGGGTGTTGTTGCCCACCATATCCCAGTTGCCTTCTTCGGTGTAGAACTTCAGCGCGAAACCGCGGATGTCGCGCTCGGCATCGGCCGCGCCGCGCTCGCCGGCCACGGTGGTGAAGCGGGCGAACATTTCGGTTTTTTTGCCCACTTCGCTGAAAATGGCGGCGCGGGTGTAACGGGTGATATCGTTGGTTACGGTGAAGGTGCCGAACGCGCCTGATCCTTTGGCGTGCATGCGGCGCTCGGGAATCACTTCGCGCACGAAGTCGCCGAGTTTTTCGTTCAGCCACAAATCCTGCGCCAACAGCGGGCCGCGGGGGCCGGCGGTGAGGCTGTTTTGGTTGTCGGCAACGGGCGCGCCGTTGCTCATGGTGAGATGGGTTACCGGGCATTTGCTCATGTTCGTGATCCTTTGGGTTAATGGTTGTTGTGTTGTTAATTAGGAATAATAAGTTGGGTTTCTATAGTATGAATGTATTCGTTGTTCAGTTGCTTGCGGTTCTTGTTAAGCTGTGAAAACACTATACCTAATTATTTTAGCTATTAAAACTATTAAATCAATTTAATTTATATATCAAAAAAAAGAACCGAATGCCTGTCTGAAAAAGTTTTCAGACAGGCATTCGGTTTTGGTGTGAACCATCTTACCGGTTTAGCGTTTGGCCAAACCTTTCTCGTTCAGCAAAGGCAAAATATCGGGGCGGATGGGGTGGCACAATGCGTTTTTCACTTGTTGCGACCAGTCCAAATCCAAATTGCTGCGTTCCTTGTAATAGGTTTTTACGATTTCGTTATAAGCGTTGAGTTTTTCGTCGTCCAACGGCCGGTAGCCGTTTTCCGATACCACGCATTCTTGGGGCAGGCGCGGCCGCATGATCGGATCTTGCGCGGGATGGCCCAGCGCCATGCCGAAAAGCGGCATCACTTGCTCGGGCAAATCCAAGATGGCGTTGGTTTCGCGGATATTGTCACGCAGGCTGCCGATATAAACCCCGCCCAAGCCCAATGATTCGGCCGTGAGCAATACGTTTTGCGCCATGATGCCTGCATCTATGGCGGCCATCAGCGTCATTTCGGTCCAATCGGTTTGCGCATCGTGGGCGATTTTTTTGTGTTTGGCCAAATCCAGGCAAAACACCAGAAACTCGGCGCTGGTTTCGATATAGTGCTGGTTGGCACCGACCGCACGCAGCTGTTTGCGCTTTTCAGGGTCGGTTACCCGCACGATGTGGGTGGTTTGCAGAAAACTGGAAGTAGAAGCCGCCTGCCCGGCCTGCAAAACGGCTTCCAGCATTTCGGGCGCAATCGGCTCGCCGGTGAATTTGCGGATGGAACGGTGGGACAAGGCGGTTTCGAGCGCTGGTTTGCTGTGTAAAGTCATTCGTTTCTCCTAAAGTATGGGTGTTTTTCAGGCAGGCATTTTGACCAAAATGCCTGCCTGAACAAATCAGGCCAATTTGCGTGCCAATTCGGCCAAACGCTTGCCTTGGGTAAATGCAATCTGCTGCTCTTCGGCGCTCAATGAGCGACGGTTATTGCCGGCCACATGCCCTGCGCCGTAAGGCGAGCCGCCGCCGGTAGTATTGTTAAGCGCGCTTTCCGAATACGGAATACCGCTGATTACCATGCCATGGTGCAGCAGCGGCAGCATCATGGTTAACAAGGTACTCTCTTGGCCGCCATGCGGCGAGGCGCTGCTGGTGAACACGGTTGCGGGTTTGCCGATTAAATCGCCGGATAGCCATTGCGGGATGGTACCGTCGAGGAAATATTTCATGGCGGCAGCCATATTGCCGAAACGGGTGGGGCTGCCCAAAGCCAATGCGGCACAGTTCTTCAAATCTTCGGCGGTGCAATAAGGCGCGCCGCTATCGGGGATATCGGCTTCTACCGCTTCGCAAACGGCAGATACTTTCGGTACGGTACGCAACACCGCTTCGCAGCTGGGCACGCTCTCTACACCGAGTGCGATTTGGCGCGCCAAATCGGCAGTGGTGCCGTGCTGGCTGTAATACACGATTAAAACAGTTAGGGCTTTTTGGCTCATCAGTTAATTTCCGTTACAATATTTATTTTATGTTTACTCAATCCGCCGATATCACTAAAACGGAGAAGGGAAAGATTATGCTGAAATCCGAACGCTTGCAAGCTTGGCAGCAATCCCGCGCTTACTGCTTTATGCTTTTCGTATGGCAGCGCTTTATGGAAGTGCGGGTACCGCAAATCGCCGCCAGCCTTACCTATACTACCCTGCTCGCGCTGGTACCTATTTTAACTGTGACACTGGTGATCGTGTCTGCGTTTCCGATGTTTAGCGACTTATCAGCCGACTTCATCCAGTTTATCAATATGATGCTGGTACCCAGCGGCGTCGACGTGATTCTCGATTATATCAACCAGTTTAAAGCCAAAGCCAGCAACCTCACCGCCATCGGTATTATATTCCTGATGATCTCTTCACTGATGCTGGTGCAAACCATAGACCAGACCTTCAACCGTATCTGGCGGGTGAACACGCAGCGTCCTTGGTGGATGCAGCTGCTTGTTTACTGGGCACTGCTGACCTTCGCGCCTTTGGTATTAGGTGTGAGCATCTCGGTGTGGGGGCTGATGCTCCAAAGCAGCCGGCTCGATGTTTATTTCCCGTTTCTGGCCGATGCGCTGCGTATCGGAACCTCGCTTCTGTTCAACACCATCTTGTTGTGGCTGCTCTACCGGTTGGTACCGAACCGTTTTGTTCCTGCCCGTCAAGCGCTGATCGGTGCGGTGTTTACCGCCATTGCGCTGGAGCTGTTGCGTTCGGGCTTTGCTTTCTATATCGGGCGCTTCAAAAGTTATGAATTGATTTACGGTGCTTTCGCCGCCATTCCGCTGTTTTTATTATGGTTGCAAATGCTGTGGTTGGTGGTGCTTACCGGTGCGGTGCTGACTGCCTGTTTGTCTTATTGGCAAGGCGAAGCGTTCCGCCGCAGTTTCGATGCGCGCGGGCGTTTCGATGATGTGTTAAAAGTCCTGCTGCTGCTGGAAGAAGCGCAGCACGAGGGCAAAGCGCTTACTGTGCGCCAACTGCGCGAGCATGTGAATATGGGCTACGACGAATTGGGCGACTTGCTGGAGAAGCTCGCCCGCCACGGTTATGTTTATCCCGGCCGCCAGGCTTGGGTGTTGAAAATGTCTCCGGAAAATATTGATTTGAGCGATTTGTTTTATCTGTTTGTTTACCGGCCGCCGCGCCGGCAAACCGATCACGTGAGCGCTTCGGTAGCCAGCATCATGCAGCCTTGCTTGGAAGCCATGAATATTTCTCTGGCGCAATTTAGCGACCACACCAAAGCAAACAGTGGCGATATTGGCCAAGACCCGGCCACGCAGCCGTTGCCCCCCGCGGAAAAATTTAAAAAATAGTGTTGCCAAACGCATCTGCATCTGCCGAAACTTACTGCTTAAAATGCCTGTCTGAAAAATATTTCAGACAGGCATTTCTTAGATTATCACCATTCCGGTAAACATCATTTACTTGGCAATCGGTTTTGGTGACCAAGATTTAACACGAACAAAGTGACGAAGCCACAAACAGTGCAGGCAACTTAACTTTCGCCATGCCTGTCTGAAAACATCCTGTGTCAAACATATGCACACTATATGATTAA
The DNA here is from genome assembly GCF_030523955.1 of Neisseria sp. Lineage (GTDB taxonomy): Bacteria > Pseudomonadota > Gammaproteobacteria > Burkholderiales > Neisseriaceae > Neisseria. The sequence continues at coordinate 72,123 of NZ_JAUNHL010000002.1, forward strand.
AATTGTTTCCGAGAATCCAGCAACAAAGTTACCGGCCCGTCGTTACACAACTCAACCTGCATATGTGTCTGAAACCTGCCGGTTTCCACCACCAACCCATACGCACGCAATAAAGCCGCTACGTCCTCATACTTGGCATTGGCAACCTCCGGCGCGGCAGCTGCCGATAAAGAAGGCCGACGCCCGTTACGCGCATCGGCATATAAAGTAAATTGCGACACCAGCAAAACACTGCCGCCGATATCTTGTATCGAACGGTTGAGCCGGCCGTTTTCATCTTCGAAAATCCGCAGATGCGCGATTTTATCGGCAATATAGCGGACATCCTGTTCACCGTCTTCATGTCCCACCCCCAGCAATACCAATAAGCCCGCACCGATTTGGCCGCAAGTTTCGCGCTTTTCACCCGCCAACACATCGACCTGTGCCCGCGTTACCTTTTGGATAACCGCCCTCATCTTATTTTTCCTCAGAATGTCTAACGCCGCACACCGGGCAGGCCGGATTTTTAGCCAAGGCAAACCGCTGCCAGCTCCCGTCCAACGCATCGTATACCGAAAGCTGCCGGTGTGAGACATTACCGATGCCCATCAAAGTATTCAAAGCCAATACTGCTTGCGAGGCACCCACCACGCCCACCAGCGGGCTGAACACACCAAACAGCGCGCAAGCGCCGTCATCCGCATTTTCGCCCTCAAACAAACAGCCATAACAAGGCGCATCGGGCAAATCCGGCCGGAACAGTGCCAATTGCCCGCTGAAACGTACCGCCGCACCGGATACCAAAGGCGTCGCCGTCGCCACACAAGCTTTGTTCACTGCTTGGCGCGTCGCAAAATTATCGCTGCAATCCAATACGATATCCGCCTCGGCCGCCAATTCACGCAAACGGTTTTCAGACAGGCATTCATTCAATGCCTGCACTTCAATACGACTATTGAGTGCACGCAACCGCTCGGCTGCCGCATCTGCTTTAGGTCTTTCCAAATCAGCCTCGGTAAATACCACCTGCCGCTGCAAGTTGGTATCGGATACCGTATCGTGATCAGCAATCAGCAACCGACCGACCCCGGCAGCCGCCAGATAAGGCAAAGCGGCGGAACCGAGCCCGCCGCAACCAATCACCAACGCGGTAGCCGCCAAGAGCTTTTCTTGTCCTTCGATACCGATTTCGTCCAAGAGCAGATGGCGGCTGTAACGCAGTAAGTCCCTATCGTCCATACTTAAAAACTGATGTTTTCGAAACTGCTGTCAACAGCAAAATCATTAGACTCAGCGCGGCTGGTCGACACCATCTGCACTTGCGTAACCGTCATTTTCTTATCAACCGTTTTGAGCATATCGTAAATTGTCAGCAAGGCCACACTTACACCGGTTAAAGCCTCCATCTCCGCCAGCGCCGTAGTGCTGCTGGTCGCCACTGTTGCTTTCAGACGGCTGACATCCAAATCCACCTCAAAATCGACCCGTACATGGCTTAACCCATTGGAATGACACAACGGAATCAGCAACGAAGCCTGCTTGGCCGCCTGTACGCCCGCCACCCGCGCGATACTCAGGATGTCGCCTTTCTGGATGTTGTCCACCAACAATTTAACCGTACCCGGCCCCATATTAATGTATCCGCTGGCTACCGCAACATGCTCGGGCGGCTTGCTGCCCAACCCTATAGTCTTTTGCGGCGGCTGCTCGGCCGTTTGATTGAGTTCTTCAAACATAAATATTCCTCAAATAAATTTATTTATTAAAATCTGACCACCTTCGACAAAACCTCCCATATGTTTGCCTGGTGAATATTTTGTCCCGTACTTGAAAATAGCTCCCTACCTGCCAGCCTCCCCTTCGGTCGGAAAGATACTTTGCCATTTTAAAATATTTTTTAGATTTAGCCCATTCAGGCAATGCAAGCCACCCCTTCTCCATGCATCTTCTTCAGACAAAATATAGAAAGTGTGGCGAATACGCTACCCTCAAACTCCGCTTAGACCACTAAGCTACCGCTAAGAGTTCAGAAAATACCTTTTGCATCCAATTTAGGTAACATAGTAAAACAATAATTACATCAACAATTAAGTTTTATGACACATTTTAACGTCACCATGAATATTACAGTACGCTCCATAACGCTACTCACATCCTAATTGTCGTAACCCACACGGAAAATCTCGCAGGAAACCGTTTTAATGAAACCATTCAAACTTCAAGCCCTATCTCTTTGTCTTATCGCGCTCCCCCTGTCTGTTCTAGCACAAGATGTTAACGCCGAACGTGAAAAATGGGCTTTGCATGCCCGCGGCGGCGAAAACCAACTGGCCGAGTCTATTGATGCCCTAAACAAACTTTACGCTCAAAGCAAAGATGCCAAAGTACGAGCCGATTTGATTGCTTTATTGGTGCGCCAAGGCAACGGTAACGAAGCCTTGCGGGTATGCGATAACTGCAAAATCGACCACTATTCGCTGGATGAATTGCAAAATCTTGCCAAAGCCGCCCGCGACAACAAACAATTCGGCCAAGCACAAGAATTCTATAGCGCATTACAACAACAAGGCCCCAGTCTGAAAATCGGTTTCCTCGGCGGTGCACTCACAGCCGTGGATGCTCACGATTATGCAGCGGCCAAAAATCAGATCGCAGAATATCAACGCCGCTTCGGTAGCGACGAAGACATCCAGTTTGCCGAACGCTATATGGGCGAACAGTCGCAAAGCCTTACCGAACGGCTGACCGGCCTGCAACAACAACTGTCGGCCAATCCCGATAACAAAGAACTGGTGCTACAAGTTTACCGTACCGCCGCCCAACTGCGCGCTTTCCCGATTCAAGAAGAGTTGGTAGCGAAATATCCGAATTATTTTAGCGATAGCGACCGTTTGTGGTTAAAAGAAGGTATGGCGGTTAACCAATATCGTCTGGCCAGAACCACCGGCGATAAAGCAGGATTACAAAGCGCCTATGATGCACTCAGCGAAGTCGTCAACCAATCAGCAGAAGGAAGCGCTTTGAATACTCAAGCTTTGCGCGACCGCATGGCCGTAGCCGTAGCATTAGAAAAAGGCAAACTGGCTCTTGCTGATTACAATACATTGGCACGACGCGGCACGCAGCCTGATTACGTGCAAGAACAATACGCCGAAGCACTTGCCATCAACGGCGATCCGGTTACCGTACGCAAAGTCTATGAAGGTATCGCCTCTCGTCAGAGAACAGCTGATGGCAAACTTCCTGCCGATCTCACAGAAAAACTAGTACAAGCCAACGCCGACACCGGCAATTATACGCAAGCGCAGAACCTATTAAATAATTGGAATCCCAATAAATATACCAACGATTTCACCCGTACCTCGCAAGTCGATAATCCGTATTACGATAAACAATATTTCTGGAATGCACGCTTGGAAGCTTGGAACGGCAATATAAAAGGTGCGATCAAAATCATGGATAACTGGCTGGCCGACTACCCCGGCGACCCTTGGGCTATGGCATTACGAGGTGACTTAGCACAATGGAACGGACGTGAAGACGAAGCTCTTTCCTGGTATGAACAAGCCAAACAACAGCTTCCTAATGATAGCCAAGCTTGGCTGGATCGCAGCATAGGCGGCATTCTCAGCGAAAAAGGCAATTGGGCGGGCCTAGAGGAAATGGCGGCCAAGATTGATCGCAACGACCCCGAATACCAAGGCTTCTGGAAAATGTACGATGAAGCTCATGCCGCCCAGTTTCAAGCCTCTTACGGTATTACCCATGCCACATCACCCCGCGACAGCGGCAACGAATGGGAGCAAAGTACCACACTGTACAGCCCCCGCAGCAAAGGCGGGCATCGTGCCTATATCCACCAGCAATCCGGTTATGTCCCCAACCACGGAGACCCTTTGCGGCACGGTAGGATCGGAGCGGGAGGAGAATTCAGCCTATACCCGATCACCTTGAACGTTGAAGCCGGCCAAGGTACACACCTGAACGAAAAAGCCTATTTCGGCGCAGGCCTGAACTGGCGGGTAAACGAGCAGTTCAGTCTAAATGCCAGAGCGGAAAAAAATAGCGCCAACACACCTACCAAAGCCTTGTCGCAAGACGTTTACGCCAATGAATACAGTCTCAGCGCCAACTATAATCCCAGTGGAAATACCCGTACTGGTTTTGGTGCCAGCATCATGACTTTTGATGACGATAACGTACGCAAAAGCGTCTATGGATGGGTTTCCCAACTGTTGTTCCAACACAACCGTTGGAAACTGGATAGCTCGCTTTGGGCCGATTACAGCAACAACAAAGATACTCCGTCGGCGTATTACTACAATCCGAAAAACAGCCGCAGCCTTAGCGGTAATCTGGATTTATCCTATTTCAACCTCCTACCTAACGGAATGCGGCTTACCCATCACATTAACGGCGGTTTAGGGCGTTACTGGCAGGCAGAGCATTCCTCCGAAAATACTTGGATGCTGAAATACGGTCATGACTGGAACTTAACCAAAAATATCGGCCTAGCTTATGAATTTGGCCGCAAACAAGCAATTTACGATGGCAATCCCGAGTTCCATAACTTCGGCAACGTAAATCTGAATGTCCGCTTCCGCTAAACATTGATAGACCGATAGAATGATAGTTACCCGAAATAATGACATAAAGCGATAAGCCAAAGGTTGTACAAACAAGGTACGAGCAGACACAAGCAACCGCTGCCACTGTCATAAGCGGAGTAATTATTAAAAACAAAAACAGAATGAAACCATACCAACACAAAACGTATTGCCGACAATAAAGCTTTCAGATAGGCATTTCTTCCAGATGCCTGTCTGAAAAACGGTCATACTAATTATTTTAATCAATTGCAGAAAAACCAATCCTTATGAACTACAAACATTTACTTAGCGCACTCGTGCTATCAGGCATGATGGCTACCTCTTTCGCAGCAACAAATCCTGCTTTCGGTATTTTGTGTTATCACAACGTAGTGGATGAATCATCACCTCTCAATCCCGACAGCAATCATGACGGTTTGACCGGTAATATTGAACGCCAATATTTCCCACAAACTATTACTGTTAACCGTTTGATTGAGCATTTCAACTGGTTGAAGGGTAACGGCTACACTCCAGTAAGCTGGCAACAGATTTTAGACGCCCGCGCAGGCAAAACCACTTTACCGGCCAAGCCCGTGCTGCTCACTTTCGATGACGGTTATTCCAGCTTCTACACGCAGATTTACCCTCTGCTGAAAGCCTATAAATATCCGGCTGTATTCGCATTAGTGACCAGCTGGATGGAAACTCCGGCCAATGGCAACTTCATGTACGGCAATCAAAAACTGCCGCGTAATGCCTTAATTACTTGGGAACAAGCAAAAGAAATGAAAGACAGCGGTCTTGTAGAAATCGCCTCGCATAGCCATGACCTACACCGCAGCCTGAAAGGCAATTCTTTCGGTTCTCTTTTTGCCGCCGCCCTGCCCGGCAATTATCAGAATGGGCGATACGAAACTCCGGAAGAGTACCGCAACCGTGTCCGCAACGACCTTATCCGTTCATCCGATATCATTGCGCAAAGAATCGGCCAACGTCCGCGAATTATGATTTGGCCTTATGGCCAATTTACCGAAACCGCTGTCCAAATCGCACGAGAAGCAGGTCTGGAAAGCGACATGACGCTCTACGATCTCAAACTGAACCATGCATCTACCCGCCACTTGGGGCGGTTACTTCTTGATCATGAAACCGGTTATTCCATCATCAAGACCTACCTAGAAGGCAAAACACATGAACTCGATTTTCAACGTACCGTTCAAATCGATCTAGATGATGTATACAACCCAAATCCCGCACAAACCAACCGTAATTTGGATAAATTACTTGAGCGGGTGAAAGCCATTGGAGCCAATACCGTTTATCTGCATGCTTTAGCAGATGAAAACAATGACGGCATTGCCGAAGCAGCCTACTTCCCCAACCGGCATCTGAAAATGAAAAGTGATTTATTCAGCCGCGTAGCCTGGCAATTAATAACTCGGCTCGAAGTGAAGGTGTATGCCCAAATGCCGATGGTAGTATCAGATGCCGATACAAATAGCAACAATCGTTCAAGTGTAAGCCCAGCACAACAGAGCCAACGCTTATCACTCGATACACCGCAGAATCGACAAACTACGCAAGAAATTTATGAAGATCTGGCTTTCTCCAGCCGCTTCAACGGTATCTTGTTCCAAGACAACCTTTCTTCTTTAGGCAGCCGTGGTTCTTCAGCCGAAGAAGGTGAAAAGAGCAATGATCTGATTGCTTATTCCAACCAACTCAAAGCAGCTTTGCTAAAATATAACTTGAATGGCAAAAATATGCTAAAAACAACTCGAAGTCTGTATGTTGGTACTGAAATGAACAACGAGACACAAGAATGGCTAACAAAAAAACTATCCCAATACCATTCCCACTACGACTACACCATATTGATGGCCCTACCGCATCAGGAATATCAGCAAAACACCTCCTCGCGGCAAGCCAATCAATGGTTAAATCGTTTAATTGATCTTGTTAAAGACAGCAAACTTCAACGAAACCACGTAATAGTTGAACTACCATCTTACATCAGGCATGCTCAACAACCACTACCCGAGCAAGACCTGATCCGCGGAATGAAAACTTTAAAAAGTAACGGTATGCTCAGTTACGGCTATTCGCCGGATGATTTCCAAAACAATCGTCCGAATGCCTCATCAATAAAACCGGTTTTCTCCAATTTGCGCCGCTAATTCTGAAAACCAAATATCGAGCAACCAAAAACCAGCCGGGCATTTTCTGCCCGGCTAAATATGAAAACGCTAAGCAAGCAACTAAAAACTCGGTTCATACCGACGAAGAAAAAGAGCACCTTCCATGAAATGGTATGATTATCTGGCCGTTTTCGTCATGATGTATCCTGGCGTAATGGCTATCTACTGGACAATAACCGGCGTACTATATTTTCTGTTCTGGGAAAACCGGGCAAGAGAGCCAGAATTTGCTTATGATGATGACGCTCCGATGGTAAGCGTCCTTATTCCATGTTACAACGAAGCAGATAACCTCAATAGCTCCATCCCCCACCTATTGAACCTGGAATATCCTAACTACGAGCTGATCTTCATCAACGACGGCAGTAAAGACGATACTTTGAAAATTATCCAAAGTTGGGCAAAAATGGCCGAAAAAGTCGTCGCCGTGGATCAGGAAAACGGTGGCAAAGCTTCTGCAATGAACAATGGCCTGCGACATGCACGAGGCAAGTACATTGTCGGCATCGATGGCGATGCCATTCTCGATTATTACGCCATCGATTACCTGATACAAACCATGGAAAGCGATCCTACCCTTGGCGCTGTAACCGGCAACCCGCGTGTACGCAATCGAAGTACCGTGTTGGGTAAACTTCAGGTAGCCGAATTCAGCTCGATTATCGGCTTGATCAAACGCTCGCAAAGCATTATGGGTACATTGTTTACCGTCTCCGGCGTTATCATGTGCATACGCAAAGACATTGCAAATCAAATCGGTGGCTGGAGCGATAATATGATTACAGATGATATCGACGTCAGCTGGAAAACCCAAACTGCCGGTTATAACATCGCCTATGAGCCACGTGCTCTATGCTGGGTACTAATGCCTGAAACCATAAGGGGCCTTTACAAACAACGCCTACGCTGGGCACAAGGCGGAGCCGAAGTAGTAATGAAATATTTCTCCTCTGTTTGGCGTCTGCATAATTTCCGATTATGGCCTCTTTATTTCGAATACATCGTTACCTTGATTTGGGCATACAGTATGTTCGGTATGATGTTCTACGGCTTCTATCAGCTAGCGGTCAACGGTAGTATCAGCAACTTTAATCTATTAGAAGTGAGCAGCATCATTACCCTGATCCTATTCATGATGCAATTCTCTATCAGTCTGCTGATTGACAGTCGGTACGAAAGCAATCTGTTCCGCTATTTTGTCAGTTGCATTTGGTATCCCTATGTATTCTGGTTACTCAATAGCTTGACTCTGGCGCACGGTTTCCCCAAAGCCCTGTTTCGTAATAAAAACCGTAAAGCAACTTGGGTCAGCCCAGACCGTGGCGTCCAATAACTCTTTGAGGGAAAATCATTATGCTCAATGAAAAAGCACAAGATTTACGTGACCAAATGGTCATCAACAAAGCCTTGAATCCCAACCGGAGCATTAGTGTAAAAAGTTGGATAATCTTCTTTATTACTTGGACACTCTGGCTAACCGCACTTTATTATTTAGTACGAAACTCGCAAGAAGTGTTTAACACCACCATAGTCGGCGGCTGGACTATGCTCGAACTTATCAAAGGCGTTTGCATTATTCTTCTGATTCAACTGAATATTTTGTTCATCTGGTCAAATATCGTAGTACGCAAAGTAAACCAACGCCGCAAACAACGAATGACAGCCCTGCGTGTTCGGCAAGCAATCGAAGAAATCCACTATCCGAAAATCACACCCCAGCCACGTCGTAAACGGTCCAATACAGATATACGATAAAAAACAGAAAGCTTTTCCCGATTACGCTTCAGTTTGAATTCTTTACAAAAAAGCGATCGAATATAATTCTCCTCATGCTCGGTCAACTTTTCTTTCTGTATGCTTAAAAACGGCAGACAGTATGTTTTCGTTGGGATAATCGGAATTCAAGACACAGTTGAACGATTGAGTATGGCGCTCATAAAGACTAATTGAATAAAATCAGTTTCAATGAAAACGACACGCAAAAATGTATACCTACAAAAGATTAATCCGCTATATGTGATGCATTAAGCGATTGTTTATAGGCAACTTCATGGGTATTTGAGCTATAAAAAGTTGGAGACCAACCTAAATCTCCATTCGATCTTCTTTTGTAAGAATAAAAATGCCTGTCTGAAAATTTTCTGATAGTAGAAACTTTTCAGACAGGCATTTCTTAACTATTTAAATCCTACAAAATATCAGCAATATGTTTAGCAGCACGTTTGGCATCCAACAGGATCAAGCCTAGTTTACCGGTTTCCTTAGCAATCAAGGCCAATACTGCATCCGAACCAGCCTGATTCAACAGGATATAGCCGTTTTTACCTTTTACCATTACCTGATCCAATTCACCGCAAGCCAATTCGCCTGTGGCGTGATTACCCAAAGCTAATAATGTAGCAGACATGGCACCCACCCGGTCTTCATCCAAGCTTTTCGGCATCAAGGTCGCAATCGGCAAACCATCCGTAGAAATAACGGCAGAAGCAGTGATGTCCGGCGAGGTGGCATTCAAGTCACTCAACACAGAGATTAAAAGTTGTTCACGCATGTTTTTATTCCAAATTAGTTTGATTATTTATGTGAGTAAAAATAACTTTCCAGCCGTTTATTCAAATTTGCCTCCCCATAGCCTTCGGCAAATTACAGATACCGGAAGTTATCTCATACACTAAAGTTTATCTGTTGCACAAGACCTTAACTAGGGAAACAAAAGCTTCTTTATTAAGATCAGGAATACCACCTACCACCAAAATCAGCTTCGAATGACCAACATACAACGGGAAAAAGGTGAGTTCAGACTGACCGGAAGGTTCACAAATTCCCCAAGCATTGTGGTGGATATTCAAATTGTTTTTCAACAATAGTTGATGGCGCTCACCCAAGGCGGCAATTTCACTGGCAAGAATCCCAACCTCTTCCGCCGTTTCATGATGGAAACCTGCATTGGCAAAATACAAGCCATTCTGATCAGCTAACAACGCTTTACCTACACTGGAGAGCTGTTCCAGCAATTCAGGTAATTGATCATCAGAAAAGTACTGCTCTTCCTCTTGCTGTGTTTCTTCACCATAAAGAAACTCCAAACGTTGTAAGCGGTACAGTAAACTTAAGGAAGTTTCAATATCAGTACTATCGGTCCACGCCAACAGCTTCTCGGGACTGATTAACTCATTAGCATTCGCTTTTAACAAGCCATGCAATAAAGTACGACTGGCGCTGGCCGTATTATTAGATACGGCATAATATGCCCCCGCCGGTGTAATGCGCGGATATAAATTTGACTGTAAAGAAAGTGTCGTATCCATCTTATACCTCTAAACCTGGGTCGATCGAAAACAGCATAGCACTGACCAACTGTTTCACATCGTCTTCCTGACGAGCATCTACTTCGAAAACCGGAACATTAAAGTTATGCTGCGCCAAATATTTCTGATACACATCTATACCGGGCAAGGAGCGGACATCCATCTTGGTTACACCTACTACCAAAGGAGCGGTTTTCAGTAAATCCTTAAAAGCTTCCAAGAAAAAGTTCAAATCTTTCAAAGGATTGGTTCTCGTATTATCCAATAACAATACTAAACCCATACTTCCCTTGCTCAGAATTTCCCACATAAAATTAAAGCGCTCCTGACCAGGGGTTCCATATAAGTGAACTTTAGTATTTTCATCAAGACGAATCACACCGTAATCCATTGCTACAGTAGTGTAGCCCTTACGCACCAAAGTCATATCAGATGCGCGCGCATCAGTTTGTACAGGCGGATCATCCGATAATGCGCTGATTGCGGTAGTTTTACCCACACCTACCGGACCAGTAAAAATGATTTTATTTTCTATCATTTGAAGGCACTCCTTATTTGCCCGTCAGTTTACGCATCAAGCGGCTCAACAGGCCACGAGGTTGCTCTTTGCTACCACCAGCCGCACGCTCGGCTGCTTGGGACATATTCTTATCTGTTTCATCGGCACTGTTTACACTAACTTGCTGCTGTACTTCGGCTGCTTGTGAGCCAGCCACATGTTGATGTTCAGTAAACTCACTATCAGTCGCCAGAAAGCCGGTTACATACGTAGCAGCGATGTAATTCAGGATATCCGACATATCCAAAGGCATCACTTTGTATAATACATTTAAGTTTACCGATGTTTTTGTCAAGAAAGCCGATAACCGCATGGATTCGGGAACCGGCGCCAAGCGTGTCAAGTTTGGCCAGCGCTTCAAAGTAAATACGCTTTGTGGCGTCAGGGGATAAACCAAGCGTCCGCGCGCACTCCAAATGGCCATCTGCCACAAACACGACATTATCGTTACTTTGGCCTTTTCCTTCCATTGCGGATTATCAGGTACTGCTTTAGCAATGATTTCCAGCGTATCATCCTTACACATACGCTCCAACTCTTCTGCGCTAACCGTCAATAATACGCGCTGAATGCTTGGAAACACGATCAGTACCGGTTTGCCGTTGTGTAGCACTGCAGTATCATGCGTACGGCTACTTGCCACCTTAAGTGCGCCCAATAAACCACTCTGCGGGTTAAAACGCTTGATATTGGTTTTGCGATGTCCTGCATCGATATCTTGTGTTGGCACAGCAGGGTTTAAACCAGCCAGTTTTTCTGCAGGCTGAAAAATACTACCGCCTTGCGCCAGACTGCGCAGCGTTGGAAACAAAGTATCGAACTTAACGGGTTTATTTAGATACGGTGCCGTCATAATGGGTTCGTTTTGTGAAAAAATCACAACCGGGATATCCGGATATTCTTTTTTCATTTCTTGCCATGGCAGAATTCCTTTTCCATTGTCAATGTCTACCAACACCATATCCGGTTTCTGGCCTGAACCTTCTATAACAACCTCGTAATTGGTTGTATTGTGCATCTTAAATGCCATACGGAAAATAGCTTCTTGCTGCTCGCTAAAGTCTTTAAGCATTACCCGTACTGTTTTGATTTTTGGTAACAGACTATCCATTATCAGTACTCTTTATAATATTTATTTAGAAATTTGCTGAACACGTTGTACCAATTGGCTCATCGCCAATACAACTTCTTCAGGCAGGCTGTTTACACGGTCACGCAGAAGCTTGAGGAATTGCTCCAAACGTACCCAGTCTTCCGAACGTTCATACAAATCAAATAGTGTGATGTAGAGTTGTGACTCTTCGGGATATTGCAGAACCGCTTGCTCTAATGTACTAATGGCTTGATCCAATTGGCCGTACATCAACAAAGATTCCACCTCTTTCAAGGCTACATCAGACGGAGAATTGCTATCGCTCACCACTGAGTCGTTTTGCAATACGAGGTCGCGGTATTTCGATCTTAATTGGCGTGCGGAAGGCTGCAAATAACCCTTTGCCAGTCCAATTTCACGAATTTGCTGTTCGTTTGGTCCCTTTTCCAGCTCATCAAACAATTCGTGTTGGCCCAGATTGTAACCCCAGCCAAGCATTCGCTCTTTAACCTGACGTCCATAAGAGCCTAGAGAATAGTAGAGTTTCCATAAGTGGCCGGCAAACTGTTCGACCTCATTATGTTGATAATCCAACTTTAACGCATCGATAATCAGAGAAGCCGGTTTCTCAGACTTCTGAATAGCACGATTGTATTGCTGTACTGCCGCCTCGTAGCCCATTTGGTTTTGCAACAATTTGGTACTGCGCTCTGGTTTCACAAAGCTGATTACGGCACTCATCTCTTCAGCAGACAAATCACGCAACTCATAAGTGCCTTTGGCAACCACAATCGCACTACGCTTCGCATTGCGCTGTGTAGCACGGGCATTCCCTGAAAAAGAAGACGAATGTTGAGATACCGTATTTGCGGATTCCGAATCATCAGTACCCAAACCGGTTTGCTCACCAATTTGCTGTGCCACTTCTTTCATGCCCCAACTGAGTTGATTCTCAGCCACTACACGTAACGAAAGATTGTGAGGTTCAACTGATAAACCTTCACGCACATAGTTGGCCAAATCGTCTACACTCAACACCTCGCCATGTTTTGACAATGCAGAGGCCAATAGATCGATATTACCGGTACTCAAACTGAGATTTGCCAGCTCATGTACCAACTTTTCCGGGGCGCGTTCAATCTTATCAAGATAGCCTGCCAGCGAAGCGGCCGCTTTATCTTCATAACCGAACTGTTTATACACCTGATACTCTGTCAGAGGATCAACTTCCTGCGCAGATACAGAGGCCGCACCGGGATCAATGCTTCCGCTTTCCCATTCCCAATCCTGTTCGTCTGTTTTGTCAACGGTTTGATTGATTGTATCCAACCAATCTTCGGACTGCTGACCACCAGACGCAGCTTGGCCGCTACGTGCGTTAGACGCACCTCGACCATATTTTGCGTTCATGTTGGGTGACACTTTGTTTTGCTTGATACGTATAAAGAAAAATACGATCACCAAAGCTCCCAACAATCCTATTAGCAGCGAGTAATTCAATTAACTCTCCCGAATTTATACATAGAGCTCCAATGTTTGTGTTGTATGGAATCCATCATAATTTCACCATAAAATCCAATGACATTAAGCCGTTACTTTCTAGCATTTAATAATAGCATGACTTTCACATACCCTGTATCCCGCAAACATTTTTTAACAAGCCACACAGCCGGCTATCTTTCAAAACAACCGATAGATTCAATGTGTGCGGTTTGAGGAAATAAATTAATCACTCCTACCTTCTTGAATTTATATCCCTTTTCAACCAGAAAGGCGGCATCACGCGCCAATGTTGCAGGATTGCAGGAAACATACACTATTTTGTCTGGCAAATAAGGAGGTCTCAGCGCCCTAATCACCTCCTGCGCTCCGCCGCGCGGCGGATCCAATAATATTTTGTCCAACCTGCCCCATGAAGCAATTGCTGCCGCATCAACTCGAAAAAGATTGGAAGCAACGAAGCGAGTATTACCATCCAAACCGTTCAATTCAGCGTTCAAAACAGCCATTTTTGTTTGCTCTTCAGAGCCTTCTATACCAATAGTTAGCACACCGCTACGCGCAATTGCCAGCGTAAAATTGCCTAAACCACAAAATAAATCAGCAACCCGTTCACCCCGCTGCGGCTCCAGCAGACGGATTGCCCGCTGAACCATCAAAGCATTGACTTGATGATTCACCTGCGTAAAATCACCAGGCCGATAATTAATACGCAGATTAAACTCAGATAAGCCGTAATATAGCTCTGTCTCTCGAGGCGGGTAAAAGGGTTGCGCAGCACATGTTCCGGTTTGCAGCCAGATTTGCCAAATATTACCGCTCCGATCTAAATGCCTGTCTGAAAACTGTCGCAATAACGCCAACTTCGACTTATCCAATCCCGTCTCAGTAGCAACAGTCAGTACACTAATGCCCTCTGCGTCCGAGATTTCAATATGACGAACAGCTGCCTCCTCCCCCCAACACTGCAACATTTCTTGCAATTCAGGCAATATTTCAGAAATATGAGAGGGCAAAATGGCACAAGTTTGAATTTTTACTACCCGGTTACTCTTATTCGCTTTAAAACCAGCATATAGCCTACCTTTTTCATCTTCGGCGACCGCCAACCGCGCACGTTGCCGATAACCCCACGGACTACCATAAATCGGTGGCAGTACCTGCTCGGCACTTACTTTACCTATTCGCTGCAACTGATCTTCTAGAGCGCGTTGCTTATAGGCGACTTGCGCTTCATGCTGTGCATGTTGCAACACACAACCGCCACAGTCGGAAAAATGCGGGCAACGCGGCTCAATACGCTGTTCCGAGGCGAGCAACACTTCTACGGTTTCCGCCTCGTCAAAATGCTTCTTACTTTTTGTTATCCGACAGTTTACTTCTTCACCCGGCAACGCACCTTCAATAAAAACCGCCTTACCATCAATCCGAGCCACTCCCCTGCCTTCATAATCAAGAGCATGAACATGTACGTTTCGAATGATTTCTTTATCCATGATACCCATCATCGCCGTTCAACTGTTACTCACACCGAAAAAACGATATTTTCGCACAAAATTTTATAAGATACGGTATCATTTAGCTTATATATCCAATATATCCAAACCCATAACAGAATACACAACATGAAAACACAAGGATTCGGCTTGCTTGCCCTAATCACCGGCACAGCAGCTGTCGCAGCGCCGCATACTCCGTTACCGGATGTTTCCCCTATCACTCCAGGACAACATGTCATCATTAACATCCCGCAACAGCGGTTATTTTTATATGTCGACGGGAAACTCAGCAAAATTTATCCGGTAGCCGTCGGCAAAGCGAACACTCAAACCAATCTTGGGCGTCACATTATCGGTGCCAAAACCTACAACCCGACTTGGCATATACCGAAATCAATTCAAAAAGAATTAAACAACGGCCAAACTACCGTCCCTCCCGGCCCTAAAAATCCCCTAGGCCCCGTTTTTGTCCGTATGGGAGATCCCAAGCTTGGTTTAGGCATCCACGGCACCAATGCCCCATCCAGCGTACCGGGTGTTCGCAGCCATGGTTGTGTCCGCATGAAATCGCCAGATGCATTGGAGTTCGCAAAAACCATTACCTCCGGCTCACCGGCAGACGTAATCTATCAAATGGCCTCCGTCAACATCGATGCCAATAATAATATATGGATAGCCGCCTTCCGCGATCCTTACAACCAAAAAAACCTCGATACCACCGCCTTGCGTAAAAGTATCACCGCTTGGGCCAAAGCCCACGGCAAAACCGTCCACACCAAACGCTTGGATATCGTATTAAAAAGCCGAAGCGGAGCCTTAAACTGCATTACCTGCGGCTCGGCAGCCGGAAAAATAAACGGTTCTCTACAATCTCTGGCCTGGACCACTGGCTCCGGAGAATTGTCCAAACCCATTGTTACACCGCCGAAACCCGAACCAACCGATCAAGTTTTGCCAGAAGGCAGCGAAATCGAAGTGGAAGAAGATGCGAGCGCCGCTACAGCAACACCGGCTCCCCTGCCAACCGAAACCACCCAATCCGAAAATGGTTCCGTAACGCCCCTCCTTTCAACCAGCCCTGAACAGCAACCGGCACCGGTTAGCAAACCAGCCAGCAATGAATATATCGAACAAACCGACAACCTTTTTTAAACAAATATATTGATAAAACAATACTAGGTTCTGTCGACATTCAAGCTTTCAGTGTATCCTATCCTCATGACCAGATATATTCTTACCGATGCACAGTGGGCAAAAATTGAGCCTTTATGCCAAGGAAAAGTTGGCGATGCCGGCCGAACCGCTGTCGATAACCGATTATTTATAGAAGCCATACTATGGATTATCCGTACCGGCAGTCCTTGGCGCGATCTGCCCGAAGAGTTCGGTAATTGGAAAAGTATCCACAAACGCTACCGCAGATGGGTCTTGGCCGACCGTTTTCATCATATTTTTGAAGAACTGAACCGTGATCTCGATATGGAGTATGTCATGATTGACGGCACAATCATCAAAGTTCACCGCCACGGTCAGGGTGCAAAAGGGGGACTCGAAATCAGGCCATCGGCCAATCCAAAGGCGGGATGACGACCAAGATTTTGGCTATGGTGGATGCTTTGGGGAACCTGATTGATTTCAAACTGATGCCTGGTCAGTGCAATGACATTTGCGGCGTAGAACCGCTGATTAAAGACAAGGAATTTGATGCTTTATTGGAGGATAAAGCCTTTGATGCCGACTGGCTGGTCGAAGAGTTGACCGAAAGGGGGAGTAAGGTGGTTATTCCGCCGCGTAACAACCGCAAATTGCAGCGGGAACACGACAAGATGATGTATTGCTGGCGACATTTGATTGAGAACTTTTTTTGCAAACTCAAAGAATTCAAGAAGATTGCGATGCGCGCAGAAAAAACCGACCAATCTTTTGCTGCCAATATTTACCTTGCGGCTGCCGTATTGAAATTAAGGTAAACTTGAATGTCGACAGACCCTAGCGGTCTTGCGAAGCTAAAATGCTCGCAAGATGTTCAATCTTACTGCGCTTTTTGCCTTGCATACGCGGTTTTTGCCTCAAAAAACCGCTTCGCCAGTTAATTGTCGACAGCCCCTAGGCAGATAGCCTTATGAAAGTTCGTCATAGCTGTATTGGTCTAAATAATACATTACCAAACATTCTAGATAATGATAAAACATCCTATGGTCGCTAGATGGTTCATATTTCCGATAATTTAAAATTATTGATTGCCCGCAAAACTATCATCTAGGGTTGCTTTTACATCTGCAAGATACAGTAAGAACCTTGCTATGGTGTATATATCAGCCTCTTCACCATTTGCATTATTTACATTATCTGCAATAGCAATATACTTCAATACGTGTTCAAAATTAATGTATTTATCATCTTCGTCTATTATTCTGTCCAAAATGGATTTTCTACTCATCTTTACCACATCCTTATATCAATAACTTTTCAGACAGCCTTTGCTTCCCCGCCTGCTTCAAGCATGGTTAATGCTTCCCGATAATGCCCGCGCAATAGGTCGCTATACCATTGCATAAACTCTGTACGTTCGGCCATGTAGTCCGTGCGGTTATAGACTGCTCTGATTTTGTTGTCGTCAATATGGGCAAGCTGCCGTTCGATGGCATCGGGGTTAAAGGCCTGTTCGTTTAATATGCTACTTGCCAAGCTGCGGAAGCCGTGCGGTGTGGCAATGCCTTTGTATTCCATTCCGTTAATGATTTTACCTGCCGTGTTTTCGCTGATATGGCCGTCTATGGCGGTGCGACTTGGGAACAGAAACGGGCTGTGCCCTGTGATGGCGTGTAGCTCTTGCAATAATTCAAGCGGCCAGTCTGCCAGCGGGATAATATGCGCTCGGGGGCGTTTCATACGCTCGGCAGGTATCATCCATGTTTTCTTGTTAAAGTCGATTTCTTGCCATTTGCCACCGCGTATTTCGGCATTGCGGGCAAAGCAAAGCATAATCAGCATCACGCATAGGCGGTTTTGCTGATGTGTATCGGCCAGTATCAGCCGTCTGAAAAACTCGGTTAGTTCTTCGCGCGGCAAGGCGGGCATATGAACGGCCTGCCGTTTAGGCAGATAACCGACAAGCGGGGCGGCAGGGTTGCCGTCGGTAAGCTCCAGCAAAGCGGCATGGTTGAAAACGCTGCCTATCCATTGCCTGATTTTTTCTGCCGTTTCCAATGCGCCCCGCTCGGCGATATGTTCGATTACGTTTTTTATATCGCTTACCCGTAATTCTTTAATCGGACGGTTGCCGATATGCGGGAAAACGTCTGCTTCAAAATACTGCATAATCCGCGCCGCGTGTTTCTCTTTCCAACGCGGCAGGTTCTTGGTGTGCCATTGCTTTGTTACTGCTGCAAAGGTGTTCAGCAAGGCTGCTTGCCGCTCCTGTTTGGCCTGTTGCTTGGCTGCGCTGGGGTCTTGGCCTGCTGCTATCATGCGGCGGGCGTTTTCGGCTGATTCTCGGGCTGCGCTCAATGAAACGGCAGGATACTTACCGATTGATAACAGCTTCTCTTTTCCGTCTATGCGGTATTTCAGCCGCCACAACTTACCGCCTGCTGGTGTAACCTGCAAAAACATACCCCCGCCGTCTGCCAGTTTGTATGGCTTGTCGGCGGGCTTGGCATTCTTTATTTGGCGGTCGTTTAGTGACATTTGGGGGTATTTTTTACAGGGTATTTTTCAGATACCCCCGAATACACCCCCGTTTTTTGGTTTATTCAATTAGACAGCATTTTATTGCGTTAGACAATCAAGGCTGTTAAAACACACCCTTAATCAGGCTGAAAGCCTTGCTATGCTTGGATTTTGGTTTATGGAATTAGACGGCATTAGGCGTAAAAAAACAGCCCCGAAAGGCTGTTGTTTTTTGAGTTTGGTGCGACGGAGAGACCCTAATTTTTCATTCAAATATATGATTTTAAATAACTAAATTTATTCAATATTTTAAAATACCGTAAAAAATACCGCAAATTTGCAAAAGTCACCCATTTTTCGCCCTGTTTTTTGCTCTCCGGCATAAATCAGATTTAGGCCGCCTGCATCATTTTTCAGACTGCCTAACCTATCGGCTGAAACAGCCCCATCATACCCCAAATTGAAAATAAGCGTATATAGGTACTAAAAAACAGCGGGAACAGCGGGAACGCGGGACCATTTGACTTAAGCGATTGATTTTTGGTAACAAAATGTTCCCGCTCCCTTTTTAGCCAGCGGGAACACTTTCCGCCAAAACTGCCCCAATTACCATCTATATCAATGATTTAAAACAATAAATATCGAAAATATACCAGCGGGAACAGCGGGAACGTTTTCAGGCATTAAGCCGCTTGGCCGTCCGACCGGACGTTTCTTTTTACCGATCATGATCGAACTCCTAAATAAAAAAGCCGCCTGAAAACAGACGGCTTGATTCAAATAAAATTAACGAAAATCCACTTTACAAGGCGTGCGTGCAATGATTTCACGCGCCTGTATCACGGACTGTTTCAAGTCTTCACGCAATGATTGCATCTCTGATGGTGTCAACGCCTGAACGGTGGATTTGTTTGTTGATTCAATAGGATTTTTTCTCTTTTCGTCAATACTCATTTCAACATCTCCATAAATAATTCCTGCCATTGCGTTTCAGTCCAAGATGTCATTAAATTCAGACGGCCTTTGCTTGGCTGGTGTTATTTCGGCTCGGGCGGCTCAATGTCGATTAGTACATAATGCGCCCCATGCCCGCGCTTTTTGTGGGTAAAGCGGTTTTCTTTTTCGTTACGCTTTAGCCAGTCTGCATCATGTAACACACGGCAAACCTTATTCCGTTCAAAGCTGCCGCATATTTCGTCAAGAAACACGGCGGGAATAATCCAATACTCATCGGTTTCTTTCTGCTCTCCTCGCTTAATCCAGCCCGCATGATTGCGGTCGGTGCTGCCGCCTATGGTGCTGTTCCAGTCGGTAAATCTCACGCTCTGCCCAAACCGCTGCATAAAGTCGCTTGTCTGCTCTCTGATTTTCTCATCTTCATATTTGCCCGTTCCATTGGTCGCTAACCATTCGTCAAAGCATTGTTTCACACCGGCCATGCCCACACCAGCGGGCAAGCCGGTAACAGGGGCGGCCATCTCTAGGGCGGCTGAAACCAATGCAAAGCGGCGGGCAACACGGCGGGCTTGGCCGGAAAGCTCGGGCAATGTCGCCATAAATGCGGCGATACGCTCTTTAATGGCTGCCGGTGTGGTTTGGTCTATCAGGCGGATAAATGCGCGCCCCGCGTGGCTGTGGTGCTGCTCTGCGGCTTCCTGCAAATGCTCCGACAATAACGCGCCATCGGTAAAGCCGTGCAGCGTGTCATAAATGCCGTATTGTGCAGCGGCTCGGATATTGGGTAAGCGGGTTGCCTGCCCTGCGTTCCAGTCGTTATCTGCTTTCAGAATGCTGCTCGGTGTCTTTTCGCCGGTGGAAAGCATCAACACACGCCAGCGGGTCAAGGCTCGGTTGCCGCCGTCTTTTGCGCCCTGTGCTTTGTTCACGCCATTCATCAGGCTATACACGGTATTACCTATCACTTTGGGCGCGGCTTGGCTGATTTCGTCCAACACTAACAGGCCGTCATTGCGGGCGGCTGCGGTGTTGTTAAACGCTAAGGCCGTACCTTGCCATGTCATGATGCTTTCAGACGGCTTGCCCCATACACTCAAGGCCACACGCGCGGCGGTCTTCTTGCCGTCCGATGAATCGCCATACAGATGAAAACCGCCTGATTCTTCGCCCAATAACGACAATAGCGGCGCGGCTAAGGCGGTACCAAGGGCAAGGCATAGGCGGCTGTTACCGGCTGCATAACGGGCTATTTGCTGTTGCCATGCTTCCAGCGTTCCCGCCGGTGTGTAGGCTGCTGCTTGGCTGGTGTCGCCATTGTAGATAATGCGCGGTGCTTCTTTGCTATCGTGGATTGCTTCACCATTGGGCAACAGGTAAACGCCGTCATGCCAGCCCGCGCGGTCGGTAATGGTGTAAGGGGTGTTGCTGCCGTGGTTTTGCAGATAATCGGATAAACGCTCACGCTTCACGCGCCCGCTCAAGATGGTAATGCCGTATTGCTGTAATTGCCGCCAGCCTGCATTGCTGCCTATATCGGCCTGCGGTATGGCGGCCTGTTTGGTTTGCCGTGTCAGGCGGTCGCGCCATTCAATTATGCGGTAATGGCTGCCTTGTTCGTCTATGCCGCGCCCGATTAAGGCTATCGGGTCGGCCAGCAATAACGGCGGCTGTTCGTGGGCGTTGCCGTCTTTGTCGTGGGTAATGCCGATGTAATGCACACCATTGCTTTTTACTTCATAGCGGGGCTTTAACTGGTAGCTTTCACCGCCATTGCCGCCCACACCTTCAAACATTTTAATAAAATCGGGTTTGCTGCCGGTGTCGGCCTGCTTGTCTTTCTCTGCGGTGGTTGTCATAATTCAATCTCCGTTAAATGCTTTATCTGTGCGCAAAGGCCGTCTGAACATTCAGGCGGCTTTTGCTTTGCCGTCAATCGTTGATACCGCCCGCCGCTTCCGCTGCTTGAATGGCGTTCAATTCGTCTAGGGCATCGGTGTCGGGGGTGTCGCTTTTCCAAGTAAACACGTCTAAGCCTGCCTGTATTGCCCGCCGTGCCAGCTTGTCGGCCGCTTCCAATCCTGCGGGGTCATGGTCGGCGTAAATGCCCAATGCCTGCAATTCAGGCGGCCATTTGAATGCTTTCAGGCCGCTGGTGCTTAAACAGGCTGATACCGGCCAGCCGGTTAATTCATGCGCGGCTAAGGCGGTTTCTATGCCTTCACACACCATCAGGGCATTGTTTACCGGCTGAAACAGTCTCACGGCATGGCCTGATAACCAACTCATACCCTCAAATCTCACTTGCATTTTTTTCGCCGGTAATTGCGCTCCCGTTTCAGGGTGATGCAGATTCAATTTAGTGTGGCTCTGCGTATGGCTGCCGCTGTCGCCCTGCGGTTTGGTGTAGCAGCGTTTCAGGTAGGTAATGTGCAAACCTGCAAGTGTGCCGTCTGCTTCGGTAATGGCGGCAACCATGGCGGGAAAGCGGCCTATTTCTTTCCAGCCGTCTGAACATTCCGCCCAATACGGCAAGGCGGCGTGATACCGCAATGCTTCGGGGTATGGCTCGGCTATGGTTTAGCCCCTGCCTTGCAGATACCCGCTAACAGGGTCGCCATCGCTCACCGGCGCGGCTTGCTCCCATATCGCGGCCAGTTTGTTCAGGCGGTCTTTGGGCGGTGTTTTAGGGGGCGGTGCCACACGCGGCGCGGCGGTCGGTGCTGGCGCGGTCATGCCCAATACGCCGGCAACGGCTAACGCTGCTTCATGGAATGAATAGCCGAAATAGTGCATCAGCAAATCAAAGCCATCGCCTGCGCCGTTTTTGTAGTGGGTGCAGATAAAACCGCCGTTGCCGCCTTTATCGTCAAACCGGTAGCGGTCTGTTCCGCCGCAAGCGGGGTATGGCTGGTGTTTGTTGGCCAGGCTTTCAGACGGCAAACCAAGCGCGGTTAAAATGCCGTGCCAGTTACCAGCGGCGCGTTGTCGGATTTCGTGATGATCAAGGCGGCTCATTGTGCAGCTCCTTTCGGTATCGGCTCATAAACAACGGCGGCCATCGGGTCGGCGGTATAGACTTGCTCCCATGCGGCGGGCTGCTCTGCTGCCACTGGTTCAGCGGTTGCGGGCTTGGTGCAGGCATAGGCGGTCATGACAACGGCGGCGGCCAAAGCGGTGCGGATAGCGTATTTCATGGCGGTTATCCTTTCAGTCGCGTTGGTTGGCGGTATAGTCCAAATCATTAGCCCACTCGTTTAACATGGTTCGGCTCTCGCCCAATAGCAGGGTTTGGGTCAGGCCGTGGTAAAAGTCGGCTCCCTGTGATTCCACGTTCTCTTGCGGTATTGAGTTCATTACTATGCCCATACCGTGCTGAATATCGGCAAGATGGTTTTCCGCGCCCTTCATCAATTCGGTTAAGACTTCCGTTTCCTGCTTGCTCAATTGGCGAATTTGCGGCTCGGCCAGTTTGAACAGGTTGTCCAACAAGCTGCAAAGACAGGTATAGCCTGCGGTAGCGTTGATGGTTTTAGGGGTGTTGGTGGTGTTGGTTTTCATGATATTTGCTCACTTTCCGGCGGTGCTTTACTTTTGTCATGACTGATATAAATCAATCACTTACAGAAACACACGCCCAATTAAAGATGTAGTTCCCCCTGCTGTAACGCATATCAGCAATAGCAAGGGCGGTTATTGGGGCTTAGTTTGGCGTGTGGCCGTCTGAAAGCTGCCAGCCGTAACGACTGCAAAACAAACGCACGGCCAGTAATGCGCTCTCACGCGTGTAAGCAACGGCAATACGCTGCCAGCACTGATTGTCGGGGCGCATGATTTCAACCGTGTAGCTGGTGTGTGGTTGGTCGGTATCCCATGTGTCGCGGTAAACACGATAAGCGGCGGTGTAATTCATGGTTACACCCCGCCCGAAACGATACGGCAAACACACCAGCGGCGGCCGGTCTGAATGATGTTGAAACGGTAATTGAGTTTGCAGCGTTGCAAGCGGTCGATATGGCGGCCTGCTTCGGCCAGCGTATCAAAGCTGCGGATTTTTTGAGAAATAATCGGGCGCGTGAATGCGCTGCGGATAGGCTTTGCGGTCTGTGTTTGATGATTCTGCATTTTGAATGCTCTCTTTCATGTTGGCTTAATCAAGCCGCTGCAACTTCTCACGGTTGCGGGGCGGCAAGCAAAGGGCAAAGGGTGAGAAACTGGCAACATGAACCAGCAAGGCATAGCCTTACTTTGCCCCCGCTTACCATTGAAAGAGATAATGCAAGGGGAAACGCAAGCGTAAAAAATCCGCTTCAATCCTGTGAAGATTTGGGCGGCTGCTTGCCATGTTGTTCAGCTTCTCACGGCTGAATCTGCTATTGAACAGATGACCGTATTATTGCCTGATTGCCCGTTACTCTGCAAGCGTGCTGCAATTACCAAAGGGTAACGGCTTGATTAAGCGGGGAATGTTTTCAGACGGTCTAAGCAGTTAATACCGCCTGTTGCTGTATAGCGGCACGGGTCGGGGCGGCCATGGTAAACAACAACTGTTTACGCTCTTGATATGGCAAGCCTTGCCCGATTAATGCGCTGTTTTGTGCTTCAAGGCGGATTAATGTTTTCAAGGCGGTTTTATCCAGCTTGGCGCGGTCTATCGCTTCGCGCTTGCCTGTCAGGGCTTCATTGCACAAAAGGGCTTCATTGCTGTAATGGTGTGATTGGGTGCCTTTGCCTGCTGCTTGGCGGCTTGCCTGCAAGATTTCAGACATGATTTGATAGCCTAGCTTGCTTTCGGCTCTTGCTGATTCCCATGCTTTACCGCCACTCATGATTTCTTCAATTTGTTCATCACACCAAACCGCAAAATCAACATCACACCAGCGGGCAAAAGCTACGGCTAGTTTCGGGTGCAGCCATGTGCCTTGCCTGCTTAAGTCATTACCGCCTTTAATGGTTTTTACGAAGTGAGATTTTCTCACTTCGGGTTTATTCTGCTTCTGTGCTTCAGCCTTGCACAAAGCCGCTATATACCGCTCTGTATCGGGCAAACGTAACCAGTCGATAGGCCGCTTGCCAAACATGGCCGCTATTTCGGTTGCGTTAAACCATGCTTTGCGGTCAGCGGTAACTCCGCTGCCGTTATAGTTCAAAATAAGCAATTTCATACCCCTGCTCCTTTCTCTACTGCCAGTGCCAGCGTGAAAATGCCATGCTTCACGGTCTTGCCGTGCTTGTTAACGTGTGGCTGCATGGTGCAGATGATTGGATAACCTGCCGCCCGTAATTCACTGATACGCGCGGGAAAGCCCATAATGCCCATTTGCGCGGCCTGATAGTGGGTCAGGCTCTGCCCGCTCTGCAACACGGCTAGGATTTCGCCGCATTGAGATGTGGGCGAAAAGCGGTTATCATGGCGGGCGTGGTGAAGGCCGTCTGAAATGCTCTTGCTGGTGTTTCGGGCGGTTTTGTTTTGTTGCATAGCGTCCCCCTTATACTCGATTGTTTGCGGCCAAATTACCGATATAGTCGCTGATTTCGCTTTCCAGCCATGCGGTGCTGTTTTCCCCTACTTTAATCGGGCGCGGTAAGTCGGCACGGTGGTGGCGGCTCTTTGGGTTGTTCCAGTTCCACCATGTGGAAACAGAAACGCCAAACAGGGCGGCGCATTCTTTGGCACGGATAAGTTTATTTACTTGCACTGGATAGATTCCTATCGCGTTGTTTACGATAGGTGCATTTTGCAAAATAAAAATGCATAAAAAAATGGAATTAGGATTTTATTTAACCTAATTCCATTCAGTGAAAGCCTTATAAATAAAGGCTAGAAAGGTAGATTACCTTTAAATTTATTTCTGTGGTTTACGTCCAGTCGATGCCCATTCAGGGCGGATAACCTGCGCTATTCTGCTTGCCATGGTTTGGGTGATTTTGTCGTTTGAATGGCTAACTACCCATGCGGCAATATCTGCATTATCAGGGTGAGTATCTCTCTCAAGTGGGTTAGCATTACCCCAAAATTTTGAAAAAGCAGAATTAGCAAGTTTTAAAGCTAATGGCCGCTCATGGAAAGCCCTCTGTTCAGTCTCATCATTTTCACTAGCACTTATTCCAAGTTCTGCAAGTAGTGCAGCATTCTTCATTTCTTGTATTTTCTCTTTTTCCTGTTGTATATCCGCTAAAACTTTATCAACATTTGGTAAATCTACATAATCTTTATGAAGAATCCTGTGGGCATATTCTATTACTTGGCTCTTGAACAGAAAAAAATCAGTTTTAAAAAACTCCTCCCCTTCAAAATCAAATTCGGCTATGCTTTGTAAATAAAGATAAAATGGTCGTGCTATATCGCTTTTCCTATATTCTGTTTGCGTGATATCCAATCTAAAGGCATCTTCATCAATCATGCCGTCATCAGTAAAAGAGCCTTCTTCTTCGTCTCTTAAAACCGTTACATGGCCAAAACCATCATTTAACCTTTCGTTATAATCAATCAGTAAAAACCTTGCTATATCTAATAAATGCGCTTCTCCTCCATCTGCCCTTTGAATATACTTCAATGCATTTTCAAATGATATGTAAAGGCTATTCTTTTTTTCTAGCTCCTTTTGGATAAAACTCATCTCTACGCTCCCCTGCGCTCTTTCCCCATCAAAATCAAAACCACACCAGCAAGGCTAGGGAATGCCCTGTTTTCGCCGTTGGTAGCTAATCGCGGGCTAGGTGTGGCGGTAAACGTTTCAGACGGCCTTTGCAGTTTCCTGTGTTTGGCCGGTCAATTTCAGATATTCCGCATAAGTCATCAATACAAATTCAGGCTTGCCCCGATTGGTTACGATAACCGGCGTGGCTTGCGCGGCCTGCTTTGCCTTTCCGCGTTGCTGGTTAAATTCGCGGCTTGTCATGGTTTTCATGATTGCTTTTTCCTTACTCGGAATCATCGGATAATGTAGCTACATTTTACCATGCAATAGACGGCATTCAACGTGATTGCATAACTTAGGCAGCAAAAAGCCCCGCCGCATTGCAAACGGTCGGGGCTGTATTTTTCGGGCTTCAGTTTTATACAAAATTATACATAGCATGGCTAATTATACAAATGCTGTATAACGCGCAAAAAAACACCAGCGGCGCGGCTGGTGTTGGGGTAAATCTGCTACACGGTAAGCATTGGCAATATGGCCGCCGTTACCAATCAAAATCAGGTATCGTAAAATCAACATTGGTAAAATCTACATCCAAAATTAATGCGTCGATAGCTTGGCTAAAATCCGATTGCAATTGAACAAAATCTACTTGCTGGTCTGTCATTGTGTTAATCCTGTTTTGATAATTTCAAATAAAAAAATTCCCTGCCATTGTTGAAATGGTCAGGGTTTTGTTTTGGCTCCCCAAAGTCAGCTAGGCGTTTCTTTACGTTATAAAGATAAAGCATCATCCATTCCCTCGCGCGTATTGCTTTTTCCTGATATCAGGAAAATGGTCTAATACTTACTTCATCCATTCTCGCGTTCTCGCGCGCGCGCGCGTATTGCTCCGAAAACTCATCATTTCCCGCTATATGCTTAGGGCATTATAGCAGCTTACTGCCAAAGGTAAAAATACCCAATACCCGTTAATGGCTCAAATTTCCGATTTAACAGCATTTATCCCAAAAGGTATGCAAAGGGGGTATTTCCAAGCCAAGAAATGCGCTCTGTGATGAAATTTACCGCCCTGCTGTCGATTTTCTGAATATGCAGTCATCACACCGACAATTTAATCAGCAACCAAAGCGGAAAAACTAAAAATGTTCCCGCTGCGTTCCCGCTCTGTTCCCGCTGATAGAATATGGTTAATTATAAAAATATGTATATATATTATATGGTTATGTATTGATGTTCCCGCGTTCCCGCTGTTCCCGCTGTTTTTCTCGCGCGCGTATGGTGTTTTTCTCAAGGCAATAAAAAACACCAGCCGATTAAGCTGGTGTGTTTTCAGACGGCCTTTACTTCCCCGTCTGCTTCAAGCATGGTCAGTGCTTCCCGATAATGGCTGCGCAATAGATCGCTATACCATTGCATAAACTCGGTACGTTCGACCATATAGTCGGCGCGGTTATAGGCCGCTCTAATCCTGTTGTCGTCAATGTGGGCTAACTGCCTTTCAATGGCATCGGCATTATAGCCCTGCTCATTCAGAATGCTGCTTGCAAGGGAGCGGAAACCGTGGGGCGTGGCAATGCCGTAATAACCCATGCCGTTGATGATTTTGCCTGCGGTGTTTTCGCTGATATAGCCATCGGCGGCGGTGAGGCTGGGAAATAGATAGGGGGTATCCCCTGTTTGGTCGTGCAGTTCGTTTAACAGCTCAATCGCCCAATCAGATAAAGGGATTATATGCTCACGCGGTCGCTTCATGCGCTTGGCTGGGATAGCCCATACCTTGCGCTCAAAGTCGATTTCCTGCCATTGGCCGCCGCGTATCTCTTTATTGCGGGCAAAACAAAGCATAATCAGCATAATACAAATACGGTTTGACGGCTTGCAGTCTGCCAGTATCAAACGGCGGTAAAACTCGGTCAGCTCTTCACGCGGTAAGGCGGGCATAGGGCGCGTTTCAGACGGCTTGATATAGCCTTGCAGCAAGGCGGCGGGATTGCGGTCGGTCAATTCTTCAAAGCCCGCATAGGTAAATACCGCGCCTATCCATTGTCTGATTTTCTCGGCGGTTTCTGATACACCCCGCTCGGTCACTTTATCCAATACGGCCTTTATCTCTTTCTTGCCGATTTCGTTTATCGGCATTTCGCCAATAACGGGGAAAACATCGGTTTCAAAATACCGCCAAACACGGGCGGCATGATTGGGCTTCCAGCCTTTGCGCATGATGTTCTTTTCGTGCCATGCCTTGGTAACGTGGGCAAAGGTATTGAGTAAGGCCGCCCTACGCTCTTGCTTGGCCTGCTGCTTCATGGCGGCGGGGTCTTGGCCTTGGGCAACCATACGGCGGGCATTCTCGGCTGCTTCTCGGGCTTCCACTAAAGAGTTTTCAGGGTATTTGCCGATTGATAGGGTTTTACGTTTTCCATGAATGGAAAAATCAAGCCGCCATAACTTACCGCCGCTGGTGTTGATATACAAATATAAGCCGCGTCCATCATTCAGCTTGTAGGCTTTATCAGCGGGTTTTGCATTCTTTATTTGTCGGTCGTTCAAGGGCATTTTACGGTACTTTTTTAAAGGTATTTTTCTACTACCGTATAAAATACCGTAAATTTATGGTTTATTCAATTAGACGGCATTAGATGATATTAGACAGCAAGAAAGCATTGAATCAGCCTGAAAGCCTTGTCAGTATTGAATTTGGTCGATTGCGTTAGATTGCATTAGACAAAAAAAATACCCCTAAAAGGGGTTGGGTGGTGCGGACGGAGAGACTCGAACTCTCACACCTCTCGGCGCCAGAACCTAAAT
>NZ_JAUNHL010000097.1 GCF_030523955.1 Neisseria sp.
CTTTTTGGGTCAGCTGGCGGTTAATCAGTTCGAGAAGCCGGGCTAAGGTGTCATCTTGTGCCAGCCAATTGCGGAAACGGCAGAGGGTGCTGTGATCAGGTAAGGCGACCTCATCAAAACCGCAGAAGAAGTAGAAATCCAGACGGGTAGCCAGACAGCGTTCCAATTCCGGATCGGAGAGGCTGTGCCATTGGCCGAGCAATACGGCTTTGAGCATGGGCAGTAGCGGATAGGCGGGGCGACCGCGGTGGTCGCGGATGTAACGGGTCTTTTGCTGGTTGAGCAGTTGTTCGATGGACTGCCAATCGAGTAGCCGGTTAATTTTGAGCAACGGGTAGCTGTCGATATGTTTGCTCATCATTATTTGGGCTTGTTGGTGGAAGAAGCTGCTCATAAAAAAACTCCTCTGAATTCTTTAGGGGGAATTTAGAGGAGTTTTGGTTTTTTTGCAAAGGTCTCAGGCCTGAATATCGACAGCACCAATAAACTCAAACACATATGAAGTTGCCGTCTTTTACAAAAACGACATTAACCTACCCACTCTCACCATGGTGAAAAACCGGGAGAAAATCAAACGCCTGCCGATCGACAAAACGGAATGATTTAGCCTAACGTGCGGGCGCATGCGCGTTATTCGTCAATTTGTTTTCAAAAAATCGCCCACATCCAATAAAATCAATTCATTATCATCAGCCTTGTTTGGCTCGCGGCTGGAAGAGAAAGGCAGATTGTTGTCATTACCGACGATAATATGGTGCTTATCGACAATATCTACGTTTTCGATCGTGAAAAACGGAAAGACAAACCTGCCGTTAACCAGCGGCTTTTTAGCCAGTTTTTTCGGGTCGCCGATATTCATCAAATCGATGTAGCCGACTTTTTCGGCCACTCCATTGTCGGTCAGCCGCACTTTATACACCCGTTTGAATTTGGCCGGTTTGTCGAAACAGCGGGCGGTATCTTTGCCGCCGCAGGGATAGGCCGATGTGCCTTCTTGATTGTCGCGTTCGATAATCAGGCCGTATTGATCGTCAATCATATTGAAATCGCCGATGGCATGATCGTTGTTTTCTAAAACATATTTCCAACTTTTGCCGGTGTAGGCGCGGGTGGCGGTGTCGAATTCCAAAATCCGCAGATAGTGTTTGTTACCGAGCTGCTCATAAGCTTTTTGTTCCTGATTCCACAAGGCACCTTCCAGCAGCGGATAAAGCTTGCCGCCGTCAGGCGACATGGCCATGCCTTCAAAACCTTTTGAACGCCTCACCTGAAAATCGGTCGTCTCTTGCGGTGTAGCCGGCAAGGTAAGTTTGGCATAATCGGGCGAATGCACGGTTTTGCCGTCCACCAGCGTATCGTGCACGGCAATCAGTTTGCCGTTTAAATCGAATTCCAATAAATGCGGCCCGAATTCTTCGCCTATCCACAGGCGGTTATTAGCGAACTGCAAACTTTCCGGATCAAAATCGCCGCCGGTCAGATAACGTTGCGAAGTATCTTCGTGCACAATGCGGAAAGGAGCCTTTTGATCGGGATCGTGCAGGAAAATGGTTTTTTGGGCAGTTAAGCGGTTGTTTTTCCAATCTACTTCGTATTGACGGAGAAACAGCGCCGAATCGGTAGAGTTTTTCTTATTGCCAAAACCGTTATCGGTCAGCAGCCAGATACTGCCGTCTTTCATTACCTTGATGCCGGAATGCCCTTGCACCGGCTGCCCTTGAAACGGAAAACTTATCCCCGTTTCCCGGCCATTGGACTTCCCCATCATGCTGGCAGCTTGGTTGTTCCGCCGGCCTTCGCTGAATTTGCCGCTAAGGTTCAAATCGCGCGGCGCATCGGCGGGCGGGCTGATAAAGGTTTGCGCAGGTAAAATCGCATGTCCGGCCAATTCGACAGGATATGGCGTGGCCGCATGGGAGAGGCTGCTCAAGGTTGCGGCGGCGAAAAACGGAGCCGATAGTGTTTTGATATCCATAACAGGGGATGGGAGAGTTGTGCGGAACCAATAATATAAAAAAGAAAGATGAAGGTTTGATGAACATCACGCAATGATTCATAAGACACACCCGGCTACAGTTGCCGGCAACACCGGCAAGCAAGCGTCCGGCCGGCTTTTATACACGGGTTAACTTAACTTCGCGCAGGCGCTGCCGCACCGCCACGGCTACTCTTCGGAAGCATCGGTTTCCAACACCCGCATCAGTACCGCCAAATCCGCTTCCAGCCGCCGGCGCACATCCGGCGGCAATGCGGCAAGAAGCTGTTTTTCATTGGCCACATGCGGAAACAGCGCCTCTTCTACCAATGCCTTGCCCTGCGGCGTGAGCCGGACCAGCAAGCTGCGCGCATCTTGCGGATTGGGCAGGCGCTCGATCAGGCCGCGCGTTTCAAGGCTTTTTAAGCGGGTAGTCATGGTGCCTGAAGTTACCATCAGCGAGGAGAACAACTCGGTGGGCGTCAAGCAATAAGGGGGGCCAGCCCGGCGCAGGGTGGCGAGTACGTCGAAAGCACCGCTGCCCAATCCATATAAATTGAACACTTGCTCGAGTTTGGGGGTCAGCAAGGCCGTGCAGCGCTTCAGCCGCCCGAACAACACCATATGCTCTGCTTCCAACTCAGGCATTTCGTTTTGCCATTGTTTCAATATCTTATCGACCGCATCCATCGTTTCGCACTTTTTTGTTTTTACATATTCGGATTATATATTTATCTTGAAAACAAGACAAATAAGCGTTATATTATCTTTAATTCAAGATAAATGAGCATATCCGATGCCTGCACACACCCCCACCCTCCTGCTGACCGCCTTGGCTCCCCTGATTTGGGGCAGTACCTATTTTGTGACCACCGAATTCCTGCCTCCCGACCGGCCTTTGACTGCCGCCGTATTGCGGATATTACCGGCCGGCTTGCTGCTGTTGCTGTGGACGCGCGAATGGCCGGCACGGGCGGATTGGGGCAAACTGTTGATTTTGGGCATACTCAATCTGGGCTTTTTCCAAGCCATGCTGTTTGTAGCGGCCTACCGTTTGCCCGGCGGCTTGGCAGCGATTTTAAGCTCCACTCAAACGCTGATGATCTTGGTGTTGATGGTTCTGGCCGGCAGCAGACCGCCGAAAATGACATGGGTTGCAGCTCTTTGCGGGGTGGCGGGTGTCATCTTGATGGTGGCTTCCCCGCAGACTCGGTTTGATACGCTGGGTATCGCAGCGGCACTGGCCGGAGCGGTTTCGGCAGCATCGGGCATTTTTTTAACCAAACGCTGGCCGGTCAAACTATCGGTGCTGGCGCTCACCGGCTGGCAGCTGCTGTTGGGCGGTTTGTGCCTGCTTCCCGCCGCCTACCTGCTGGAGCCCGATCTGCCTGCCGTGGTGTCTTCGTTGGGGCTGCTCAGCCCGGTATGCGCCTATTTGCTGGGCTGGCTGCTGCTCGATCAGGGAATGGGGCCGCGCGCCCTGCTGGGCTTTTCGCTGGTACTGGCATCGATTTACGGCGTGCAACAGGTATTGGAGAAAAATTAGAGCGTGTAGTCACAGTGCTTGCGAAGCGGTTTTTTGAAGGAAAATCTGCAGATGCAAGGCAAAAAGCACAGCAAGATTGAACATCTTGCGAGCATTTTTAACGCCGCAGACGACGGGAAGTTCTAACTTTAAATACCACCGTGCGTTGTATCAACAACCGGCTCTAAACCAACTTTTTTCTGTAACCACAAGGAGAAAAAATGAGTTCTTTAATGAATTTGCTGGTCAATCGTGTTTCCGTTCATCAATTCTCGCCCGATACATTGAACGAAGCCGATATTCGGGAACTGCTGGCCGCTGCCGTTCTGGCTCCTTCTGCCTATCACTTGCAAAACTGGCATTTCACGGTGGTTCGCAGCGACGAAGCCAAACAGCAGCTGCAAGCAGCAGCTTACGGCCAAGAAAAAATCAGCCAAGCGGCGGCGGTTTTCGTGATCAGCGGCGATTTACAGGCCTACCGCACACTAGGCGATAAACTCGCTCCGGTGGTAGCGGCGGGGCAACTGCCGGCAGCCACCGCCCATACTTGGGAAACGGCGGCATTCGATGCTTTCCATCTGCAACCGCAAGCACAGCGGGATGAAGCGATCCGAAGCGCCAGCCTCGCCGCCATGCCGCTAATGCTGGCGGCACAAGAAGCCGGATGGGCAAGCTGCCCGATGAGCGGATTTGACGCCGATGCCGTGCGTAAAGTCTGCGCACTGGAAGACCATTTTTTACCGGTATTATTGATTGCGGTCGGCCGCAACCGCCAGCCCGAACAACAGCAGAAACTTCGCCTGCCGCCGCAATATGCGCTTATATAGCCAATTAACTTAGTGCGTGCCGCCGACAGGCTTGCTTATAAAAAATTATAAAAATGTTTATTAAAGGCGTAAGGGACAAAATGGGTGCTATTTTGGAGTAGCATCTCTCTAAGGGACAT
>NZ_JAUNHL010000035.1:0-3981 GCF_030523955.1 Neisseria sp.
CGGTATCCTGCTCGATGTCGTTGCGCTTTTTGCGGCGCACTTCGATGGTTTCGGTGAGGCGGGTCAAACCTTCCGCGTCAAACGCGTTTTGCGGGTTGAAGAATTTGAAATCGGTTTGGTCGAGGCCGGTCAGCGATACTGATTCCAGCTCCAAGCCGTTTTTATACAAATCTTCGGATACGAACTGCTGCACTTTCTGCACAAAATCCACGCGTTTTTCATGCAATTCCTCCATCGCCATTTCCGCCGCCACCGCACGCAGCGCATCAACGAATTTGCCTTCCACCAATTCTTTCAACTGGTCGGGCGACATGGTTTTCATGCCCAAAGTCTGCGCCGCCGTGGCGATGCTCTCGCCGACAGGCTTCACGCGCACATAAAACTCGGCCATTACGTCCACCCGCATCCGGTCGCGCGTAATCAGCGCCTGCTCGGCGGCACGGCGCACTTCCAAACGCAGCGTGTTCATGTTCACCGGAATAATCTCGTGCAACACCGGCAACACCAGCGCCCCGCCGTTCATAATCACCTTCTCGCCGCCAAAGCCCGTGCGCACGAACGACACTTCCTTAGTGGCGCGCCGGTAGAGGCGCGTGAGGATCAGGCCGAGTACAAACAGCCCGACCAGAATAATGCCCGCAATGCTGGCGATAGAAATCAAAGTCATGGATTTTCCTTTCTTCTTTTAGTGAGTGAACAAATTTTCAGACAGGCATTCCGATGCACGGCCGCTGAATACGGCACAACATCGATACCCATCAAGCAACTACCATTTTTTCTGTTGATCGGCATAGTGCTGGAACATTCTCAGGAAATGCTGCCAGCTTTTACAGCCATATACCGACAACACACCGGACAGAACCAATAAAGCTCCGCCCAACACGCCGTCGACCGCCCAAAGGAACGAGCCTTGCTGCCAGACATGATAGAGCAAAGCCCAAATAGCCACCGTGCCAAACGAATACAGCAGTGACTTGGCAAACCGCAGGCTGAGGCCCAGCACACTTATCTCTGCCGGCTTGGTTTCCCCGAGCAAAATTTCCGCCCGTTTCCGCTCGCTGTTCCGGCGATGCAGCAGCCGGATATTTTGATACGCCGCGGTACCGAAAAGCATCGTACAACTCAGACACAACGCCACAACAGCGCTGCCTTCCGGCGTGGAGTCTAACATGGCGGCAATCCACATCAGGATCGCCAGCGAACCCCACACAACAGAACCTATGCACAACTTCGCAACTGCATATTTCGTATCCGGCAAAACGGCCGCCTGCTCCGAACCGCTACGGCTCAACTGCCGGGCAAAACGCATACAAAGATAAGCCACCGAACCGAACCACAACAACATTAACAGCGAAATCTCGTCAACCTCTAGCTCGCCAAGAAGTACCAGCAAAACAAACAAAAATACAAACAAACCGATCATGCCGGCTATCAGCAGCAAGCCGAATGCGGCCAATCGGGTCCACATTTTGCGCCCTTGCTGCGGCCCGGATTCCCTGTTGATCCGATACATCCGTTTTCCCCTTGAATCCTAAATGTATTTCAGACAGGCATTATGTCAGCCAGCCTGATTGGCTTAATGCCAGCAAAACCAATAAAACCGCCAACAGCGTACCCGCCATCCCAACCAGCAAAGCATAAAAACGTATCTGTTCCGCATGCCAATCGGAAGCCTGCCAGCCGATTGGTCCGCGCCACGGCAGCAGCCATTTGCACAACAGGCTAAATAACCATAAATAAGCAACGCGCCCGGATATTTCACTGCTTAATCCACCAAGCTGCCGCTCGGATTGGCAATCGCTTTAAAAGTATTGCCCGAGAGCGACACCAACAGCACCGCCTCGCCCTGTTTCAATACCGCCTCGCCATCCGGCTCTGCCATCACATAATGCTGCTGGCCGAAGCCGTCTTTCACCCTTACTTCAGCCGGGCTGCCTGCGCGCGCCTCGCCGAGCACCACCACGCCGACGCGGCCGATTAAATTTTGCTGCTCGATGGCGGTGGTTTCGTCTTTCGGCATGATTTTATACAGGCCGCCCGCCACCATCCGCACCAGAGGCAGGCTGGCGAACCACACGGCCACCGCCGCCAACCAGCCGTTGAGATAAAAGCCGAAGATGCCGTGCCACACGTTTTGCAACAAGTAACCCGACAAGCCAAATACCGCCAGAAACACCACCATCAGCATTAGCAGCGGAATCTTGCCGACATACAGCCAGCTTAAAAAACGGATAAACACGCCGGCATCCACCGCATCCAGCCCCACTTCGGGGTGCGCCGCATCGGTTAGGCTGTCGGGCAGCATACCGTCCACCCAATCGTTGACGCCGCCGAACAGCAGCGATAAAACCTCCAAAAATCCCAGCAGCAGCATCAGCATAATGGCGACACCGAAAATCAGGTTTTGCGGCGCGTTGATTAAATCCCACATGTTTTATCCTTGTTGATTATCGGTTGCTACATTTGCCCCCGAAGGAGGCAGCTTCAAAAGCTTTTGTATTTTCTACTTCCACTCTTCCGAAAACATATGCCCGTTCTGGCACAATAAACAATCGTTTCGGCACATTTTCTGCAGCCTTTAACACCTATACTAAGCGTTCTCATGCCCTTTGAATAAGAAAGAACCATCATGAAACACGTTATACTTGCCGCAGCCTTCCTTGGCTTTTCTTCCACTGCTTTTGCTACAGGTATTTTTACCCTGAAATTTGACAATCCTGACAAAGACGGCGGCTTCAGCAATCATCAACTTTTGAGTGCGCCTTACGGCTTCGGCTGCTCAGGTGGGAACACTTCTCCAGCTTTATCATGGGAAAATCCGCCGGCAGACACGAAAAGTTTCGTGCTAACCATCTACGACAAAGACGCACCTACCGGCTTGGGTTGGACACACTGGGTAGTAGCCAACATACCTGCCACCGTTAAAAAACTGCCCGCTGGCATTACTGCCAAAGGTAAAAATCTACCCAATGGTGCATTGCAAACCCGCACTGATTTCGGTATACCCGGTTACGGTGGAGCCTGTCCACCGGAAGGCCGCAAACACCGATACGAAATCACGCTTACAGCTTTAAAAGTGGAGAAACTACCAACCATCAAAGCCGATGCCACTCCTGCGCTAGTCGGTTTCTTCACTAAAGCCAACAGCTTGGGCGAAGCCAAAATTACGGTTGAACACCAACGTTAACCACCTCACCGCGGCGGTATTCAGCCGCCGCCGTTTCGCCGCCGCGCACCGCCGACGGCACAAAACCGAAACGCTCTTTAAACCGTGCGGTAAAACGCGACGCGCTCTCGTAGCCTACGGCATCGGCGATTTTTTCCACTGGCCATTCGGTTACCTGTAACAGCGTCAGCGCCCGCATCATCCGCACATCAATCAACAGGCTGCGGAACGACGTGTTTTCCTGCGCCAGCCGCCTCCGCAAAGTCGTCTCGCTGAAATTCAACCTTGCCGCTGCTTCCGCCGCTGTCCACAAAAAAGCCGTATCCGCGGCAATCATTTTCCGTATCTGGCGGATCAGGTCGATGCGCTGGCAAACTGTAAAACCGATGCCCTCATGCTGCAACCACGCCAACAGACCGTGCAGCGCCGTTTCCACCGCCGCCGCAGGCGCATGAGCATCGGCCAGCAATCCGGCGGCATGGGCAAACGATGCCGCCGTTTTCTCATAGTGCGTCAGCTTTACCGCATCGCGTACCGCTTTCTCTGCCGCACCGTATTGCGCGGCGAAACGCTCTATCACTGTCTGCCCGAAAGCAATCCACTGCGCCTGATAAAGGCCGTCTGAATCAGGCTCGTTAATCACATCGAAAGTCTGCCCGCCGTCCAATACAACAGCTTCTCCTGCTTCAACAAACAGCTCATGCCCCGCCCAACGCAACCTTTTTCTGCCTCGTTGCACGTTTATCAGCATTGATTCTTGCACCATCAGACGGCTATACAGCAACCTGCGGTGCTGAACCATACTCCCCGCGCTG
>NZ_JAUNHL010000035.1:4081-28589 GCF_030523955.1 Neisseria sp.
CACCATCAGACGGCTATACAGCAACCTGCGGTGCTGAACCATACTCCCCGCGCTGCCTAATTGTTCACGGGCGTAAAAACAGCGTTGTGCCATACCAAACTTTTCCAATAAAATATTTTTTCAGAACCTGACAGTGCTGCTATTTCATAGAATGAAGAAACAATATAAATATTTCATAAAACATCCAACAAAAGTAACCGTAAGTAATCAAAAACGGACGATGCCTAAAAAAACTTTTAAACCTTATCTGACTACTGCATTTTTCTTCCAGCAAATCCAACAATTCCTGTCGTTCTGATTCAGTACAATTATTCTGAATTTCGGTTCTTAACATACCGATAGCTTTCTTAATATGAACTTTCCAACCGTCCACAATTAATCTGTCGCCGTATGTTATTTTCAATCCATTCATCACCATCACGATATAGAAATACATAACAAGAAAAATGCCAACCATTGCAGCGACGGGGTGACTGTCACCTAATGACCGTACCGAAAATACCGCCAGTAAAAGCCATGCTGAATGGTAATTCAACGCTTTATAGTAATCAGTAATCTGATTACTGAGTTCTTTAATCCTATCTTTAAAATCCATTTTACTTTTTCACCTTCAAGGCCGCCAAACGCTCGGCAATCCGGTTATTGCGGCTCAAATCCTCCAGCTCTTTCAACTTGGCCAACTGTGCCGCATCGCTGCTGTTGTACACCGCATTTTGCTTGCCCATGATGCGGTCGAAGGCATTGCCGCTTTTTTCAACGTTGCGGGCGATCCGGTTCAAATCGCTGCCGCCGGCCGCGCCGCTTGCACCGGCATTGCTTTGCTGCGCCGTGCGCCACTGCTGCAATTCCTGCTGCATCTCGCGTTTTTTCGCCTGCAAGGCGGCGATAAAACCTTCCAGCTCTTTTTCTTGCGCCGCGCAATCGGCAATGGTGTTTTCCAATATCGGCAGGCGCGCTTCGATGTCCATCTGCTCGGCAATGCCCGCTTCGGCCAAATCGTCTCGGCCTGCGTCCACCGCCGCCTGCAAACTGTCGCTCAGCGTTTCGTGTCGGTTGCTTTCGTCGGCCATTTTCTTGGTAGCCAGATGTTTCTGCGCCAATACCCGTCCCAACTCCGCGCGCACTTCATCCACTGCCCGCTCGATTTCGCGGATGCTCTCGTTCATCACCGCTTCGGGTGCCAGATTTTCCGCCGCATCCAGCACGGCATGGAATCCGCCGCTCACCAAACGCCCTACTCTGCGTGCCAAGGTTTCGCTCATTTTTCTATCCTTTCCTATTTCCGTTACCGCTTATGAATTCGCCTGACGCACAATCGCCGCCAGCTTTAAAGTGTTTTCCAGTTCTGCCAAAACGCCATCGTCATACGCTGCGCCTTTGCCGGTTACCGCCAACTGCAAAATGCTGTCGGTCAGCCGCACGATGCGCCACATCACTTCGCGCTCGTATTTTTTCAAATCTTCCAAACCGGTTTGCTCCGGCAAATCGGCCGCCAAAGTGGCGCTCAAATCGGGCAACAGCTCGAACAAGCGCGCCAGGATGTGGGAATGCACCCCCAATTCTTTTTCCGCATGCAGCACATCGTGCTTGGCCGGCTGGAAAAATTCTTCTACCGTATGCAGCGCCGAACCGTAATCGTGCGCCTGGCTGTGTTCGATACGCGCCCGCTTTAATAATTCGCGGATTTTCTCCGAGGGCGTATTCGCGCCTTCTATTTTCAAATTGGCAATAAAATCATATTCTTCTTGATCTATGCGGACACTCAGCGGTATGCGTGTATTTCCTGACATATTCAAAAACCTCTTTTTGTATTCATTTGAATACATTTATACAATAAATGATTTCAAATTGCAAGTGTTTTGCAAAAATAAAACAAAAAAATGCCTGTCTGAATCTTTTTTCAGACAAGCATTTTTTTATAGGGATTCAATTATTTCGATAGAATACGGCAAGCGTAAACAGTAGCATTAGTTTAGTACGGAAAGGCACAGCAACACTGTAGCGAAAGTTAAGTTAATCCGCTAGATTTAGGAATATCGTTTTTCTACCGGATAAACCGCCCTCTTGAACAGCGGATAGTCATAATACATTTCAGACAGGCATTTCGTTTAGAATGCCTGTCTGAAACATTAATGTAAGAATACAAAGCAACGGCAAAATCAACCGGCGTTACGTTTGTTGTCCAACGCCCATTTGCCGCCGCCGGCTGCGGATAAATAGAGAAAGACGAAACAAAACAGCGCCGCTGCTTCACCGCGGTTCAAGAAGGGAGCCGCCACATTACCGTTTGGAATGGCATGGCCGACAAAATACGCCACGGCCATCATGCCGGATAAAACAAATGCAACCGGGCGGGTGAACAAACCAAACAGCAGCAACAGCCCGCCCACTACTTCCAATATACCGGCCAACCCGTAAAGCGACATGATTTGCAATCCGTCGAACATCGGGGAATGCGGAAATCCGAAAAGCTTTGAGGTGCCGTGCAAGGTAAACATATAAGCTGCCGTAATCCGCAAAACGCTCAGTAAAACAGCTTGCAAGTCGGCCGGTTTGAATGTAGTCATCACTTAAAATCCTTATGGGTTGTTCATATTTGAATTTAATTGCCAGTAGTATATGATGTACAAATCAGGAAATAAACAATCTAACAAACAATACAAAATTTCTTATGAGGAAACATTATGGACACTCTGCTCAGCATGAAAGTATTCTGCCAAGTCGTACAAAGCGGCAGCTTCACCCGCGCCGCCGAACACTTGGACATTTCGCTGCCGATGGCCAGCAAACACGTCGGCCATTTGGAAAAAACCATACAAGCCCGCTTGCTTTACCGCAACAAGCGCAACCTCAAGCTCACCGAACAGGGCGAACGCTATTATCAGGATTGCCTGTTGGCGCTGGATATTCTCGAGCAAGCCGCCAATCAGGCCGGCGCCGGCATCAGCCAACCGCGCGGCCTGTTGCGCCTCACCGCACCGGTTTGGTTTTCCAATCCCATCTTCGCCGGCTGGCTGGCCGAATTCCAAGCCCGTTATCCCGAAGTGGAGCTGATGCTCACGCTAACCAACCGCAGCGTCGATCTCAATAGCGACGGCGAAGATCTGGCCTTGCGTATGTCGCGCCAATTGGCCGAAAACGTTATTGCCAAACCTTTGGCCCAGATTCCTTTTTATCTGGTGGCCTCACCCGCCTATCTGGCCAAAGCCGGCATACCGCGCACCCCTGCCGAGCTTTCCGCCCACTACGGCATCCTGCCCAGCTATACCGACATCCTGCAAACACCGTTCAGCCTCAACGGCCATACCGAAACACTGGACCTCAAAACCAAAGTACGCAGCAACAACACCTTGATGAACTACCAGCTGACGATGGCCGGCGCAGGTATCGGCTATCTGCCGCAATGGCTGGTGGACGACGATTTGAAAAGCCAACGCCTCGTCCGCCTGCTGTCCGACTACCACACACCCGCCATTCCCTTATATGCGGTTTACACCAGCCGCGATTTCCTCAGCGCCAAAGTACGCTGCTTTATCGACTTTATCGCGCAAAAAAGCAGTGATACGGTTTGATTCCGCTTTTGCGCCGTACCGCCGTTTTTGTTTTCAGACAGGCATACCCGCGCCCAATGCCGCCGATGCATGAATAATGGATACAGCGGCTGGACAACACCCCTCCGTTGCCCTATTCTTGCGCCTGTAACGGCACGAAACCCATACATCATGCCCGCAGTGGAACGACCCATTTTCTAAAAAAGGATACCGCCATGAAAATCGCCGCCAGCAAAGGCACCGAATTCGCTTTCGAATCCGAATTCCGCGTGATGGACATCGACATGACCGATTTCACCAACGTCTGCGCCGTGATTGCCACGGTAGAAGATCTGCCGGCGGTATGGGAAGAAATCGAACGCTTGGGCTTCGGCATACCGATTTTCGCCGCCGTCGAATACGGCCAGAGCGTGCCCGCCGAATGGCTGCCGGAAGTATACGGCGTGATCGAACTCTCGCTCGACCAGAAATTCTATAACGGCCAGCTCATCGACGCCGCCGCCGCCGACTACATCGACGCACTCGACCCGCCGTTTTTCCGCGCCCTCAAAGACTACACCGATTACGGCAACGCCGCCTTCGACTGCCCCGGCCACCAAGGCGGTCAGTTTTTCCGCAAACACCCTTCCGGCCGCCGCTTTTTCCTCTATTTCGGCGAAACCCTGTTCCGCGCCGACTCCTGCAACGCCGACGTACGCCTGGGTGATTTGCTGATACACGAAGGCCCGGCCTACGAAGCACAGGCCCATGCTGCAAAAATCTACAACGCCGACAAAACCTATTTCGTGCTCAACGGCACCTCGTCGGCCAACAAAGTCGCCATCGGCGCCCTGCTGGCCAAAGGCGATCTGGTCTTGTTCGACCGCAACAACCACAAATCCGTGCACCAAGGCGCATTAACACTGGCCGGCGCGCTGCCCGTTTACATGCAAACCGCCCGCAATGCCTACGGCTTAATCGGCGGTATTCCTTCCGCCGATTTCGACGAAGCCTCCATCCGCGCACGTATCCGCGAAGTCGCCCCCGATCGCGCCGACCAAGAGCGCCCGTTCCGCCTGGCCGTAATCCAACTGGGCACTTACGACGGCACCATCTACAACGCCCGCCAAGTGGTCGACCGCATCGGCCATCTATGCGACTACATCCTGTTCGATTCCGCCTGGGTCGGCTACGAACAATTCATCCCGATGATGCGCGACTGCTCGCCGCTGCTGCTCAACCTCACCGAAAACGACCCCGGCATTCTGGTTACCCAATCGGTACACAAACAACAAGCCGGCTTCTCGCAAGCCAGCCAGATTCACAAAAAAGACAACCATATCAGCGGCCAGCCGCGCTATTGCAACCACAAGCGCTTCAACAACGCCTTTATGATGCACGCCTCCACCAGCCCGTTCTACCCGCTGTTTGCCTCTTTGGATGTCAACGCCAAAATGCACGAAGGCAAAGCCGGCGAACTGATGTGGCGCGAGTGCGTGCTCGGCGGCATCGAAGCGCGCAAAATGCTGCTGCAAACCTGCAAACTGATCAAACCCTTTATTCCGCCGATGGTCAACGGCAAAGCCTGGCTTCATCACAACAGCGAAGACATGGTCGACGACATCGCCTTTTTCCGCTTCGACAAAGACGCTGCCTGGCACGATTTCGACGGTTATGCCGACGACCAATATTTCATCGACCCCTGCAAACTGCTGCTAACCACCCCCGGCATCGACCGCGAAACCGGTAATTACGAAGAAACCGGCATCCCCGCCGCCGTGTTGGCGCATTATCTGCGCGAGCGCTCGCTGATTCCGGAAAAAGCCGACCTCAATTCCATCCTTTTCCTGCTCACCCCGGCGGAAAACATGGCAAAATTCCAACATCTGGTCGCCACCATCGCCCGCTTCGAAGAACTGTACCAAGCCAACGTAGCGGTTTCCTCCATGTTGCCCACCTTGGTGAAAACCCATCCGCAATACCAAAACATGCGCATTCAGGATTTGTGCCGCAAAATGCACGATTTCTACCGCAAACACCAGCTAAACGTATTGTTGCAACAAATGTTCCAGCGCGAGCACCTGCCCCGTGTCAGCCTGGATCCGCACCGTGCGCACGATGCCTACATCCGCAACCAAATCGAGCTGGTGCCCTTATCGGAAATCGAAGGCCGCATCGCCGCCGAAGGCGCATTGCCCTATCCGCCCGGCGTATTGTGCATCGTGCCCGGCGAAATCTGGGGCGGCGCCACCCTGAAATACTTCCGCGCACTGGAAGAAGGCGTCAACGAGTTGCCCGGATTCGAGCCGGAAATCCAAGGCGTATACTGGGAGCGCGACGGCAACGGCCGCAAATACGCCACCGCTTATGTATTAAAAAACAGTTAAATAGCCGCATCACTTTTGCCTGTCTGAAAACATTTTCAGACAGGCTTACACAAATTAAAGTACCGCTCGCGTATAATGCAGCCCATTTATCACTCTGCATGAGAAAGAAGCTTACCGATGAAACCCACCCTGAAAGCCGGCCTGATTGTCTTAACAGCCGCCTTTTCTCTCGCCGCCTGCAAGCAGGAAGTCAAAAACGCCTCCGCTTCCGGCGCATCCGCCGCTACTTCTTCATCCGCCCCCGCCAATACCGCTATTGCCGGCTTGGAAACCCCTGCCAAACAAACCGGCTATGCCTTCGGTGCCCAAATTGCGCAACAAATGATTACCCCGTGGAAAAGCCAAGGGATTGCCATCGATTCCGCGCTGGTATTGGAAAACATGAAAAAAGTAGCCGACGGCGGACAACCTTCGGTAACCCCTGACGAAGCACGCAAATTTATGGGCGAGCTGGCCAAAAGCATGCAAGGCGCCGCATCCGACGCCGCACCCAAGCTCACACCCGAGCAAAGCAAAACCCTCAGCATCCTGATGGGCGCACAAATGGGCAATGCCGCCTTCGGCGTCAAAAACAACGGCTTGAGCTTCGATCTCGATGCCTTCGCCCAAGGCATCAGCGATATCGCCGATGGCAAAGCCACCAAAATGACGCCTGAGCAAATGGATGCCGCCATCAAACAAGCCGAGCAAGCACACGCCGATGCCGCGGCAAACAGCCCGGAAGCCAAAGCCAATCTGGAAAAAGGCCAGGCTTTCCTGAAAGAAAATGCCAATAAAGAAGGCGTTAAAACCACCGCCTCAGGATTGCAATACAAAATCACCAAAGAAGGCAGCGGCAAACAACCGCAAGCCACCGACGAAGTAACCGTCGACTACACCGGCAAGCTGATTGACGGCACCGAGTTCGACAGCGGCAAAAACATCTCCTTCCCGCTCAACGGCGTCATCCCCGGCTGGACCGAAGGCCTGCAACTGATGAAAGAAGGCGGCGAAGCCACTTTCTACATTCCCGCCGAACTGGCTTACGGCAAGCAACAGGCCGGCGAGAAAATCCTGCCGAATTCCACTTTGGTATTCGATGTCAAGCTGGTGAAAGTCGGCAAATAAAATCTTTGTTACGCCCCGATCAAAAAGGTGTTGCTGTTGAAACCAAACAGCAACACCTTTTTTACCGGCAAATTTTTTCAGACAGGCATAGACCTTTGCAAAAAAAACTTTTTAATCCTGAATTTATTGATATCTCGTCATACTCGGGCTTGACCCGAGTATCTGATTTTTCTTTAAAAACAAAAAATGCTCGGCTCAAGCACGAGCATGACGCAAGTGTTTAAAGTGTAGAAAAGAGTTTTGCAAAGGTCTCAGGCATTTGCTTTGATTTATTGTTGTATGGCTAAGAATGCCTGTCTGAAAATGTTC
This sequence comes from Neisseria sp., assembly GCF_030523955.1. Lineage (GTDB taxonomy): Bacteria > Pseudomonadota > Gammaproteobacteria > Burkholderiales > Neisseriaceae > Neisseria. The sequence continues at coordinate 11,415 of NZ_JAUNHL010000035.1, forward strand.
GGAGTCTGCCATACTCGCGCTTAAACCGAATATCTGCTCTGTCGGCGTAAAGAACAAAATAATGCATACACACCATAAAAAACCGGGCTCCGCCATCCGCAGAACCCGGTTTTTACCAATGCCTGTCTGAAAAACCGATATTGATTTTTCAGACAGGCATATTGATTTAATGGTCGTGTGCGCCGGAAGCGCCGATACCGGTCATGGAGCGTACGTATTGTGCCTCGAAACCGGCTTTGTCTCGCTTCGCCTGCTCAGAATGATCGGTAACCGATACGATCCAAGCCACGATAAAGCCGAGCGGAATGGTGAAGATGGCCGGGCTGCCGTAAGGGAAAACGGGTTTTTCGTTGCCCAATACCGCCACCCAAACACTCGGGCCCAGAATAATCAGCAGCAATGCGCCGAACAAACCGGCCAAACCGCCTGCCACTACGCCGCGCGTGGTCAATCCCTTCCAGAACATCGAGAGCATCAGCACCGGGAAGTTGGCCGACGCGGCAACCGCGAATACCAAACCCACCATAAAGGCCACGTTTTGGTTTTCAAACACCAAACCCAAAATAATGGCCATCACGCCCAAGGCAACGGTAGCGGCTTTCGATACGCGCATTTCTTTTTCCGGCGAAGCCTGGCCTTTACGTAAGATATTGGAATAAATATCATGGCTTACCGCCGAAGCGCCGGCCAGCGTTAAACCGGCCACCACCGCCAAAATGGTAGCGAAGGCAACGGCTGAAATAAAGCCCAGCAATAAATCGCCTCCGACCGCAGACGAGAGGTGTACCGCCGCCATATTGGTGCCGCCCACCATTTCGTAAACGGTTTTGCCGTCTTTAAGCATTTCGGTGAAGAACTGCGGGTTGTCTTTGGTTAAGAAAATAATCGCGCCGAAACCGATAATGCCGGTGAGCAGGAAGAAATAGCCTACCAAACCGGTGGCCACCACCACCGATTTACGTGCCTCGCGGGCATCGGGAACGGTAAAGAAACGCATCAGGATATGCGGCAGGCCGGCGGTGCCGAACATCAGCGCCAAACCCAGCGATAGCGCGTCTATCGGATCTTTCACCATTCCGCCCGGCGCCATGATGGCTTCGCCTTTTTCATGAATGGCCGTCGCCTGTTGGAACATATTTTCCAAGCTGAAACTCGAGTGCTTCAATACCATAAAGGAAATCAGTGTGGCACCGCCCAACAGCAACACGGCTTTAATCATCTGCACCCAAGTGGTGGCCAGCATACCGCCGAACAATACATACACCACCATCAACACGCCTACCAATACCACGGCGGAAAAATAGTTCAAACCAAACAGCAATTGGATCAGTTTGCCCGCGCCCACTACTTGGGCAATCAGATACAAAATCACGATCAACAGCGTACTGGTCGCCGCAAACGCCCGTACCGGCTCCTGCTTGAAGCGGTAAGCCGCCACATCCGAGAAGGTAAACTTACCCAGATTGCGCAAGCGCTCGGCAATTAGGAACAATACGATCGGCCAGCCTACCAGAAAACCCACCGAATAAATCAAACCGTCGTAGCCGCGCGCGAATACGATGGCCGATACGCCGAGGAAAGCGGCGGCCGACATATAATCGCCGGCAATCGCCAAACCGTTGCGCGTACCGGAAATCCCGCCGCCGCCGGTATAGAAGTCTTTGGTGGATTTGTTTTGCTTGGCCGCCCATTTGGTGATAAACAGGGTGGCGCCGACAAACAGCAAAAACATCACGATGGCCGTCCAGTTAGTGGCCTGTTTTTCCACTTCGCCGCTGATGGCATCGGCGGCCCATGCTTGCGCCGCCAGCAAACCGGTTGCGGCGAACATCAGTTTCTTCATCATGTTTATTCTCCGAATACTTCTTGAACCACTTCTTGGGTTATCTTTTCGAATCTGCCGTTGGCGATATAAACGTAAATACCGGTAATCACAAAAGAAAACACGATTACGAATATACCGATGTAAATGCCCCAAGTCGTTACGCCCTCGGCGCTGACCTTGGCGGCAAATAAATGCGGGTTGGTACCGATAACCAGAATGAATGCGGCGTAAACAAAAAACATAACGGCGGAAAAGGTCCAACCGAGTATGGATTTTTGTCTGGCCATGGCTTTGAATTTCGGATTAGACAACACCTTTTGAGCCAGCTGCTGCTCATCGTAAGATGTCGGAATCGGTGAATGAGGGGTGCTCATCTTGACTCTCCTTTGTAACTAGTGGCAAAAAAATTGTTTTTATTGAGAATGCGCAGGCATCGCCACAACTTCCAAAGCTGTGCCTTTGCCGACATCTGTTTGCCTGATTTGAGATGATGCTTTTGCAAACTGCCCGATTGCCCGTTTCCCCTGTATCGGGCGGGTGGTTTGCGGTGCCGCACTTCGTTGAGTGCATGCTATTTGATTATTTATCCTCTATTTCGCTGCTGAAACAGCAGCTTGGGAAATTTAAACCGCTCGTTTGATAATTAGCTAATTTTTTTTCATGATGGATTCAATCAATTTTTTTGATGAAAAAACATAATTAATTGATTTAAATAAATTTAAAATATAAAAACGCGCAAAAATACAGGTTAAAAAAGTTTAAATTTCTTTAATTTAACCGCCCATTATGCTTAAATTTCAATCATTTTTTGCCAATGAGCCACCGAATTATTAATAAAGAAAATGCCAAATTGATCAAATGACACCCGAATCAAAGCCGGCAAAAAAGCGCCAGCACTTGGGCTTAAAGCCGCATCGGCAAGTTGCAAAATGGTTTAAAATAAGCACCTTTATTTCCTACCACAGCCCGCATCTACCATGAATATCCTGCAAGCAGAAAACCTCTCGTTCGCCGTCGGCCATGTCGCCCTGCTCGACAAAGCCTCGTTCCAGCTTAACAGCGGCGAAAAAGTCGGCCTGATCGGCCGCAACGGCGCGGGCAAATCATCACTGCTGAAAATTCTGGCGGGCGTGCAAAAAGCCGACGACGGCCAGCTGATTCTGCAAAACGGCCTGAAAACCGTGTATGTGCCGCAAGAATCGTTTTTCAACCCCGAAGAGAGTGTGTTTGACGTAGTGGCCGAAGGTTTGGGCGGTCTGCGCGACATCCTGCGCCGCTACCACCGCATCAGCCGCGAGCTGGAAAACGGCACCGACGATGCCTTATTGAAAGCGCTGCACGAGGTGCAAACCGAATTGGAAGCGCAAAACGGCTGGCAATTCGATGCCGCCATCAAGCAGGCCGTCAGCGAACTGAGCCTGCCTGAAAACGAATTGATCGGCAACCTTTCCGGCGGCCAGAAAAAACGCGTGGCGCTAGCGCAAGCGTGGGTGCAGAAGCCCGATATCCTGCTGCTCGACGAACCCACCAACCACCTCGACATCGACGCCATCATCTGGCTGGAAAACCTGCTCAAAGCCTTTGAAGGCAGCATCGTGGTCATCACCCACGACCGCCGTTTTCTGGACAACATCGCCGGCCGTATCGTCGAACTCGACCGCGGCACGCTGCGCTCCTACCCCGGCAGTTTTTCCAAATACAGCGAGAAAAAAGCACAGGAGTTGGCCGTCGAAGCCGAACACAACCGCCTGTTCGACAAATTCCACGCCCAAGAAGAAGCCTGGATACGCAAAGGCATCGAAGCGCGCCGCACCCGCAACGAAGGCCGCGTGCGCCGTTTGGAAGAATTGCGCCGCCAACGCGCCGAGCGCCGCAACGTGCAGGGGCAGGTGAATTTCAAACTCGACAGCGGCGAGAAAAGCGGCAAAATCATCGCCGAGCTGGAACACGCTTCGTTCCAATACGGCGACAAAGTCATCATCGATAAATTCTCCGCCGTAATCCAGCGCGGCGACAAAATCGGCTTAATCGGCCCCAACGGCATCGGCAAAACCACATTTTTAAAGCTGATTTTGGGCGAATTGCAGCCCACCTACGGCCGCATCCGCATCGGCAGCAAACAGGAAGTGGCCTATTTCGACCAGTTCCGCAGCGCGCTCAACGAAAACGACACCGTGTTCTACACGCTCGGGCAAGGCAACGATTATGTGGAAATCGGCGGCAAGAAAAAGCACGTGATGAGCTATCTGGAAGACTTTTTATTCCACCCCGCCCGCGCACAAAGCCCCGTTTCCTCACTCTCCGGCGGCGAACGCAACCGCCTGCTGCTGGCCAAGCTGTTCACCAAGCCCGCCAATATTCTGGTGCTCGACGAGCCGACCAACGATTTGGACATCGACACGCAAGAGCTTTTGGAAGAGCTGTTGCGCGATTATCAGGGAACGGTGTTTCTGGTCAGCCACGACCGGATGTTTTTGGATAACGTGATTACGCAAAGCATTGTGTTTGAAGGCGAAGGCCGTCTGAAAGAATACATCGGCGGCTATGAAGACTATCTCGATGCCAAAAAACGCGAACAGGCTTTCCAAACGGCCTCAGCGCCCAAAACCGACAAACCTTCCGAAAACGAAAAAACCGAGCGCAAAGCCAACCGCACGGTCAAACTTTCCTACAAAGAACAGCGCGAACTCGACGCCCTGCCCGAAGAAATCACCGCCCTAGAAAACGAACAGGCCGAACTCAACACGCAGCTTTCCGACCCTGAAATCTTCAAAGACTACGAAAAAGCCGGCACCCTGCAAACGCGCGCAGAGGAAATCGAAATGTTGCTGTTGGAAAAACTGGAACGCTGGGAAATATTGGAAAACAAGCAAAATGCCGGCAACCGTTAAAACCAGCCACCAACCGTACACAATGCCTGTCTGAAAAAATAATCCGGCACCACCGAAATAAAACGATGATGACTATACCCGTTTCCCTTACCGTTTTAGGCTGCGGCAACGCCACCGGCGTACCGACCGCCGGTTGCCGGTGCGCCGTCTGCCGCAGCCCATCGTCCCGCAACCAGCGTTTGCGTTGCAGCGCCCTCTTCAACATCGGCGGCCAGCAATGGCTGATCGACAGCGGCCCCGACCTGCGTCGGCAAGCACTCGCAGCAGAATTGGATCAAGTAGACGGCGTACTCTACACCCATCCCCATTCCGACCACATCAACGGCATCGATGATTTGCGCGCCTATTGCGAGCGCCTAGAAACCCCGATACCGGTATATGGCAACCCCGCCACCCTCGCCGCCCTGCACCACAGCTACAGCTACGCCTTCCTGCCGCCCGGCCAGTTCTGGCACCGCCCCGTACTGTTGCCCAACCTCCTGCCCGACGCATTCACCGTCAACCGCGTACCCGTATCCGGCTACGACTGCCCGCACGGCCGTATGCAAAGCACGGTCTACCGCATCGGCAATATCGCTTGGGCCACCGACATCAGCGCCCTTACCCCCGAGGCCGAAGCCGGCTTGGCCAGTGTGGAATACCTGTTTCTCGATGCCCTGCGCGAAGCCCCCTCCTTCAGCCACCTCAGCATGGAACAAGCCTGGGAAACCGCGCAACGGTTGGGCGCCCGCCAAACCTATCTGATCCATATGGACCACACCGTCGATTACCACGTTTGGAATGAACGCTGCCCGTCAGGCATCGCCCTGGCTTACGACGGTTTAACCGTACACACCACATTCGCCTGCCCCGCCTAGCCTTAATTTTTCAGACAGGCATTTGCCCGCAAAACGTAAAAAAACATCAAAGCACCGGGCGGCCGGCTGAAAAAATACCATCCCGCCCCATCTTAAGGGTCATCCGACCAACCGATTAAAAAGGAGATTTAAGATGTCCGCACCCCGATTGGCCAAATTACACCGCTCTTACAACAACCGCATCATCGCCGGCGTAATGGGCGGCATCGCCGAATACCTCGGCTGGAGCCCCTTCCTCACCCGCCTGCTGTTCGTCATCATCTCCTGCGCCAGCGCAGCCGTACCCGGTATTTTGATTTACTTAATCCTGTGGTTTATCATGCCCAACGCACAAAGCAGTTCTTATCGTTAAACTGACATTTCAGACAGGCATTCACCAAACACCGAAGCCATCAGGTTTCGGCGTTTTTTATCACACGTCCAATCAAAGCAATAGCAGATACTCGGATCAAACCCGGGGATGACGTAGGTAGTTAGTTGAAGATGTCCAAAGCAATTTTGCAAGGTCTCTGCCTGTCTGAAAGATTTCTTCAGACAGGCATTGTTGATTAAATCAACTTTAAAAAGTATTCGCCAAAAGGTTTTGCAACCGTTGAACAAACCCCGACTATATGCCGAATATTCCGAATCGGGTCTATCACGGTATTCGCTTAATGTTTGCTGCGGTGCTACTGTGTATTCACAATCCTTTCCATGCTCCGGCACAACAAAAATTCATGAAAATAATGAAGTTGGGACTTTAGCCCAATCTACGCTTGCTATTAAAAATCTCGATTCCGCCTGAAACTGCACCATCATAAGAATTGCCTTTACTGTTTTTTCACGGTCTTGTTCCTGTTTGTCTTTAAAGACTTACCAAGTACAAACCTACCCAATAATACAAACGGCAACATCACAACCGATACCCAGAAGAAAAATTTTGGATAAATCCGTTTTCCCTCTATAGATTGTTGCGCTAAATATTGCGAATCACTTAAGTTATCTATAATAAAATATTTTTCCCCATCAGATTTAAACTCCCCATACAATAAAACTTTAGATCTTGCATTGTTAATATCTAATAGTTTAATCTTTTTAGCATATAGAGTTCTGCCTTGATAGATATTGCACAACTGTCTTAATCCCAAATTGCAATCCGCAAAATATACCCCTCCGCTACCGGATATTCGCATACTTGCATCATAGGCTTTACCAACAATCTGCACTTCTGCCAGCGCTATCTCTATTTCCTTGGCAGTCGTATTTTTGTTGGCAATTAAATCCCAACCAACCACAAAAACTGAAACTACTAAAAAAATTAAAACAGCACAAAATAGCATTAATAAATAGTCATATAATTTTTTCATGCGCTCCATAAATAATCTCCGTCATCACTCCTTCCTTCAGGCCTTAATAAAGACTGCCCAGTACAAAATTATCTTCGTCCGTTTTTAAATACCTTTCAAAATAAATTTATTGAACAGACTGCTGTTTTTCAAAAAAGCGGCAATTTTTTCATTATTCTCAACAAACCCAGCAATTACTTCGGGATAATCCAAAATATTTTTATCTTCTTCAATAATCTTTCTCAGTTTCTCGGCAAATTGAGAAGGGTCTTTAGGGGTGGCAATTACTTCATACCTCAACCAATATTCCCCTTTTAAAATGGTTCTAACATTAAAATAATATCGGAAAGAATTATTCGGGGTTTGTGGATTAAATCTGATAAAACTATATAGATAACGGCCTGAAGATTCCGGGAAAGTTTTTATGCACAAGAACTCCATCACTCACTGGGCTAGCTTTATATAAATCCACATCATTTTTATAAGCTAAATGCTGCTCTTTTACTCTTACACTTTCATGAAATAAATATGCAAACGGATCTGTTTTAAGCAGTTGTTTTTCCTGCTCACTCAATGGAGAGGCCGGATACATAGTAGCCATCTTGCTATTTTGCTCTGTTGCACACTCAAGTTTTGCTGGGAATTCTGGTTGAGAAAAAGCCAAACGTTCAACGCGCAGATCGATAACATTTGCAGTAGTTTTACTCTGCTCTTGGCTTCTAGGCACGATTTCCGATATGCCTGTTATCACACAACTGGGCAATGATATAGGCAGCTCATTATCAGAAACCTTTGATTTCAAATAAACGGTTTGAATGCTTGTATCCCCATTATTTCCTTTATCCGATACCTGCTCTTTTCCACACGCTGAAAATGCAAAAAGACATACCAAAGCGATGCTTACTTTTTTAGAGAGCAAACCAGCCCCATTACACCTATGAGCAAATCTTGCAAATTTCATAATCATATTAAAATATCCATCTAGCAAAGGCACAACCCAATTCTTCTTAAACCTCATTTTATACAACTTATATATTCAATATAATAACTATTTAATTTTAAACAAATATTTAAAAAAATACTCTTCCATCAACAATGCCTGTCTGAATAATATTTTCAGACAGGCATTGTTGATGGAAATTAACTTTAAAAAGTATTTGCCCAAAGATTTTGCAACCGTTGAACAAACCCCGGCCATTTTTTCAACCCAACCTACGTTTACTTAGCCATAAGCATAAAACAGCAGATCTATATCTAATTAAGAAATCACAAACCTTACCAGTCATTTGAAAATAAGCCTTTTGAATTTACATCAACGCAAACCAAGAAGCTATTAAGGAAAAGTATATATTCAAAATCCCCGTTATTTCTATAGTAAGCCAACGTTGTTGGTTTAGCAACTCGACATCATTATTTATTTGGAGTTTTTGTTTTATCTTCAAACAAACCTACCGCTAAACATTTCGTAAAAGTGATGAATTCGATCTACATCTGCTAAAAGTTTTTCCTACTTCAAAGCTACCTGAAGCTACGCCAACAGCATTTCCTACAAACCCAGCATCTGCTACTTTTGTATACTAGGAAAACACAGTAACATTAACAAATACTCATCCCAATCTCCTTAAATAATACTCAACCATACTTACGATTAACCGACACTTTTAAAATCAGCAAAACCAAAGGTACAAAAAATAGAGGAAAAACAGCTATAGAAAGCAAATTCTGACGACTTCTATACCAATCAAGTAAATCGTCCCTCCTATCCCTGTTATCAATAACAAACTGCCTTTTATTTGAAAAATCCTCCCCTTCAACATATAGAACAATACTGATATCTTTTTCTTTACTTAAGCGTAACAATAACAATTTGGAGGCAAACAACTGCCGATTGTCCCGAATCGTACAAATCGTATCAAACAGTCCTGCACAACTTGCTTTATATCCATTATTTGCCTTATCTATCCACAAAGAGCGCGCGTATGTTCTTCCTACTACCGTAACGTAAGCATTTTTTAGTTCGACTTCTTCAAATTCATACCTACCCAAAATGAGCGGTATACCATCCAAAGAAATGTAAAGGATATTGATACTTAACCCTAGCGCCATATAGTAAATAAGGTGTGTTATTCTTATTTTCTCCTTAATAAAATTAAAAATTTTATTCTTAATTATCCCCCCCACCTTCACCCTCCATCCCTTTTTCAGATGAACCCAATACTGCAATAAAATATATGCCCAGCAATACCACCAATTAACGGTAATTGTGATTTGACAATTCTATATTGGCCTGAATATCCATTTGTCTACTCCTCATTTAAACTAAAAGCGCTTGCTTATAAAAGAATCTAAACCCTGCATTGGATTTATTTTCATGTAGAAATTAAACCGTCCTTTTTTCTTCTCGCCATGAATGGTAATGTTTTGATTAACAACACCACTATAGCTACATTTTATTTCAGTACATTGCATACCCATTTGTGAAACTACCTTCCTAATATTGTTCGGAGAACTATCTCCATTTAATTTCTCCTTAATAACAAATTTAAAATTAACCGGGTTGTTTGGATAAACTTTTACAATATAACTACTTATCTGATTATCAGGCAGTTGAGAAAAATCCACTTTCATAGTAGGCATCCCCATATCACAAGCCATCAGAAAAACAATTAGATTCATACAAATCATTAATTTTACAAATTTACCCATATTTCCTCCTATCAAAGTCAAGACAAAAAATTATAGGCATTCTAAAAAAGCAATGAACCTACTTAACCTATCAAAAGCCAGTGTAGATTGAGTTAGAAATCCAATATCATTAATTTCTTGAAGTTTTATTGGATCTACAAACCAACCTGCCGCAAAACATTCCGCAAAGTGTAGAGCTCAAGAACCCAACCCATATCTGTGCATCTTTTGATTTAAAAGTTATTGACATAATCAGCTCCTATTTCATTATCAAAAGAAAAAACAATTACCACTCTAAAGATACCCAGTCCACTTCTCACCTGAACTTATCTTTATTCTTATAAGAATAAACACAAAAAACAGCAATAAAAGACATTACCAAAAATAATCTTATAAAATATTGATCATATTTCAATAATCTAAACTCACTCAAATACTCCTGCTTACCCAATTGAAATTCGCTAACATTTTCTTGAACATCTCTCCAAACCATATGTTTAACAATAACAATATTTTCTGAGTTACGATATAAGCCACTCAAAACTTTATCCATTTCAAGTTTATTCACCTTTATCGGAAATTTATTTTCACAAAATTCCTTACCTCTATAATCCACAAGGTTTCTACAGAATGCGATATATTGTTTCTTTTCATATTCAAAGGAAATTCTCGATCTTTTTCCTCCAAAGTAATGCAATTGAACATTTTCTGCTTTTATATATTTTTGCTGTATAGGAGTTAAATAAGAAGGAGAAAGTAACGCTATTAATGCCCACAAAATAAGTAGAAAAATATTCAACAAAATATAGGTGGATTTTTCCATATATAAATATTCCCGATGATTATTACTTATTCAAACAAAATAACTATCTAATCCTAAATTTACTACCTTAAAATCAATCCGTATGTCTTCAAGAATTTTGCAAAAGTCTCTGCCTGTCTGAAAACCTTGCTGCCTCGTCCAAGCACGCAACACCGTCTTTCCAAACAACCGCCGGGCGCAAAATGGCTTCTGTTTTTGCCGCTGCGGTATAATGCCGCCAGCCCAACCTTTCCGATTTTCCCGCATGAACCGCCTGCTGCTTGTTGTTCTAACTCTCTTGCTGGGCGCCTGTCAAATCCTGCCGGATCTGAGCCGGCGCAGCACCAGCTCCTACCTCGACCTGCCTGCTTCGCCGCAATTGCAAAATGCGTTGCTGCCGGCAGGCACGCCGCCTGCCGAGGGGGCACTTTCCGATATTTATCTGCTCGATGATCCGCACAATGCTTTCGTCGCCCGCGCCGCTTTAATCCAATCGGCACAGAAAACGCTGGATATCCAATACTATATCTGGCACAACGACATTTCCGGCAAGTTACTGATTCAAATGTTGCGGCAGGCGGCGCAACGCGGGGTGCGGGTGCGTTTGTTGCTCGACGATAACAATACGCCCGGCCTGGATAATCTGCTGGCGCTATTGAATCGGGAGCCGAATATCGAGGTTCGCCTGTTCAATCCTTTTGCCAACCGCAATTTCCGCGCGCTGGGCTATCTTACCGACTTTCCTCGCCTCAACCGGCGGATGCACAATAAAGCGCTTACCGCCGATAATCAGGCGACCATCCTCGGTGGGCGTAACATCGGCGACGAGTATTTCAACGTTACCACCGATACGGGGTTTGCCGACCTCGATATTCTGGCTCTGGGCCCGTTGGTGGGCGAAGTTTCCGCCGATTTCGACCGCTATTGGGCCAGCGGCTCCAGTTATCCGTTTGAATGGATTGTGTTACAAGCCGATGCGGATAAAGGGCTGCGTGAATTGGAACAGGCGAAAACCGAAAAGCAGGCGATATTGGCCAGCTACCGGCGCGAATTGCAGCATTCGGATTTGTTCAGCGATATTCGTGCCAACCGTATTCCGTGGATACGCGCCCCCGCCCATTTGATCAGTGATGATCCGGCCAAGGGTTTGGCCCGGGATAAACATAAACCCGATATCATCAGCCGGATTAACGAAGCGCTGCAATCGCCTAAACGTGAGCTTTATATTGTTTCGCCTTATTTCGTTCCCACCAAGCCGGGGTTGCAGGCACTCTCACTGCTGAGCGAGCGCGGGGTACGTATTACGGTGCTAACCAATTCTTTGCAGGCCACCGATGTGGCGGCGGTGCATTCGGGTTATGCCCGCTACCGGCGCGATTTGTTGAAATCCGGCATCCGTCTGTATGAGCTGAAAGCGACTCAGGCGGTACCGAAGGTAAAAGACCGCGGTTTAACCGGCAGCTCCGCCACGAGCCTGCATGCGAAAACTTTTGTGGTCGACCGCGAGCGGGTGTTTATCGGTTCTCTCAACTTTGATCCGCGCTCGGTTCGTCTGAACACCGAGATGGGCGTGGTCATCGAAAGCGCTCCTTTGGCCAATGCGATGCAAACCAGCTTGGAGGAAACGGTACCGCTATACGCTTATGCCGTTACTTTGGATGATAAACAGCGCCTGCAATGGCAAGATCCGGAAAACGGCGCCGTCAGCCGCAAAGAGCCGCAGGCACGTTTCTGGAAACGGGTGGCCGCCAAATTGTTATCGTTTCTGCCGATTGAAGGTTTGCTGTAATTTTTGCACGACAAGGTAGATAGAAACTTTTGCGGGTCGTTGGACTACCTTAAAAACACTTGCCTCATGCTCGCGCTTTGCCCGAATATGACGGTATTTAGGTCTTTCAGACAGCCTTAATGAGTTTCGCTAAATTCAGATAGTGAATTTCCTGAAATGCCCGCGTTGCCCTTCTGATTTTGTTTTACGATAAAATCCGGTTTTTTCTCTAACACGAAGACCGGGAGACATGCCCCGACACGGCTTCAACATGAAAACAACCGATTCTCCCGCCCTGCTGCGCTATCTACCCGGTTTATCCGTTGCATTAGCCGGTGCTCTGCTGGCCAATCTGCTGAGTCTGCCGATTCCTTGGCTGCTCGGTTCTTTATTGCTGAGCGCCGCCGCCAATCTCAAAGGCTTGCCGGTTAAAGCACCCGCCGCCGGCCGAAAAATCGGTGTCTGTATTATCGGACTGTCGCTCGGTCTGTATTTCACGCCCCAAATGGTCGAAATCTTGCTGTCGCACTGGCCGCTGTTGCTGTTCGGTACGGCATTCGCGTTACTGCTGGGTATCATCGGCAGTCGGATTCTCTACCGTTATGCCGATGTCGACTTCCGCACCGCTTGGTATGCTTCTACGATAGGCGGTGCCAGTGAAATCGCTTATCTGGCCGACCGAAGCGGCGCACAAGCCGCCAAGGTAGTATCGGTACATTCGCTGCGGGTGTTGCTGGTGGTAACCATCATTCCGTTTTTCTACCAATATATGGGCTACCACGATACCGATTCCGACCGCCTCAATCAAAACGCTGCGTTGCACTGGGGCGGTTTATTGTTGTTGTTTGCTTTTGGCTATGTGTTCGCCCGCCTTTTCGAATGGCGCAAATGGTCTAATCCGTGGACCTTCGGCCCGCTCTTCGCCGCCCTGCTGCTTACGGTCAACGAAATCCATCTCTCCGCTATCCCGCCTTCGGTTTCGCATATCGGCCAACTTCTGATCGGCTGGTCGTTGGGCAACCGCTTCGCCCCCGGCTTTTTCCGCAGCGCTCCGCGCTTGCTGGCAGTGGCGGGCGGCAGTATCTGTTTGTCGCTGTTGCTCACCGCCGCCACCGTTTATTGCTTGTCGCAACTTACCACAGTACCGCTGCCCACTTTGGGTTTGGGGCTTGCGCCCGGCGGTGTGGCCGAAATGACCATTACCGCAAAAGTATTGCATCTGGGCGTTCCGCTTGTTACCGCCCTGCACGTTTCGCGTTTGATTATCGTAGTCAGCACTGCCGGCATGCTGTGCCGTTTTTTTGAAAAGCGAATGGCGAAACCTGCAAAAACCTAAATCGGCAATCATTGCCGATAGGCCTGTCTGAAACCCATATTATGATCCATATCTTTCTTTTCAGACAGGCATTCCCATATCTCCCTATTCATTCAGATGACCAAATCCCGTGAATCGGGTATGCTTAATGCCTATTCATCCGAACAATAACAAACGGGGAAAATCCGATGAGTATCAGACATTGGCCGCAAGGCGAGCGGCCGCGCGAAAAATTATTGGCGCAAGGGGCACCGGCTTTGAGCGACGCCGAATTACTGGCTATTTTACTCAGGGTGGGTACGCGGGGCATGAGTGCGGTGGATTTGGCCCGCCATTTGTTGGCCGAATTCGGCGGGCTTGGCCGGCTGATGAACGCCGGTTTGCCGGAATTGGCCAAACACAAAGGCATGGGCTTGGCCAGCTATGCTCAATTTGCCGTGGTGTGCGAAATCGGGCGGCGGGTATTGGGCGAGGAATTACGCCAACAGACGGTGTTCGACCATCCCCAGCGGGTCGCCGACATGCTGCGGCTGCAATTGGGACACGAAACCGTCGAAGTCTCGCTGGCCTTGCTGCTCGACACGCAAAACCGGCTGATTACCCAAATCGAACTCTCGCGCGGCACGCCGGCGGAAAATACGGTCTACATACGCGAAGTGGTGAAACACGCGCTGCTGCACCACGCAACGGCTTTGATTGTGGCGCACAATCATCCGGGCGGCTCGGCCGAGCCTTCTTCGGCGGATCTGGCGTTTACCCGCCGGCTGTCCGAAGCGCTCGCGCTGGTCGATATCCGCCTGCTGGATCATTTTATCGTTACCTCGCAGCAAACCGTTTCTTTTGCACAAGCGGGGTGGATGCCTTCTTTACCTACAGGATAACAAGCATGAATTTAAGCGAAAGCCAAATCAGCTCGGAGCTGGTTTACGACGGTTCTTTTATCGTGATTCAACGTGACCAAGTACGCCTGCCCAACGGCAACGAATCACAACGGATCGTGGTGCGCCACCCCGGCGCCGCCTGTATTTTGGCGGTAACCGATCAGGAAGAAGTGGTTTTTGTGCGCCAATGGCGTTATGCACTGGGCCAAGCCTTGCTGGAATTGCCGGCGGGCAAGCTGGAAGCCGGTGAAGACCCGGCGGTATGCGCACTGCGCGAATTGGAAGAGGAAACGCCGTACCGCGCCGAAGGTGTGGAACTGATGCGCACCTTCTTCACCGCCCCGGGTTTTTGCGATGAAAAAATGTATGTCTACCGAGCCGTCGGCGTACAGGCCGGCAGCCGTTTGCAGCCCGATCAGGATGAGTTCGTCGAAAGCGTTTTGCTCAATAAGGCCCAGGTACGCAAGGCTTTGCAATCGGGCGACATCAGCGACGCAAAAACCATCGTGGCCTTGCAAGACTGGTTGGCCGAGTAAACCAAACCCAAAAGGCAAACAATATGAATACGCTCAAACCGATTCCGATTCCCGCATTTGCTGACAACTATATCTGGCTGGCGGCAAACGAACACGGTGCCATGTGCGTCGATCCCGGCGATGCTGCGCCAGTAATGGCATGGCTGGACGAACACCGGCTTCCCCTGCAACAAATCTGGCTGACCCACCACCACAACGACCACATCGGCGGCGTGGCCGATTTGCAAGCAGCTTATCCCGAAGTACGGGTGTACGGCGCGGCAAATGAAATTGCCGAAGTTACCGATCCGGTTGCCGAAGGCAGCCGTTTGGCATTCGGCGGCCATACGGCCGAAGTGTGGGCGGTGCCGGGGCACACCGCCGGCCATCTGGCCTATCTGTGGCATCTGCCGCAAGGTTTGCAGGTATTTTGCGGCGACACTTTGTTCAGCGCCGGCTGCGGCCGGGTGTTCACCGGCACCCCACAACAATTGTTTGCCAGCCTAAGCCGGCTATCTGCGCTGCCTAACGATAGCTTGTTTTACCCCGCACACGAATACACCGCCGCCAATCTGCGCTTTGCCGCACACATCGAGCCAGATAACGCCGATATCATCCGTGCGCAAGCGGATACGCGCATCCCTACCCTACCGGTAAGCTTGCGGCACGAAAAAGCCGTCAACCCGTTTTTGCGCACCGCCCTGCCGCAAGTACAAGCGCGGGTAGCCGAATTGGCCGGCGGCGGCTTGGCCGGCGAAGTTGAAGTTTTTCGCGCCATGCGCGAATTAAAAAATCATTTTTAGTTTGCCATTCATAAAATGCCTGTCTGAAAATATTGCTTTTTTCAGACAGGCATTGTTGATTGAAACGGATCTTTCCCGTTTTGATGGTTAACGACAATACATCAGGCATTTGTTTTTATGAAACTTTCCGAGTTTACCGCTTCCCATTTCGCTGCCGCCGTAGCGGCCCTGTTGGTGTCTTACGGCAGCAGCGCCGTGATTGTGTACCAAGCAGCGCAAAGTTTCGGCGCCACATCCGAACAAATGAATTCCTGGTTTACCTCGCTCGGCCTGTGCTGCGGCATACTCACTTTATGGTTCAGCATCAAATCGAAAGTGCCGGTGATGTTTGCCTGGTGCACACCCGGCGCGGCCTTGATGATAGGCATGAGCGGCATTTCGCTGCCGCAGGCGGTGGCTGCTTTTATGTGTGCCGGCGGGCTGATGCTGCTGGTATCGGCCAGCGGCTGGTTCGACCGGCTGGTACGCCTGATTCCTGCTACACTCGCCTCCGCCATGCTGGCGGGCATATTGATTAATTTCGGCAGCCGCGTGTTTGTTTCGATGCAAACGCAAACCCTGCTGGTGGTCTTAATGCTGGCCACTTATCTGCTGGTGCGCATCCGTCTGCCGCGTTACAGTATTTTGCTGATGCTGGCGGTGGGCTTTCTCTATACCGCCGCGGCCGGCCTGCTGCAAACCGATAAACTGGCGGCCGCTGCTCCGGCTTTGCAATGGGTCAACCCCGAATTTCACTTAGGTACCATTATCAGCGTGGGCGTGCCGTTGTTTGTCGCAACCTTGGTCGGCCAGAATGTACCCGGCATGGCAGTCATGCGCGCCTATGGTTACGACACCCCCGGCAAACCGCTGATTAACGGCTCGGCCGGCGCCACCTTTCTATTTGCGCCGCTGGGCGTGTTTATGGTTAATCTTGCCGCCATCAGCGCCGCCATCTGTATGGGCAGGGATGTCGATAAAGACCCTGCCAAACGTTATTACGCCAATATCTTAATGGGTGTGTTCTACCTGCTGATGGCCGCTTGCGGCGGCATGGTGGTCAGCCTGTTTGCCGCACTGCCCAATGAATTGCTGACGGCGCTGGCCGGCATCGCCATTTTCGGCACCTTGCAAGCCAATCTGGTGGCGGCCTGGACCGACGAACCTACCCGTGAAGCCTCGCTGCTAACCTTATTGGTCAGCGCATCGGGCATGAGCCTGTGGGGCATCGGCAGCGCTTTCTGGGGCTTGCTGATCGGAGTGGCTGTTTACCATCTGAATGTGAAAACTTCGCGTAAATAAAACAGCTTGATCAAATATTGTTTATACGGCTGGAATGGATTTCAAACCGCTGCCAAACTCATACCGTATTAACCTTTTGAAAACCGAACCGGTAGTATTCACGGTGTAAAAGGTACAACAGGAAAGTGTTGGAAAACCAACTACTTTTTGCCGTTATAAGCTACGCTATCAATATAGTCAATTAAAATAAGAACTCCGTAGCAATGCAGTCATAAAATCTCCCACGG
>NZ_JAUNHL010000036.1 GCF_030523955.1 Neisseria sp.
CTGCTGGTAAGGGGGGGGGGAGTAAAGTTTGGAATTCTTATTTTAATTCACTATATGTCTGCGCTCGCTGCGCTGCTACGCCTTGAACTGCATCCACATCTGTGGGTTTTGCAAAGGCCTCCTTGTATCGGAGTCATTCAATCCGCTATAACACCTGATAGAAAAATGCCTGTCTGAAAAGCTTTCAGACAGGCATCATACCCAATGCTTTACATACCTAATTCTTTTAGGAATCGTACATCATCCGCCCAACCGGATTTTACTTTTACCCAAACTTTTAAAAATACCTTACTGTCGAACAGCTTTTCCATATCGAGCCTGGCTTCGGTGGAAATTTTCTTCAAACGCTCGCCGCCTTTGCCGATTAGAATGGCTTTTTGGCTGTCCTTATCCACCAATACCGCCACATAAATACGGTGCAAACCGCTCTCTTCCACTTCGAATTGCTCGATTTCCACATTCATCGCATAAGGCAATTCCTCGCCCAAATAGCGAAACAATTTTTCGCGCACGATTTCCGAGGCCAGAAAGCGGCTGGATTTATCGGTAACCATGTCTTCCGGATACATCGGAATGCTCTCGGGCAGATAAGGCTCTACCGACATCATCAACTCGGACAAGCCCAAGCCGTGTTTGGCGCTCACTGCCACTACGGCGGCAAATTCAAATTCGCTCTTGATTTCCGCGATAAATGCTTCCAGCAAAAGACGGTCTTTTGATTTGTCCGCTTTGTTTACCGCCAAAACCACCGGCACATTTTTGGGTAACTGCTTCATCACCGTGCGGTCGGCCTGGGTAAAGCGCAGGGCTTCAACCACCAAAATAATCGCATCGACGCCGCTCATGGCTTCGGTAACGTTCAGATTCAAGCGGTCGTTCACCGCATTGCGGTAATCGGTTTGAAAGCCTGGGGTGTCGACAAAAATCACCTGCTTTTTCTCATCGGTGTAAATACCGTTGACCTTATGGCGGGTGGTTTGCGCTTTTTTACTGGTAATGCTGATTTTTTGGCCGATTAAATGGTTCATCAGCGTGGATTTGCCCACATTGGGCCGGCCGACGATTGCCACAAAGCCGCAGCGGTAGCCGTTTGCATCTGAAATGGCAATATTATCAATCTGATCCATAACTTTACTTATCTCGCTGCTTGATTACAGAGGCTGGTAAATACGGGAAGTGAGGATATGGTCGCGCCAACGCCCGTTGAGATAAAGATAATCACGCGCCAATCCTTCCTGTTCGAAACCCAAACGTGCCAACAGCTTACCACTGCGCACATTTTCCGGGCAGTAATTGGCCATGATGCGGTGCAGGCCGAAACGGAACATGATGTCTATACAATGCCCCGCTCCTTCAAACATCAAGCCCCGTCCTTTGTGCCGTTCGTCCAAAAGGAAATTGAGATAACAGGCTTGAAAATATTCCATCACGATATGGGTGAAATAACAGGTACCGATTAATTCTTTGCTTTCACGGCTAAACAAACCGAAATATACGGCCGTTTTGGCGGAAAATTCGCGCTCGCCCGCGGCAATGAATGCCTGCATGCCTTCCAAAGTATAGAAAGCCTCGTCGCGCAAAGGCTCCCACTCGGCAAAATAATTGCGGTTGTGGCGGTAAAAATCTAACAAAACAGCTGCATCGCCGCCGGCTAAAGGGCGGATGAGCAAATGTTCGGTTTCATCGAAAAACAGTTGGTCGTTGGGGTTCATTTTCTCTCCTCTTTTTGCTTTTATGGCCCCTTGCAATAACACCGAGCAGTTAAACGGTGTTTATCTGTTTTTTCAGACAGGCATATGCCTGTCTGAAAAAACAAGTTTGCAAAACTTATTTCTTTTTGTTCTTCTGCGAATAATTTTGTTCCAGCCAAGCTACTGCTTCTTTCGCCGCCGCCTGCTCGGCCAACCGGCGGCTATTGCCTTGTGCACGACCTATCCAGCCCAATTCGCCTAAATCGCAAGATACCACGAATTGCGCTTCGTTACCCTCGCCGGTTTGCTCTTCGATACGATACTTCGGCAAGGCAAAACGGCGTGCTTGCAAAGCTTCCTGCAACAAGGTTTTCGCATCTTTGCCCTGGTTGCTGAAGTCTACCGTGCGGATGCGGTCTTTGAATAAAGACTGCACCACTTTTTCGGCGGTCTGAAAATCGGCATCAAAATTGATGGCGGCAAAAACCGCTTCCATCGCATCGGCAAGAATGGACGGGCGGTTAAAACCGCCGCTTTTCAATTCGCCCGTACCCAGATACAGGCAATCACCCAAGTTTATCTTGATTGCGATTTCCGCCAGCGTTGCCTCGTTTACCAAGCTTGCACGCAAGCGGGATAACTCGCCCTCGCTTAATTTAGGGAAAGCATCAAACAACATGCGGGCGACGGTGTAATTCAATACTGAATCGCCTACAAACTCCAAACGCTCGTTGTTGCGCGAGCTGTAACTGCGGTGGGTCAGCGCCTGTTGCAGCCACCCGGTATCATTAAACTGATAGCCCAATTGCTGCTGCATACGCTGCATGGCAGCCAATCGGCGGGGATCGGTTTTCATTGGAAAACTCCAGTCGGCCGGATAACGTTACCTGGCCGCCATACATAAAATTAACGGATGCTGGTACCGATGCGGCTCATATCACTGAAGTTCATCCAAATGAAAAACGCTTTGCCGACAATCAGTTTGTCTTCGACAAACCCCCAATAACGCGAGTCTTCGCTGTTGTCGCGGTTGTCGCCCATCATAAAATATTGGCCTTGCGGTACGGTACATTTGAACCAAGAACCGTCTCGGGCATATTGGCACTGGTCACTATACGGAAAATTTCTCACCGCAGACGGCGCAAAAGCCGGACGGTCCGCCATTTTCAAGACATCAAATTGGGTATTGCCCATACTTTCGCGATAAGTTTGCGCACTGATTTCCATCGGCCCTTGCACAGTTTGTTCCAGATAACTCTGATTGCCCAATTCCTGATCCGGAATAGGTTGACCGTTTATAATCAGTTGCTTGTTTTTGTATTCCACCGTATCACCCGGCAGGCCGACCGCACGTTTGATGTAATTGATTTTATTGTCTTCCGGATAGCTAAACACCACCACGTCACCACGCTCGATATTGCCCACCGGCACCAATACATTATTGATAATCGGTGTTCGGATACCATAAGCATATTTATTCACCAAAATAAAGTCGCCGACGATCAGGCCGGGGCGCATCGAGCTTGAAGGAATCTGAAACGGCTCCACCAAAAAAGTACGCAACAGGAACACCACCAGAATAATCGGGAAGAAACCGCTCATATAATCGCGGAAATGGTTGTCATCCCTGAATTTTTCGCTCACTTCCGGCACGTAGGTGCGCGAATAGCGGTGCCATGCCCACACGATACCGGTAAACAATACAAAGACCAGCAATACGGCGGTAAAGCTCATGAAAGAAGACAGCACGCCGAATACGCCGACCATCATCAGCAAATAGCCCCATTGCAGGCTGCTGCTCCATTCACCGTTATCCTCGCGTTGTTTTTTGCTGACGGCAAACAATACGATACCCGCTATCAAAGCGGCAACTGCGCCCATTACCAAACTATTCATTATTTATCACCTACTTGCAGAATCGCTAAAAACGCACTCTGCGGAATTTCCACGTTACCCACCTGTTTCATGCGGCGTTTACCGGCTTTTTGTTTCTCCAGCAGCTTTTTCTTACGGGTAATATCGCCGCCGTAACACTTGGCCAATACGTTTTTGCGCAAGGCTTTTACGTTTTCACGCGCGATAATCTGGCTGCCGATGGAAGCCTGTACCGCGATATCAAACATCTGGCGCGGAATCAGTTCACGCATTTTCGCCGCCAGCTCGCGACCGCGGTGTACCGAATTCTGGCGATGTACAATCAGGCTCAAGGCATCGACTTTTTCGCCGTTCACCATAATATCCAACTTAATCAAATCGGAGGGCTGGAATTCTTTAAACTGGTAATCCAGCGAAGCATAACCGCGCGAAGTCGATTTCAATTTATCGAAGAAATCCATCACCACTTCGTTCATCGGCAGGTCATACGTGAGCATTACCTGACGGCCGAGATATTGCATATTGACCTGTACGCCGCGTTTTTGGTTGCACAGCGTCATCACATTGCCGACATAATCCTGCGGCACCAGAATGGTGGCGGTGATAATCGGCTCCAAGATCGTTTCGATGCTGCCGATATCGGGCAGTTTGGAAGG
This sequence comes from Neisseria sp., assembly GCF_030523955.1. Lineage (GTDB taxonomy): Bacteria > Pseudomonadota > Gammaproteobacteria > Burkholderiales > Neisseriaceae > Neisseria. Next base: position 4,223 of record NZ_JAUNHL010000036.1, read on the forward strand.
ATTTTCCACCTCGATTTTTTCGCCGCTTTTCAGAATCACTTCATAAACCACCGTCGGCGCGGTGGTAATCAAATCCATATCGAATTCGCGCTCCAACCTCTCCTGCACGATTTCCAAATGCAACAGGCCGAGGAAGCCGCAACGGAAACCGAAACCCAAAGCCTGCGACACTTCCGGCTCGAATTTCAATGAGGCATCGTTCAACTGCAATTTTTCTAAGGCATCGCGCAAAGCTTCGTAATCATGGCTTTCCACCGGGTAGAGGCCGGCGAATACCTGCGACTGCACTTCTTTGAAGCCCGGCAGTGGTTCTGCCGCCGGATTTTGCACCAGCGTTACCGTATCACCTACTTTGGCTTGGCCCAATTCTTTCACGCCGGTAATCAAAAAACCTACCTGGCCTGCGCTCAATTCGGGTTTGTTCACTGATTTGGGCGTAAACACGCCCAGCTGTTCGACTTGCGATTCGGCCTTGGTCGACATGAAACGCACTTTATCTTTCAATTTGATGGTGCCGTTTTTTATCCGGATCAGCATCACCACGCCGACATAATTGTCGAACCACGAATCGATAATCATCGCCTGTAACGGCGCGGCCGGATCGCCCTGCGGCGCCGGAACTTTGGCCACAATCTCTTCCAACACGTCTTCCACGCCCAAGCCGCTTTTGGCCGAACAGGTTACCGCACCGAGCGCATCGATACCGATGATGTCTTCGATTTCCTGCGCCACACGGTCCGGGTCGGCGGCCGGCAAATCGATTTTATTCAACACCGGCACCACTTCCACGCCCAGATCAATCGCGGTATAGCAGTTGGCCACTGTTTGCGCCTCCACCCCTTGCGACGCGTCTACCACCAGCAGCGCGCCTTCGCAGGCAGAAAGCGAGCGGGAAACTTCGTAAGAGAAATCAACGTGCCCGGGCGTATCAATCAGATTGAGTTGATAAACCTCGCCGTCGCGGGCTTTATAATTCAAAGCAGCCGTCTGGGCCTTGATAGTAATGCCGCGCTCTTTTTCGATGTCCATTGAATCAAGCACTTGCGAACTCATTTCGCGATTGTCCAAACCGCCGCAAAACTGAATGAAGCGGTCGGCCAATGTGGATTTTCCGTGGTCAATGTGGGCGATAATGGAGAAATTTCGAATGTTTTTCATAAACTGGAATACGCTGTTCTTTATGCTGTACAGGGCGCCCGGATGCGCTTTGGCGATGCTGCCCGAACGAAAGTGAAATAGTCGGCTATTTTAGCTGAAAAAAGCTGTTTGGGCTAATGTGATTGTGCGTATCCATCCGGGTAAGAATAAAAACCGAATGCCTGTCTGAAAACTTTTCAGACAGGCATTTTTTTTTATGTACTTAATGCGGCTTACTGCCTTGCATCGAAGTAATTCAATCCGCTATATGACAGTTTATTTGCTGCGGGCAAAAACCATTTTCGTTGCCTGCCACGATACGCAGCACGCGCCGCCGATAAAGATCAGATCGGCAATGGTGCGCACCCAGCGCAGAGTGTCGAGCAGTTCCTGCTGCATAAATCCTTCGCTACGGGCATACCACAAGCCCTGCGTAATGCTGGCATAAGCCTGAATCACGCCTACCGGCAGGAGGCTGATGAGAATCATCAGCAGCAAGCCTCCATTTAACAACCAGAAACCCCAAGTCATCAGGTTTTCCTCAAATGCAGCGTTCGGTTTGATGTAGCTGGCCACCAACAGCACGAAGCCCAGCGCCAAGAAACCGTACACCCCGAACAAGGCCGCGTGTGCGTGCACGGCGGTGGTGTTCAAACCTTGCAGGTAGTAGAGCGAAATCGGCGGATTAATCAGGAAGCCGAACACGCCCGCACCCACCATGTTCCAAAACGCCACGGCAACGAAGCACATCAGCGGCCAACGCAGGCGTTTTGCCCACGGTGCGGCGCTTTGATAAGACCAATGTTCATACGCTTCACGGCCCAGCAAAATCAGCGGCACGACTTCCAAAGCTGAAAACGATGCGCCCACCGCCATTACAGGCGTGGTGGTGCCTGAGAAATAGAGGTGGTGGAAAGTGCCGGGCACGCCACCCACCATATAAAGACTGGCGGAAACCAAGGCGGCAACGGTGGCGGTGCGCTGCGATACCAGACCCATATTGTAGAAAATAAAGGCCAGCGCGGCGGTGGCGAATACTTCAAAAAAGCCCTCCACCCACAGGTGCACTACCCACCAGCGCCAGTATTCCATAATGGTGAGACTGGTATGTTCGCCATAAAACAGGCCGGGCGCGTAGAACAGGCCTACTCCGATCATCGAGGCAACGAAAATCGCGAGCATGTTTTTATCGGTTTTCTGTTTGAAAGCGCTTACGGTACAGCGCAGCATCAGGAACAGCCACAGCAACAAGCCCACCATCAGCAAAATCTGCCAGAATCGACCCAAATCCAGATATTCATAACCTTGATGACCGAACCAGAAATTCAGGTGCGGTGGAATGATATGGCTTAATGCCAAAAAATTGCCGCCGTATGAGCCAAGCACCACGATAAACAGGGCGATGTATAAGAAATTCACGCCCGCCCGTTGGAATTTCGGGTCTTTGCCGCCGTTGATAATCGGCGCGAGAAACAGGCCGGCGGTGAGAAAACCGGTGGCAATCCAGAAAATCGCCGACTGGATGTGCCAGGTGCGCACCAACGCATAAGGAAACCATTGCGATATATCGATACCGTAAAACTTTTGGCCTTCAACGGTGTAGTGCGCGGTGAGACCGCCCAACAACACCTGCGCCACAAACAATGCCACGGTTAAAAACACATATTTACCCAAGGCTTTTTGCGATGGGGTGAGCTGCACTTTAGACAAAGGGTCTTCAGACGGTGCCGCCGGTTCTTCGTCGTGCTTTTTCAAAAACGAGAAGCCCCAAACCAACAGGCCGATGCCCAGCAGCAGAAAAACGATGCTGGCAAACGACCACATATAGTTTTCGGTGGTCGGCACATTGTTCACCAAAGGCTCGTGCGGCCAGTTGTTGGTGTAGGTGGCATCGTGATCGGGGCGGTTGGTAGAGGCCGCCCAAGCCGTCCAGAAGAAGAAGTTGGTGAGTTTTTGGCGCGCTTCTTCACTTGGCAGCGTGCCGTTTTTCATGGCAAACGCTTCGCGGGTTTTAATCATCGACGGGTCGTCGCCGTAGAGCGTGATGTAGTAAGGTGCAACACGTTTAACCGCTTCGATGCGCGTGTCGGAAAGCACCACCTGCCCGTTTTCGTTGATGCGCCCGCCGTTACGGTATTCCTCGGCCAAACGCGTTTGCAGATTGGCTTGCGCGCCTTTATCCAAATCGGCATATTTTTTGCCGGTTTCCTTTTCGGCGGTAATGTCGAGCCAGGCTTCCGCTTCACGGTGCAGCCAATCGGCCGTCCAGTCGGGGGCTTGGTAAGCGCCGTGGCCGAGTATCGAACCCAGTTCCATGCCGCCCGTGCTCTGCCAGGCCGATTGGCCGGCCAACACGTCGTTTTTCGTGATCAGGGTTTGCCCCGATTCGCTTACATAAGCCTGCGGAATCGGCGGAACCTGCCGGTAAACCTCGACACCCAAATAGCCGAGTATGGAGAAAGTAACCGCCAGCACTGCAATCAGCGAATACCAGAGCTTTTTGTACTGTCCCATTTTGTGCTCCTTCTTCTGGTTGGAAGTAGTTTTTTAAAAATTCATAAAATATGAATGTTAAAATTGTAGCACGGCTTGGTAAAAAATAAACGCGGTATCGCTAATAGAAAACGGATATTTTTACTAAATAAAAGATAAATATAGATATATATCAAAAATCCTTGATTGGTTTGCAGGAAATGGCGGTTGGAATCCTAGTTATGAAGTATGATATTTTTGAAAATCTGCTAGATATAAAGTAGGTTTTTGCTTTTTAATATTCAATCACAATGAATCAATTGACATAAGTCAACATAATCTTAGCGGGCTTCTCACATAATTTATCCAACCCTAAAACCGCCTTTGGGCGGACAACACCAAAAAAGGAACCCGCCATGAAACGCCACGCTTTAGCCGCTCTGATTGCATCATTGTTTGTTCTCACCGCCTGCGGCCAGCAGGCAGCCGATCAATCTGCCCGCCAGCCTGCAGAGGCTGCTGCTTCCGCCCAAAAAGCTGGTGCCCAAGTGCCGCAGGGTGAATTGCCGGTGATTGAGGCGGTGCTCACATCCGCCCCCAACGTGCCGCCGCCCGTAAATCGCGACTATCCCGCCAAAGTAGTGGTGAAAATGGAGGTGATCGAAAAGGTGATGTCCATGGTCGACGGCGTGGACTATAAATATTGGACCTTCGGCGGCGACGTGCCGGGGCGGTTTATCCGCGTGCGCGAGGGCGACACCGTGGAAGTGCAGTTTTCCAACCACCCCACTTCCACCGTGCCGCATAACGTAGATTTCCATGCCGTTACCGGCCCTGGCGGCGGCGCCGAAGCCACGTTTACCGCACCCGGCCACACTTCCACTTTTAGTTTCAAAGCTCTGAAACCCGGCCTGTATATCTACCATTGCGCCACCGCGCCCGTGGGTATGCACATCGCCAACGGTATGTATGGCCTGATTTTGGTTGAGCCTAAAGAAGGTTTGCCGAAGGTGGATAAAGAATTCTATGTGGTGCAAGGTGATTTTTACACCAAAGGCAAATACGGCGAAGCAGGCCTGCAAACCTTTGACATGGAAAAAGCCATTAAAGAGCAACCCGATTATGTGGTGTTTAACGGTCATGTGGGCGCGATTGCAGGTGATAAAGCCCTGAAAGCCAAAGTGGGCGAAACCGTGCGCCTGTATGTAGGCAACGGCGGTCCGAATTTAATATCGTCGTTCCACGTTATCGGCGAGATTTTCGACAAAGTCTATGTGGAAGGCGGCAAACTGATTAACGAAAATGTCCAAACTACATTGGTGCCCGCAGGCGGTGCGGCAATAGTGGATTTCAAATTAGATGTACCCGGCAACTTCACATTGGTCGATCACTCCATTTTCCGCGCATTCAACAAAGGTGCGCTCGGCCACTTAAAGGCAGAAGGCAATGAAAACAAAGAAATTTATTCCGGAAAAATCAGCGATGCCATCTATCAACCCGAAGGCGGCGCCATCCAAACCGTGCCGTTAACGCCCGAAGAAGAGCAGAAAGTGAAAGCCGGCCCCGCCAAAGCCGCCAATAAAGAAGACCAAATCAAACTCGGCAAAGCCGTGTATAACGCCAACTGCATGGCCTGCCACGGCGCGGAGGGCAAAGGCGTGGAAGGCGCGTTCCCGCCGCTGGCCGGTTCCGACTATCTGAAAGCCGACCCCAAACGCGGCATACACGCCATACTAAAAGGCGTGAGTGGCAAAATCACCGTTAACGGCAAAGAATACAACAGTGTGATGCCTGCCGTAGCGCTAAACGATGAAGACGCCGCTAATGTGTTAACCTATATTCTCAACAGCTTCAACAACGGCGGCGGCCAAATCCATGCAGGCGACATAGCCAAAGAAAGAGGAAAATAAACCCACCCGCAGATTTATTTCCGCGGAATTCGGCTTGCCCTGCTGCATGCCGGCAGAGGCTTTCAGACAGGCTTTTCCCTATCAAGTGCTTCTGCTAAGGCCGCGCGCAATTTGGCCTCGTCCAGATGCCAGTGGCAGATTTCCTGTTCTCCCAGCAAGAGTACCGGCACAAGTTCGTTGTACTTGGCCTCCAGCGCCTCGTCTTCATCGACATCCAACACTTCCAATTCAAAGCCGTATTCTTGCTGGTAAGGCTGCAAATCATCCCGCATCTTGTGGCAGAGACTGCAATATTCGCGGAACATCAGGGTCAGTTTCATCATTTTCTCTTTAATCTTAATAATTTGTTTTATATAGCAGATTTAATTAATTTTCGATACAAGGCAGCAAGCCGCAGACAGTACAAGTAGTACGGCAAGGCGCAGCAACGCCGTAGCGAAAGTTAAGTTAATCTGCTATAACAATGCCTGTCTGAAAACATGTTTAGCATTCTATGTTTATTTTCAGACAGGCATTTCGTAAATAACCAAACCGGAATTATAAATACACAATCCCGCCGCTGTTTCCCCGGCTTTCGCTGCTCATCCAGTAAACGAATTGCGGCATGATGTCCGCGATATTTTTGCGCTCTTCCTCGCTCTCGCCCGGATGAGTTTTAATCCGCTGCGGCGAATTGATGGCGCCGGGCACCAATACGTTGGCACGCAAGTTGTCGAAGCGCTCCCACTCGTCCGCCGCCACTTTGCACAAATAATTCAATGCGGCTTTGGAAGCGCCGAATCCGCCCCAATAGGCTTTCGGTGTTTCGCCGTGGCTTTCGCCGACAAAAATCACCGAAGCGTCGGGCGATTCTTTCAACAGCTGCAGAAACGCCCGGGTCAACGCCATCGGCGCCACCGTGTTGATACGGTATTGGTTTACCCACTCGGCAACGGTTTGGAAATCCAGCGGCGATAAGGCGTAAAAATAGCTGGCGCAGTGCACGATGCCGTCCAAACGGCGGCCGGTGGCTTGTGCAACGGTGATTGCCAGATTATCGAATTCTTTCTCTTCCGCCGTCAGCAAATCAAAGCAAACGGCAAACGGCTCGGGATGGCCGGCGGCAACGATATCGTCATATACTTTTTCCATTTTCTTCTGGTGGCGCGCCACCAGAATCACCGTCGCGCCCTGCGCTGCATAGCTTTTGGCCACCTGCTCGCCTAAGCCTTGCGAAGCGCCGGTTACCAAAACGATTTTGTCTTGCAATTGTCCGCTGCTCATAATCTTTTACCTTTTCTTGAAATGGCAGGCCTGTCTGAAATGGTTTCAGACAGGCATTGCCGAATGGGAATGTCTGTAAATTAACACTAACGCCGCCAATCGGCCAGCAATAATGCCGCCGCAGCTTGCCCGCTTTGCACCGCTGCTTCCAGCGTGGCCGGATAACGTTCGTGTAAATAATCTCCGGCCGGATAAATATTCTGGTGGTGCAACCAAGCGCAATCGGGGCGCTGGCGGTTCGGCGTGCTGGCGACCGTCGCCCGTTTTTCGGTAATCACCCTGCCGGCCAACGGCTCGCCGATATCGGGACACACCCGCTTCACATCGGCATGTACCTGCGCCATCCAATCGGCCGAATCGCGGATAGAGAGCTCATCCGAAACGCTGATCACCGCCGCCACTTCATGCTCGTCGCCGCCCAAACCGCCGCGTGCCAGCAGCCATTGCGCAGTGCCTTCGGCAAAACCGGTGAGCGCCGCCGGCAATTTGACCGGTTCGGCATAACAAAGATAAACGGTGGTAATGGCGTGGTAAGCATAGCCATCGAGCACCGAGGTAAGGGAAGAAGGCGTCTCTTTCGGCCACAAAGCTGCCGCATGATAAGGCGCCACCGCCGTTACCACTGCATCAAACGCTTCGCCGTTCACCGCAACCCGTCCGCCCGGCAGCGTTTGCAAACGCCCTACCCGTTCGCCCATACGGATTCCGACACCCTGACGTTTCAACCAAGCCAGCGCCGGTTCGGCCAGCAGCGCGCCCAAATCCTGCTTGGGCAGCCAATAATTGCCGGCCGCCTTACCGGCGCACACGCCGTCTTGCACCACATTGGCAAGCGTATTCACACTGGCGCTCGTTAACGGCGTATTGAGTGCACCCAACACCAAAGGCTGCCAGAAACCGCTTTGCAAGCGGCGCGAAACACGCCATTCGCTCAACCATTGCGCCACCGTTTTATCCGGCTCGCTGTTTCTGCGCAACTGCAAGGCACGCATCTGGCGCGACAGCGCAATTTTCTCGCCAAATGAAATGCCTTTGGCAAACAACACTGCCTTCACGATATGCCAAGGCGCCGGCAAAATGCCTGTCTGAAACCGCAGTCCGTCGGCCATATACCATTGCAAAGGCAAGCGCATAAACGCCTTATCGAAGTCGACGCCCACTGTTTTCATTAATGTCTGCATGGCATGATAAGCGCCGAGCATAATGTGTTGGCCGTTATCCAGAAAGGAAAAACCTTCCACCGCCCTACCCAGGCTGCGCGCCCGGCCGCCGGCGGTTTTGCCCGCTTCGAAAACAACCAGCTCGCTCTTGCCGGCCAGCGCCGCCGCCGCGGCCAAACCGCTCCAGCCGGCACCGATTACCGCCACTTTGGGAAGTCGTTTATCATTCATGGCTTAAATCCGAATAACCAGGTTTTCAAGGCGATCCGCTTCTTGCGCGGGCCGGGAATGGCGATTTTGTAGGACAACACGTTTTGTCCGCCGTCGCGCTCGATTTCCTGCAACAGGGCATAATAAATGCTGCCCATAACCAAGCCCACCCGCTGCGAGCGCTTATCCTCCGGCGGCAGAGCTGCCACCGCTTCACGGTAACTCTGTTTGGCACGTTCGATTTGGAACGCCATCAGCGCGGCAAATTCGGGCGTCCCCTTAAGAGAAAGAATGCTTTGCGCCGGCACCGAAAAACGCTGCAATTCGTCTACCGGCAGATAAATCCGGCCGCGGCGCGCATCTTCGCCCACATCGCGGATGATGTTGGTCAGTTGCAGCGCCAAGCCCATTTTATCGGCATAAACCAGCGTTTGATGGTTGCTAAAACCGAGAATACGGGCAATCAGGCAGCCGACCACGCCCGCCACCCGATGGCAATACAGTTTCAAAGCCTCGAAATCAGGATAGCGCGCCTGTTCCAAATCCATCTGCATACCGTCGATAATCGCCGTCAATTCGTCATGCGGCAGCGCAAAATCGGCAACCGGCCCGCGCAAGGCCTGATTGACAGGATGTTCCGGCATCTCACCCTCGAACACCTTGGCCAAATCCATGCGCCACCAATTGAGTGTCGTTTGCGCCACCTGCGCATCGCTGCAGTCGTCTACCACATCGTCCAACTCGCGGCAAAACGCATACAAAACCGTCATCGCCTGATGCTGCTTTTCAGGCAGAAAACGGAAACCGGCCAGAAAGCTGGAACCGCTTTGGTCGGCTTTTTGACGACAATAATCTATGGCTTGCATAACACTCGATCGCTAAAAACGGAATGAACGGAATTGTAACGGCAATCGGCCACAGCGACAAATCCGCCGGCGCAGCATCGTGCTTTCAGACAGGCATCTCGAGCTTGCATTAGGGTCTGTCGACAATTAACGCAACGGCGGTGTTTTTGGTCAAAATCCCCCGTCTGCGGCGTTAAAAATGCTCGCAAGGTGTTCAACCTTGCTGTGCTTTTTGCCTTGCATACGCGGTTTTTGTCTCAAAAAACCGCTTCGCCGGTTAATTGTCGACAGACCCTAGGTATCTTGGGTTTCAGCAAATTTTAAGATGCCGCTATTAAATCCGAATACCAAGCGTGTGCTTTTTTCTAAAGTTGATGGTCGATAAGCCGATCGATATTAATTATGCCTGTCTGAAAAAACGTTCAGACAGGCATGATGCTTAGGCAACGCGGGTAAATACCAAATCCCAAACGCCGTGCCCCAAACGCTTGCCCCGCGCTTCGAATTTGGTTTCCGGGCGGTAGGCCGGCGTCGGCGCATAATCGGCGGCGGTATTTTGCAAACTGTCGAAACTGCTCAACACTTCCAGCATTTGTACCGCATATTCTTCCCAGTCGGTCGCCAGATGGATGTAGCCGCCGACTTTCAGCTTGGGCAACAACTTGGCAACAAACGGCGGCTGGATCAAGCGGCGCTTGTGGTGGCGCTTTTTATGCCAAGGATCGGGAAAGAAAATATGGATGCCGTCCAAACTTCCGTCTGCCAGCATATTTTCCACCACTTCCACCGCATCGTGGCGCATCACACGGATATTGGGCAACTGCATTTCCTCTGCCAGCTTCAGCAGATTGCCTACCCCCGGGCCGTGCACATCAATAGCCAGAAAATCTTTTTCCGGCAAACGTTTGGCAATCTCGGCCGTGGCAGTACCCATACCGAAGCCGATTTCCAGCACCTTGGGCGCGGTACGGCCGAATAAGGCGGCTAAATCTGCCTCAGCAGCTTGATAATCGACACCGAATTGCGGCCACAAATGGTCGATCGCCCGCTGCTGCGCCGCCGTCATATGCCCTTGGCGCAATACAAAACTGCGGATGCCGCGCTTATGTCCGCCTTCGTCCGGCAGCTCGTGTAAAGATTCTTGGAAAGGTTCGGTCATCATTACGCCCTCAAAACAAAATATTGGCCAAAAATATAATTTTTAAAATTTACAATCAAGAAAAGTTGTCGACAGACTCTAGGGTCTGTCGACAATTAACGCAACGGCGGTGTTTTTGGTCAAAAATCCCCGTCTGCGGCGTTAAAAATGCTCGCAAGGTGTTCAACCTTGCTGTGCTTTTTGCCTTGCATACGCGGTTTTTGCCTCAAAAAACCGCTTCGCCGGTTAATTGTCCACAGACCCTAGAACTCCAGCCATACGACATTAGCAAATCGGCTGAATAAGTCCTATCAAGCTAAAAGCTGCACGGCCCAGAAACTTAAAAATCCGGCAAAGAGCACCAATACCGAATAATTTTTCTCCTGCACCTCGTGCGCTTCGATCAGCAATTCTTCGGTTACCAAATACAGCAACGCCGCCGCACTGGCTGCTAATACAGCACCCATCACGTCATGCGATGCGCCGCTTAATAACCAATTGCCCAGCGCGGCAAACACAAACACCACCACGCCCAACAGTGTGGTTAAAACAACCATGCGCCAGCCTTTCAGTGCATCGCTCATCAGGGCAAGGCCGAGAAACAACAACTCCACCGACAAACCCAGCGCCAGAATCAGGCCCGATTCGCCTCCCGACGCAAAACCCGCGCCGATAATAAAGCCGTCGGTGACGATATCGATAAAGGTGGCCAGCAACAATCCCACCGGCAAGACGGCACCGGCAGCCGCTACGCCGGAATGCTTGTCGTGTTCCGCCCCGCTTTCCAATTTTTCGGTCAGCAATTTCAGGCCGAACATTAACAGGCTGCCTGCTGCAAACGATGCAATCAACACCCACGGGCGGGCGTGTTCGCGGCCGATTTCAGGCAGCAACTCTACCGACAAGGCAGACAACACCACACCGGCGGCAAAGTGCTGGATCAAGCTGCGCGCCTGTGCCGACGGGTTCCACAACAAGGCCAATACGCCGCCGGCAACGGCTACGGCGGCGGGAATCAACATAATCAAATATTCGTTTTGCACGGCTTTCCTGCATCAAAATTAAGAATGGGCAATGATAAATGCGCCGGCTTAAGTCAAACTGAACAATGCTCAAACCGAGAGCTTTGCGTCGTAGTTGGGTTTAACTCGAGTATTACATGTTGCCGAAACCCAAGATATCCGAGCCAAACCCGAATGTGGTGGCAGCGGGATGTTTCAGATGGCCTGAGTGAATTTTTCAAAATTATCAGGCCATCTGAAAATATTTTTTCAGACGGCCTGTGTCCGTTTAAACGGCTAAACCCGTTAAGCCTCTTTGCTTTCGGCCACTTTCTGGCGCAGACGCAGGCTTAATTCGCGCAGCTGCTTGTCGTCCACCGCATTGGGGGCGTTGGTAAGCAGGCATTGCGCACGCTGGGTTTTCGGGAAAGCAATCACGTCGCGGATGGATTCGGCACCGGTCATCAGCGTTACCAAGCGGTCGAGGCCGAACGCCAAACCGCCGTGCGGCGGTGCGCCGTATTTCAGGTTGTCCAGCAGGAAGCCGAATTTGTTTTGCTGCTCTTCGGGGGTGATTTTCAGCGCAGCAAATACTTTTTCCTGAATCTCGGCAAGGTGGATACGGATGGAGCCGCCGCCGATTTCCCAGCCGTTGAGTACCATATCGTAGGCACGGGCGAGGCAGTTTTCGGGGTCGCTTTCCATCAGGTCTTCATGGCCGGGTTTGGGTGAGGTGAAGGGGTGGTGCATGGCGGCGTAGCGGTCGTTTTCTTCGTCGTATTCGAACATCGGGAAATCGATTACCCACAGCGGGCGCCATTCGTCGGTGAAATAGCCGTTTTCGGCGCCATGCTCGTGGCCGACTTTGACACGCAGCGCACCCATGGCTTCGTTAACAATCTTGGCTTTGTCGGCACCGAAGAAAATGATGTCGCCGTTTTGCGCGCCTGTTTGAGCGATGATCTCTTTCAGGGCATTTTCAGACAGATTCTTCACAATCGGCGATTGCAAGCCGCTGTCTTCACCGTTAGTGATTTTACTGGCATCGTTTACTTTGATATAGGCCAAACCTTTGGCGCCGTAGATGCCGACGAATTTGGTGTACTCGTCGATTTCTTTACGGCTGAATTTCGCACCGTTCGGCACGCGCAGAGCAACCACGCGGCCGCCTTTCATGTCGGCGGCGGCACGGAATACTTTCAATTCTTCCGATTTCATCAAGTCGGTCAGCTCGGTAAATTTCAGGTTCACGCGCATATCGGGTTTGTCGGAGCCGTAGTAGAACATGGCTTCGCGGTATTCCATGCGCGGGAAATCGGCCAATTCCACGCCCAAGGCATCTTTAAACACCTGTTTGGCCATGCCTTCGGTGATATCCATGATTTCGTTTTCGCTTAAGAACGAGGTTTCGATATCGATCTGGGTGAATTCGGGCTGGCGGTCGGCGCGTAAATCTTCGTCGCGGAAGCATTTGGTGATTTGGTAGTAGCGGTCGAAACCAGCCACCATCAACAGTTGTTTGAACAGTTGCGGCGATTGCGGCAGCGCGAAAAATTCGCCCGGATGCACGCGGCTGGGCACGAGATAGTCGCGCGCGCCTTCGGGGGTGGAACGGGTGAGCATCGGCGTTTCGATATCGATAAAGCCTTGTGCGTCGAGATAGCGGCGCACTCCCATTGCCACTTGGTAGCGCAGGCGCAAGTTACGCTGCATGGCGGGACGGCGCAAATCGATAACGCGGTTGGTTAAGCGCACGTTTTCGCTCAGGTTTTCGTCGTCGATTTGGAACGGCGGCGTGGCGGCGGCATTCAGCACTTCAATTTCTTTGGCGAGAATCTCGATTTTGCCGGAAATCATTTTATCGTTGGTGGTGCCTTCGGGGCGGTTGCGTACGCGGCCGGTGATGCTCAAAACGTATTCGTTGCGCGATGCATCGGCGGTTTGGAAGGCTTCGGGGGTGTCGGGATCAATCACGACCTGCACAATGCCTTCGCGGTCGCGCAGATCGATAAAAATCACGCCGCCGTGGTCGCGCCGGCGGTGTACCCAGCCTTTTACAGTAACGGTTTGGTCTAGATATTGCTCGCTGATCAAGCCACAATAATTGGTACGCATAAGGTTCTTTCTTTTTTAAAAACTAAAAAAATGAATCAATATTTTGTTTTTCGATACAATTTTTTCACTGTAGTCAAACGGAACAGTTTTATTCTTTGGTTTCTTCGGCAGTTACAGCGGATTGCTGATCTTTGTTTTCATCTGCATTATGGAAAATATTATTTTCCAACACGGGTACTGTCTTATTTTTTTTCAAGGGTAATTCATCCGGCATCACCATGCCCAACGAAATAACATATTTAAGCGCATCGTCTACACTCATATCCAATTCCCGGATATCGCTTTTTCTCACCATAATATAATAACCGCCGGTTGGGTTGGGTGTGGTCGGCACATAAACGGAAATATATTCTTCAGACAAGCTTTGTTGAACAACGCCTGGAATGCTGCCCGATACAAAAGCGATGGTCCAAATATTCGGTTGGGGAAAAGGCACCAGCACCGGTGTTTTAAACGAACGCCCGCTATCAGAAAGCAGTGATTCGGATACTTTTTTTACGCTGGAATAAATCGATTTAACCACAGGGATACGGCCGAGCAGGCTGTCCCATCCCTCTAGGATTTTGCGCCCCAGCATATTGGCTGCAAACAGGCCGGTTATGAATAGAACCACCACCGCCACAATGACCCCGAGGCCGGGAATTTTGAAGCCGGTATAATATTCGGGGCGCCAACGGCTGGGCAAGAGATTGATTAACTGATCGGAAGCATTGATGATGTAAGTCAACACCCACACCGTGACCACTATCGGCAGCCACACCAAAACCCCGGTAATCAGGTATTTTTTCAGCGCTTTACCGATGCCGCCGCGTTCATTTTTTTCTGTCATGATGATTCCGTAAAATTCCGACACCCAAGCCGGGCATTATACGCGCTTGGAGACAAGGAAACGAGTGTTGGTAACGAGTTTAGAAACCGTCCCAATCATTTAGCATCAAGCCTAAGCCGATACCGGTTTGTTTTTTGTTGTAATCAATCAGGCTTTCGCCATAACCGTGAAAACCTTGCGCATACATTTTCAACTTACCCTTTATAGGGAAAGTATAGCCCACTTCCATCGCTCCTTTTCCGGTTTTCGGGTTTAACCGGAAAGTACCAGATAAAGTTTGCTGATCGTTGAAACGGTACTGCATTTTTAAATCACCGTAGCCCATATAATCGGAAATATCCGGATTATCATCATCCTCACCGCTTTGATCGAAAGCGCGCATCCACACTCGCGGTATCACGGTCAGCTTGCCCCACTCCATACCCGCCATTGCATAAACACGGTTCCACGATCGGGATGACGGGCGGCTCTGGCCATTAGACTGATGGGCAAAACCCGCGCCTAGCATACGCAGCTTTCCGCCTAAGGGCAAATCTGCTTTCACCGGTTGGGTAATAAAGATTTCGGGCGTGTAGTCGTTATTGCGGAATGGCGCCGATTCTTTGCCTTGGTTCCATACTTGCCAGTTGGAAATCTGGGTATAACCGAACCACAAGTCCGAACGTGTACTGAACAAATCTTCCGCCAGTTTGCTTTTGAACGACACCTGCATTTTGGCTTCCAGACGTTTTTGGTCTGAATACTTCTCATCGTCGGTAACACCGCGGGTAGGAGAAGACGGGTAATAATTCGGACTTGAGTTGTACCACAACGGCATCAGATACATTGGATTGTGTTCGCGCACCGACAAAATACCTTCCGGGCTGTTTTCATCCAAATCATACAAGCGGCTCAACGGGGTATAAGCATCCGCGGCATCCAACAAAGCTTGCGTCGGTTCGTAGCCTGCTGCTGCCACATCTTCTCTATAATCAAATACCACGGTTGGCTTCTGTTGCTCGATACTACCTTCTACCGTTTTCACCAAATCCACGGTTTTAGGCTTGGATTTGGCCGCTTCCGGCAAATTTTGCGGAGGAAACTGAGCGGCATAGACTTTATCGAAGCAGGCCAAGCGCAAGGTATTGTCTTTTAACAAAGTGCATTGCAAAGCCGGGTCTGCCGGCAACGCCCATACCGAAACCGGCAGAGCCACGCAAGCTGTCAGCAGAATGCGCGCGGATTTTTTCATCTATGGGTTACCTCAAATGGTTTTGCCCGGAAGTCTTCTATGGTTAAGACCATCTGGCAAAACAAAGCCCCCGGATAATTCGACCGTTGTACGCGGGCTATCCTAGGGGGTCTGTTCGTTACAACTAATTAACTGACTGCGAAAATCAAGCCATTGCTTTGATTTTGGCAGACAAACGGCTCTTGTGGCGAGCGGCTTTGTTTTTATGGAACACGCCCTTATCGGCAATACGGTCCAAAACTTTTACTGAATCTTTATAAACAGCTTGTGCTGCAGCTTTATCGCCGGCTTCAACTGATTTCAGCACTTTTTTTACAGCAGTGCGAAAAGCGGTACGCAAGCTGGCGTTATGAGCACGGTTTTTAATAGCTTGGCGAGCACGTTTGCGGGCTTGTGCGCTGTTTGCCATGTTGACATCTCCTGAATTAAATCGAATGAATTTCGTAAATGTGGAATTTTAATGCTTTAATTTAATGAAAGCAAGTTCTTTCATTATTATTTCATCCCTCTTTGCTCTGAAAACGCGGTCGGAAAGAGACACAGGCATTTTTGTTCGCAATCAGCCAATCCGATACCACCAAGCTATTTCAACAGAAAAACCATGCATCCTGCTGATTGTTATTTTGATTTTCCGCAAAGCTTACATTACAATACGCAAATCCGTCTTTTTTTACAAAAGCGGCAGCAGCATTTTGGCATTCCTTGAAACCGTAGTGCCAAAACACTTTCCCCTTAATGTTTAAATTGTTTCAAGCTTCAAACAAGGAAGGAATGATACCTCATCATGAAAAAATCATTATTGACCGCATTAATCGCCTTGGCCTTGGCTGCCTGCGGCGGCGCGAATGAGAAAAGCACCGAGCAAAAAACCGATAACCAGCCAGCTACGGCTTCTGCCGCCAATACCGATGGTCTGCCCAAAACGGATGCTTTAAATATCTATAATTGGTCTAACTATGTTGACGAGACTACGGTTGATGAGTTCAAAAACAAATACAATCTGAAGCTGACTTACGATTTGTATGAAAACAATGAAACGCTGGAAACCAAAGTGTTAACCGGCAAATCGGGTTACGATTTGGCAGTGCCAGGCATCGCATTCCTGCCGCGCCAAATCCAAGCCGGTGCGTATCAAAAAGTACATAAAGACCTGATTCCCAATTATAAAAACATTGATCCCGAACTTTTAAAAATGCTGCAAAGCGCCGATCCGGGTAATGAATACGCCGTTCCCTATTTCTCCGGTGTAAACACTTTGGCAATTACCGCCAAAGGTAAAGAATTGCTGGGTGGCCAATTGCCGGAAAACGGCTGGGATTTGCTGCTCAAGCCGGAATACACCAACAAGCTGAAATCCTGCGGCATCGTGCTGTGGGACAGCCCCAGCGAAATCTTCCCGATTGTTTTGAACTATCTGGGTAAAGATCCGAAAGCCACCAACCCCGAAGATATTCAGGCAGCCGCTGGTGTATTGAAAGCCATCCGACCTGATGTGAAACGTTTCAGCCCTTCTTATATCGACGAATTGGCTCGCGGTGATATTTGTTTAACCGCAGGTAACGGCGGTGATTTGAATATGGCGAAAAAACGTTCGGAAGAAGCCGGCAGCAAAGTCGGTATCGAGGTGTTAACGCCTAAAGGCATGGGTTTCTGGATTGAGTCGTGGGTGATTCCGAAAGATGCGAAGAATGTCGCTAATGCCCACCAATACATCAACTGGACGCTGGATCCCGCAATAGCAGCTAAAAACGGTGATTTCGTTACCTTCGCTCCGGCCAGCCTGCCTGCCCGTAAGCTGATGGATCAGAAACTGGTGGCCATTCGTTCCATCTTCCCGAGTGCAGAAGATATGAAAAACGGTTTCGTGATGCCGCAGATCAGCGACAGCTCGAAGAAAACCATTGTTGCCGAATGGCAAAAACTGAAAGCCGGCAACTAAATCCGCTTCATAAAAAACAGCCCTTGATAATAAGGGCTGTTTTTTTATTTGCCTGTTCGCTTTGTATACGCCTGTCTGAAAGCATCATGATTGCTGCAAAGTTGCCAATGCCGTTTGAATGGGTGTACCATCATTTCGTCTTTTTTAAACGTCCGGAGAGAATATCCATGCAACGGCTAAATTACCCTATTATCGGCGCCAAAGTATTCAATGAAATGCTGAAAGTGGAAAATGCATTATCCGATTTATCTATCGATCCCCTGCTTAAAGAAATCATTAAAATCAGAGCATCGCAGCTCAATGGCTGTACATTCTGCCTAGATATGCATGTCAAAACTTCCCGAAAATACGGCGAGCGCGAAATGCGTTTGCACCATATCGCGGTTTGGCGTGAAAGTACGTTATTTTCCGAGAAAGAGAGAATAGCGTTGGAGCTTACGGAAGCACTCACCCGTATTTGTCCCGAAGGCTTGAGCGATGAACTGTATCAACGCGCAAAAAGTGTTTTGAGTGATCAGGAACTGTGCGACATGGTATTCTCCATTGCCCAAATTAATGCGTGGAACCGTCTGGGAGTCGCTTTCCATACCGAGATCGGCTCGATGGATAAGGCAATGGGTTTGGATAAACTCCAGCTCTAATAATAGTGAATACTCCGGCCATTCGAGCTTATAGTATCATGATGATATAGGGCAGATTTTTTGAGCCCTCCAAGCAAAATACTGCCTGCTACACAAGCGGACAGTATTTTTCAGACAGGCATTGAACCTGCCCACGATTTAACTTCGTTTCCAACATATACGTTACCAAACACAAGGAACATACATGCAGTTTTCAGCATTCGGCCAGAAATTCACCCGCAACAGCGGCATCTTGCAATTAATGGATGACCTGGGCAACGCGCTTAACAGCGACCAGCCGGTTAATATGTTGGGCGGCGGTAATCCGGCGCGTATTGCCGAGGTAAATGCCGTTTACCGCGAGGTATTGAAACAGCTGGCCGACAATGCCGACGGCGTCGAGAGTGTAGGTAATTATTCCACGCCGCAGGGGGATGCCCGCTTTATCGATGAGCTGGTGGCCTTTTTCAACGCACAATACGGCTGGCAGCTCACACGCGAAAATATCGCGCTAACCAATGGTTCTCAAAACGCTTTTTTCTATCTTTTCAACTTATTTGGCGGTCGTTTTGAAGACAACAGTGAAAAATCCATCCTGCTGCCCTTGGCGCCCGAATACATCGGTTATGCCGATGCCCACATCGATAAACCACACTTTATCGCCGTACCGCCCGCCATTGAAACGGTGGAGCACCAAGGCCAAAGCGGTTTCTTTAAATACCATGTGGATTTTGATGCCGTGGAGCAGTTACCGGCACTTACCGAGGGCAAAATCGGAGCGATTTGCTGTTCACGGCCAACCAATCCTACCGGCAACGTACTCACCGACGACGAAATGGCCCGTCTTGATGCATTGGCACAGGCGCACGGTATTCCGCTGATTATCGACAATGCTTACGGCATGCCCTTTCCCAATATCATTTACAGCGATGTTACCTTGAATTGGCATGAAAACATCATCTTATGTTTCAGCCTTTCTAAAATCGGCCTGCCCGGCGCACGTACCGGCATCATCGTGGCCTCACCGCAAGTGATCAAAGCCATTAGCTGCTTGAATGCAATTGTCAATCTGGCACCTACCCGCTTTGGTGCCGCCATTGCTACACCACTGCTAAAAGACGGCCGCTTGCAAACCTTATCCGACCAAGTAATCCAACCTTATTACCGCCGTCAGGCCGAAACGGCGGTGGCACTGCTCCGGCAAGAGCTGGCCGGCTACCCGCTTCGCATACACAAACCGGAAGGCGCGATTTTCCTGTGGTTGTGGTTTGAAGGCTTGCCGATTCATTCGCAAGAACTGTACCAGCGTTTGAAAGCCAAAGGTACGCTGATTATTCCGGGCGAGCACTTTTTCGTCGGCCTCGATACTACAGCTTATCGCCACGCCCACGAATGCATACGTATGAGCATCGCGCAAAGTGATGAGGTTTTGCAAAAAGGTATTGCCGCAATCGGTGGGGTGGTGCGTGCAGTATATGATGCCAAGTAGTGCAAACAGATCATTACACCCACCCAAACAAATGCCTGTCTGAAAAAATTTCAGGCAGGCAAAAAATTTGTTTAATCCTGAATTTATTAATACCTCGTCATACTCGGACTTGACACGACGCCCTTCAGCCTTTTGTGTGGCTTAACCGTGTTATAAAAATTCACAAAGCGGCATAATTCTTTTCGCCGGCGTTTCGTGCCTTGAAATGGTATTATTTTATCGTGCCACATCTCCATCAGGATGCAGATCACCCGTTCGGCTTTACCGTTGGTCTGCGGTCGGGCGATGCGGGTGAATTTTTGTTCGATATTGTTTTGTGCGCAGGCAACGCCGAAGGGATGCCCTGCATTGCCCCGGTATTCCACACCGTTGTCAGAATAAGCGCATTCAATGTTAGTCAGGACAGCAGTCGATCACGTCGTGCAACAGAAACTTGGCCGCACTGGCTGCGGCCAAATGGCTTACCGGTGATGCGGGGTAAGCCGGGTATTTTTATGCATGTTCATATCAGTATTGCCCTTCAACCTGTAAACAACGCGATCAATTCCTATACTAACTTTTATTAACCAATGGTTATCACTATAAAATGCCTGTCTGAAAAATGTTTTCAGACAGGCATTTTTTATCAGGAGTTAGGGATGCTCAACATCCCCCAATTTGAGCGAAAACTTATGTTTCGGTTGTTATTTCAAAATCGTCACCTTCTCGATGATAATAGGCTTAACCGGTACATTTTGATATTGGGCATAATCGGTCGTGGCGGTTTTGCTGATGCTTTGTACTACATCCATGCCGCCGGTTACTTTACCGAATACCGCATAGCCAGCACCTTGCACGGTATTGTTTTTGCGGTTGAGAAAATCGTTATCGGCTACGTTGATAAAAAACTGGCTGGTTGCGGAATTCGGCGAAGCGGTACGCGCCATTGCGATGGTACCGGTTTTGTTGGCAAGGCCGTTATTGGCTTCATTTACAATTGCTTTTTCGGTGGCTTTTTGTGCCATATCGGGGGTAAAACCGCCGCCCTGAATCATAAAACCGTCGATTACACGGTGAAAAACGGTACCGTTATAAAAGCCTTTTCGGGCGTAATGAACAAAATTAGCGACTGTTTTCGGTGCTTTTTGCTCGTCTAAGGAAAGTTCGATTTTACCCATATTGGTATCGATAACCGCGCGGGTTTCGGCATGGGCGGAAAATGCGGCCATGCTGATCAGGGCAGCAAACAGGGGGAGTATTTTTTTCATAGGTTTATTCGTGAAAGGTATTAAAAAGTTTATCAATGCCGCTTTTTACGGATGTTCCAAAAAAGCGGCAAGTCATTCATTGCCTACCGGCCGGATCGGAGTGCACGTTACGCTGAGATTTTAGCGGGAATTCGCGTTAATAAAATGACGCCTTGTTTTGAGTTGTGAAAAATATCGGCAAAAGCGCAAACCAGCTAGCCAATCAAATGCCTGTCTGAAACGTTTGAATGCTTTTCAGACAGGCATTTGCTTTCTTTCGTGCTTATTGCTGATGTAATTGGTTTACTTTTTCCACTTCTTCTTTACTGCCCAATACCACGGATACGCGCTGATGCAAACCTTCGGGTTGAATATCAAGGATATTTTGCTGCGTATTGCTGCCGATGCCGCCGGCTTGCTGCAAAATCAATACCAAGGGATTGGCTTCGTACATCAAACGCAGTTTGCCGGGCTTGGCGGGATCGCGCTGATCAGCCGGATAAAGGAACACACCGCCGCGCATCAGAATGCGGTGTACTTCTGCTACCATGCTGGCTACCCAGCGCATATTGTAGTTTTTGCCGCGTGTTCCATGCTCGCCGGCGAGCAAGTCGCTGATGTATTGCTGCACCGGTTCGTACCAATGGCGCTGATTGGAAGCGTTAATGGCAAATTCTTTGGTTTGCTCGGGTACTTGCGGGTTTTCGCGGGTGAGGATGAATTCGTTATAGTGATCTAGCGTAAACACAAACACACCGTGTTTCAAGGTTAATACCAATTGGGTTTGCGGGCCGTATAAAACATAGCCGCTGGCAACTTGGTCGTTTCCTTTTTGCAGGAAGCTCTCCGTGCTCAGCGGCCCTTGCGGCTTGGCTAAAATCGAGAAAATGGTTCCCACCGAAATATTAACATCGATATTGGAAGAGCCGTCCAGCGGATCGAACAATACAAGATAGCCGCCGTTTTCATGGCAGGCGACAAAAGTTTCTTCTTCTTCGCTGGCAATGCCGGCAACCGCCAGATTGGTTTTCAGTTTTTCAATCAACAGATTATTGGCGATAACATCCAATTTTTTCTGATCTTCTCCCTGTACGTTGCCGGTACCGGCTTCGCCCAGAATACCGGCCAGCGCACCTTGACGCACTTGGTTGCTGATATTTTTACAGGCTTCGACGGTTGTCGTGACCACACTGCCCAAATCTTCAGGTAATTGATGGGCGGCCAGATGGGCTTTCAAGAAGGCTGAGAAGGTTTGCATGGTTGTTTCTTTCTCTAAAATAAAACCGTGTTGTGGAATGATTTATTATACTTGTAATCCGTTGTAATCCGGCAAATGATGCCTACAAACGTGCATTTATTCGGCGGGAGCGGCAGGCGAAACGGGGTAATATTCAACATTTGAAGATTTCGCCGGCAAAGCTTGGTCGGCAGGTTGATCTTTTTTCTCTTTATCCTCTTTGTCTTTATCGGGAATCGCAGCATCAATCACCGCGCCGGTACCTTTCACCACCAGCTTGCCGGCGGTAAACACGGTGGTAGCGGCCAAATCCACCGCACTGGCAACCAAGCAACCCTGCAAAGTAAGTACCAACGGCAGCAACCAGACAAAACGAGGCAAACGTAAGTTGGTCATCAGTGTGCTTCCTTATCGTGCTCATGGGCATGTTCATGCAGTGCCTGATACCAAGCGTCATCGTCGCCGTCAAACTCTTCCAGTTCATCAAAATCACCGTTTTCCACCATGGCGACCAATTCTTCCAAATCGTGTGCGCCTTCTACCCAAAAACAGGGAATATCGGGCGGCGTTTCCGGTGCCAGCAATGCGGCAGTGCCGTCATGCCAAGCCAACCAATAGCCGTTGGCGGTGTGCACAAAAACAGATTCGGGATGGATGTGTTCGTTTTCAGTATTGATAAGCATACGCTCGGCTATTTCGCTCTGGAAAGGCAGATAATTCATAAATAAAGTTCGTTTTAGGTTTCAGACAGGCATTATGATATAGTGAACCCATTCGGAATTCTAGGGAGAACAGGAATCCTTATGCGTATTTTACTGATTGAAGACGATCCTCAAATCGGCGATGGCTTAAACCGCGGCCTGCAAAAATTGAATATGGCGGTCGATTGGTTTCGTGATGGCCTGCAAGGCGCATCGGCGTTGGAAATTGCACCTTATGATGCGGTGGTGCTGGATTTGGGCCTGCCCAATATCGACGGCCTGGAGATTTTGAAACAATGGCGCAGTAAAGAGCTCGACACCCCGGTATTGATACTCACCGCACGTGATGCGATTGCGGATCGGGTCAGTGGTTTGAACCACGGTGCCGACGATTATTTATGCAAACCTTTTGCGCTCGACGAAGTTGCCGCGCGTCTGCAGGCTTTAATACGCCGCAGGCAAGGGCATACCAGCAGCAAATTGGTATACGGCGGGCTGGAACTGGATACCGCCGCGCAAAGCGCTACTTTGCACGGTAAGGCATTATCGCTAACCGCCCGCGAATGGACTTTATTGCAAATGCTGGTATCGCGCCCCAAACACATCATCAGCCGCGCCCAGATCGAAGATAAGTTATATAGCTGGGATCAAGAAGTGGAAAGCAATGCGGTGGAAGTGTATATCCACCATTTGCGCAAAAAAATCGGCAACGAATTTATCAAAACCCGACGCGGTTTAGGTTACCAATTGGGAGAAGCACCATAAAGATACGGAAAAATGTGCAGTATTTCCTATTAGGAAATTGATTATTCTTTATCAAGTTATTTATCCAACGCTAATAAACCGTTAAACTAAACAAGGTTGCATCCCAAATCATCCATATCTTACATTTTATTGAAGGAAAACTTTCATGAAGAAAATCCTGTTTACCGCCTTTACCGCCGCCCTCGCGGCCAGCGCCGCTGCGGCTACTTATAAAATTGATCCCCATCACGCCAACGCTCGTTTTGCCATCGATCATTTCGCTACTTCCACCAATATCGGCGGCTTCTACAATCTCAACGGCACCTTGCAATTTGATTCTGCCAAGCGTACCGGCAGCATTGATTTAAGCATTCCTGTCAACAGCTTACAAAGCAGCAGCACCGATTTCACACAACATCTGAAATCTTCCGATTTGTTTAATGCCGAGAAATATCCGGAAATCCGCTTCGTTTCCACCCGTTTCCACTTTAAAGGCAACAAAGTATCCCGTGTCGACGGCAATCTCTCCTTGCTAGGCAAAACCCATCCGGTAAGCCTGAAAGCTACTAAATTCAATTGTTATCAAAGCCCGATGTTAAAAGCCGAAGTATGCGGCGGTGATTTCGAAACCACCATCGACCGTACCCAATGGGGCATGGATTACTTGGTTAGCGCCGGCATGAGCAAAAACGTAAAATTGAATATCCAAATCGAAGCCGCCAAACAATAATATAGCGGATTCACACATTTTCGATATAAGGCAGCAAGCCGCAGACAGTACAAGAGTAGTACGGAACCGATTCTGTCGCCGCTTCAGCGGCTTACAAAATCGTTCTCTTCGAGCTAAGGCGCAGCAACGCCGTAGCGAAAGTTAAGTTGATCCGCTATAAATGTTCAAATATTCAGACAGGCATCAATGCCTGTCTGAAAAATCTTTTCCGCTGGATATTTTCAGACAGGCATATGAGTTTTCACTCTAGGGTCTGTTGACAATTAACGCAACGGCGGTGTTTTTGTTCTTGAATTGACAATCTAAGTGCAACAAATGCGAAGAGGTGCCCATAAAGCAGTA
>NZ_JAUNHL010000037.1 GCF_030523955.1 Neisseria sp.
TGCTTATGAGGTGCTGTTTCGAAAAACGTTGCGCTTGGTTTGACAATTCAAGCTCTAAATATTCATCTCCGCCTTACCGGATCGCGGTTTCAGGAAGATATGCCAGTACAATTTTGCATACCTTTGCGGAGCACCTGTATACTTGAACGCTCGGTTTTTGAGAAAATACGATCCGGAACATAACAACCACAACAGCACAACAACAAAAGGAAAAAACGTGAAACGCATTTTCTTATTTATTCTCACCAACCTTGCCGTACTCGTTGTCATCAGTGTCATCCTCAGCCTTTTGGGCATCAGCGGCAACCCCAATGATATGGGCAGCCTGTTGGCGTTCTCCGCTGTTGTGGGCTTTACCGGCTCGATTATTTCGCTGCTAACTTCCAAAATGGTCGCGAAACGTTCGGTTGGCGCCGAAGTCATCACCCAACCGCAAAACGAGTTGGAAAGCTGGCTGCTCAATACCGTTGAGGCGCAAGCCAAACAATGGAACGTGAAAACGCCGGAAGTGGCGATCTATCACTCGCCCGAACCCAATGCTTTCGCCACCGGTGCCAGCAAAAACAACTCGCTGGTTGCCGTTAGCACCGGTTTGTTGCAAAACATGTCCCGCGATGAGGTCGAAGCGGTGTTGGCGCACGAAATGGCGCACGTCGGCAATGGCGATATGGTGACACTTACCCTGATCCAAGGCGTGGTTAATACCTTCGTGGTTTTCCTGTCGCGCCTGATCTCCAATGTGGTCGCTACCAATGATCGCGGCGAAACCAACGGCGGTATTTATTTCTTGGTCAGCATGGTGTTGCAAGTATTGTTCGGCTTTTTGGCCAGTTTTATCGTAATGTGGTTCAGCCGCCAACGCGAATACCGCGCCGATGCCGGTGCCGCCAAACTGGTAGGAGCGCCGAAAATGATTGCCGCCCTGCAACGCCTGAAAGGCGAAACCAGCGAGCTGCCGAAAGAAATGACGGCTTTGGGTATCGCCAGCGAAGCAAAAAAAGATTCGCTGTTGTCTACCCACCCCAGCTTGGATAACCGCATTGCCCGTTTGAAAGAGATGTAAAGAAAGCAAAACAAAATGCCTGTCTGAAAAACTTTTCAGACAGGCATTTTGTTTTGCTTACCAAATTATTGCTTCTCCAACCAATCATCCCGCGCTTGCTTGGCTTCTTCAAAATAGCGGTAAAGCTTATCCGAATCCCCCGCTTCCAGCATCGCCCGCACCCGTGCCAACTGCTGATACTGCCCGTTAATCAAATCAAGCAGGCTTTGCCGGTTGGCCATGCAGATATCGGTCCAAATCGCCGGATGGCTGGAAGCGATGCGGGTAAAATCGCGGAAACCGGAAGCGGCGAAATCCAAATATTTACCGCCGTCCGGATGATCCACAATCTGGTGGACAAAAGAAAACGCCAACACATGCGGCATATGCGAAACGGCGGCGAAAATCTGGTCGTGTTCTTCTGCGCTCAACTGATACGTTTTGCTGCCCACCGCCTGCCAGAACTGCTCCACCTGCTGTAAAGCGGCCGGATTTTGTTTCTCATGCGGGCATAAAATCAGTTTTTTGTCTTGAAACAAACCGAATTGCGCCGCCAATGCACCATGCCTGTCTGAACCGGCAATCGGATGGCTGGCTACGCATTGCGGAAAATGTTGCGGCAAATATTCGCGAAATGCCGCCAATGCGGAAAGCTTGGTACTACCGACATCGCTGACTATCGTATCTAGTGATAACACAGGAGCAAGTGCACGGCAAATCGCCGGCAGGGTCGCCACCGGCGTGGCAATCAACACCCAATCGGCACCGGCCACACTCTCGCCGCTGATGCGCTCATGCGCTTCGTCAATTACTTTACGCTCCAGCGCGCGTGCCAGATTTTCTGCATTAAGGTCGATACCGACTATTTTCTCGACCAGCCCCTGCCGTTTTAAATCGAGCACAAAAGAACCGCCTATCAGGCCGACCCCGATAAGCGTAATTTGTTTGAGAGTTTGTTGTGCGGTCATGGTCAGAAATTATTGCACGGGTTCAATCAATTCCAGGCGGCACAAAATTCCGCCCAATAAGGTTTCTCTTCCGCCAAGGATTTCAAATAATTTTTCAGGCGGCGGATTTCCTGTTCGTATTCATCGCCATCCAATGCGCCGCTCATCAGGCGAAAACGCAAATACATCAAATAAGTGTTGGCCGCATCGGTTTCGCAATAGTCGCGAATGGCCTTGATTTCACCGGCATGCCAAGCATCCCATACCTTACTGCCGTCCATACCGAGTTTGCCGGGAAAGCCGCAGAGTTTTGCCATATCGTCCAGCGGTACGCTGGCCCGCGGCTGGTATAAGGCCAGCAAATCCATTAAATCGCAATGGCGGCTGTGGTAACGGCTGATGTAGTTGTTCCATTTGAAATCCCGGCTGTCGCCAAAATCACCTTCGCCCATGTCCCAATAGCGCGCGGCGGTAATGCCGTGTATCAGGGCGCGGTAATGCAGCACCGGCAAATCGAAACCGCCGCCGTTCCAGCTCACCAGCTGCGGCGTGTGGGTTTCCACCAAATCGAAAAACTTGGCGATCATGGTCTCTTCGCTGTCGTGCAACTCACCTATGGTACCGACATGGATTTTCTCCTGCCCCCAACGCATACAGCAGGAAATCGCCACCACCCGGTGCAGATGGTGCTGCATAAAATCACCGCCGGTTTGCGCTCTGCGCCGCTGCTGGGCAAACGACACCACTTCCTGATCACTCATGCTCTTGGGCAAATCATGCAGCAGGCGGATACCGTTAACATCGGGAATGGTTTCAATATCGAAAGCGAGAATGGGTGTCATGGCGCTTGCTCCGTGGCTATTGACGGCATTGTGCATGAAGTTGCCCGGTTTGACAAACCGGCGCAACATTTCAGTGTACTGATGAAGAAAAAAGATTAATCACCGCCACACCGCCGATAATCATGGCTATGCCAATGCAGCCGGCCGTATCGATTTTCTGGCCAAAGGCTACCCAAGCAATCAGCGCCGTTAACACCACGCCCACCCCCGACCATACCGCATACACCAACCCGACCGGCAGGCTGCGAAAAATCTGCGCCAACAAATAAAACGACAAACCGTAAAGCAGCAATGCAGAAACAGCCGGCCCCCAACGGCTGAAACCGTCGCTCACCTTCAGCAAACTCGTTGCCGCTACCTCAAACGCAATCGCCAGTGCCAGCATCATCCAAGCATTCATATTTATCCTTATCAAAACCTTTTTAATCTTGCCCTCATCCAATGCCTGTCTGAAAATCAATTATTCTTTTCAAGCAGGCATTCCATAACGGCACACCTCACTTCGTTTAGAAACTCCGATTGGCCAAAAGATTTTCCTGATTGCATCCGACCAAACTAGCTTTCAATATAGCGAAACTATTTATTTTTACCACAAGGCAGGCAGTGCGAAACCGATTCCGTTGCCGCTTTAGCGGCAACAAAATCGTTCTCTTGCTCTCTGGCGCAATGAAGCAACAAATCATTAACAACATAATTACCGTTTCTAGGAAATAAAATGCCTGTCTGAAACGTTTCAGACAGGCATATCCATCATATTGCACTTAAAAATACATTCAGCCAATCAAAGAATTTATTTCAACGGCTCCATGCCCATCACTTCCATCAGGAAGTTGGTAAACGCCGGATTAGTCGGTTTGTTTCTCATATTAGGCCAGCGTTGTTGCCAACCCTTCAAAGTATTCTGGATATAAAGCTTGGACTGATCGGTTGAAATCGCACCGCGCTGGCTATCCACTGCCGAACGCAGATAAACTTCATACACGCTGTCGTCCACAGCATTGCGACCCACCAGTTGGATGCGGTAGCGGTTGAGATATTGCGCAGCCTGTACCTTGGTCAACTTACCTTGGCTAACCTGATAGCTCAAGCGCGTAGCTTCGTCGCGGATTTTGGAAACGTCCGTCCAATGGCTGGGTGCCAAATCGTAAGAACGGCCACGCCCTTCATCCGTTTGGGTGCGCGTATTAGTCGGATACACCGGCACTTCTTTGAGTGTCGGCAGATAAATGGATTCACAGCCGGTTAAGGCTGTTACCAAAACGAGAGGGAGGATATATTTTTTCATGTGGCTATTATAAACGCCTCATCTTTGATTACCAAACATAACCGGCCGAACGGATTTTTTTTCGGCTAAATTGCAACACAGCACTGTTTTTGATTCACTTGGCACGCCTGCCAACCGACTCTTGCGCCTCTCTATAAATACTTTATCTATCCGGCGGTTTGTTTCATAATATCTCTCTTTAATAATTTCGTCATCCCAAGCCATGGTCACCGCACGCTACGCCGTTTTCGGCAACCCTATCGCCCACAGCAAATCGCCGCAAATTCACGCCCAATTTGCCCGTCAAGAACAAGTGGAAATTATTTATGAACGGATTTATGCCGAGATCGGCCATTTTTCCGAAGCAGCCTCTGCTTTCTTTGCCGGCGGCGGCAATGGCGCCAATGTTACCCTGCCGTTTAAAACCGATGCTTGGGATTGGGTAGACGAATGTTCCGAACGCGCCCAAATCGCCGGTGCAGTCAATACATTAATTCCGTTACCCGACGGCCGTTTCCGCGGTGACAATACCGACGGCATCGGCTTGGTGAATGATTTTACTCAAAACTATCATCTCTCTGTTGCCGGCAAACGTGTTTTGTTGTTGGGTGCCGGCGGCGCAGTCCGGGGCGTGTTGCAGCCCCTGTTGGAACAACAACCCGCTTCCCTCACGCTGGCCAACCGTTCGGTAGACAAAGCGGAAACCTTGGCACACCGCTTCGATGTCGATTACCGTTCGTTTGACGAATTGGCCAGCTCATATTACGACATCATTATTAATGGCACTTCCGGCAGCCTTAGCGGCGACAAACTACCGGTAAACGACAAGCTCTTTTCTGTTTGCGAAATGGCTTATGATATGGCTTACGGCGACAAGCCCACCGTATTCATGCAGCAAGCAAAAGCCGCAGGAGCCAAACAAACTGCCGACGGCCTAGGCATGCTGGTTGCACAAGCAGCTTTCTCGTATCAACTGTGGCGCGGCTTCACACCCGACATCCGCAGCGTAACCGAATTAATGCGCAAGAGTATCCAAGCATGATTAAATGGCTGATTGCTTTACCGTTTGCCGTGTTTATTCTGTTTAATGCTTATGTATACGGCAACATCCTTACCTACCGCGCGGTCGCGCCGCATCAAAGCGCATTTATGTCGATGCGGATGAGCCAATTCCGCAGCGAAGGCCGCGATGTAACGCTGGACTACCGCTGGGTTCCTTATAACCAGATTTCGGTAAACTTAAAAAAGGCACTGATTGCCTCGGAAGATGCAGGCTTTGCCGAACACAGCGGTTTTGATTGGCGCGGCATGCGCAATGCTTTCCGTAAAAACGAAAAAAGCGGCGAAATCCGATCCGGCGGTTCCACCATCAGCCAGCAATTATCCAAAAACCTGTTTTTGAATGATGGGCGCAATTATCTGCGTAAAGCCGAGGAAGCGGCCATCACCGCCATGATGGAAGCGGTCACGGATAAAGACCGCATTTTTGAGCTTTATCTGAATGTTATCGAATGGGGCTACGGCATTTACGGTGCCGAAGCTGCTTCCCAATATTTCTTCAAGAAACCCGCCTCCGATCTTAGCCGCCAACAAGCCGCCTTGCTCACCGCACGCGTACCCGCGCCGCTGTTTTATGCCGAGAATCCGAAAAGCCCCCGGCTGCGCGCCAAGGCCAATATCGTATTGCGCCGCATGCGCTCTGCCGAATTGCCGGAATAATTTTCAGACAGGCATTCCCTCTTGATTTCCTACCCCGTGCATCCATATCACGCCTATAGCAAATGAAATAATAGAAAGATCCATGATGCACACTCCCCACTCCGACGCCGAACGCCGTACCCGCTTTATTTTCGACGACATGCCGGTACGCGGCCTGCATGTCCGCCTTCAAGCGGTTTGGCAGCACATCGTCTGTCGCAAAAACTACCCCGCTCCCATCCGCCACGCATTAGGCGAATTGCTGGCTGCCGGTGCCCTGCTTTCCAGTAATCTGAAAATAGAAGGCACCCTGACCCTGCAAGTGCAAAGCGAAGGCAAACTGAAAATGCTGGTAGTCGAAGCCACCTCTAACGATACTTGCCGTGCCACGGCCCGCTGGGATGAAACCGCTTCTTTTGATGAGGGGGAAACGCTGTGCGATTTACTGGGCAATAACGGCATTTTCGCCATTACCCTGCAACCACAAGAAGGCGAACCCTGGCAAGGCGTGGTGCCGCTGGAAGGCGGGAGCATCGCCGAAATGCTGATGGCCTACATGTTGCGCTCCGAACAACTGGAAACCCACATTACTCTTGCGGCCGACGAAAACACGGTCGGCGGCCTGCTGTTACAACGCCTGCCTGAAGAATCATTAGACAAAGAAGCTTGGCAACATGTAACCACTTTATCGGATACTGTAGATGCTGCCGAATTGCTAAGCTTGGATGCCGAAGCATTGCTCTACCGTCTGTTCCACGAAACACCGCCACGCGTATTCGAGCCGGAAGAAATAGAATTTGCCTGTACCTGTTCGCGCGGTAAGGTTAGCAATATGTTGTTATTGCTAGGCGGCCAGGAAGTCGGCTCGATTGTTGCCGAGCAAGGCAGCATCGAAATCGACTGTGATTTCTGCAATGAGAAATATGTATTTGATGAAACCGACGTTAACGCTTTATTCGGCATGGACGTGACTGAAGTGGCTCGTGCCACCATGCAATAGGCAATTGTTTTTCAGACAGGCGTTGTGATGCCGAAAACAAAATAAAAACCGCATCTTCAACGATGCGGTTTTTATTAATAATCTGTAGCTAAAAACCGGATTATTTTTTCAAAGAGTCACGAATCTCACGCAACAGCAAAACTTCTTCTGAAGGCTCAGCGGGCGGCGCTTCTTCTACCTGTTTACGTTGCAGTTTATTCAAAAATTGAATAACGGCAAAAATGGCTGCCGCAATAATCAAGAAACTGATAATCGTATTAATGAAAGTACCAATATTCAAAGTAACCGCACCAGCCGCTTTTGCAGCCGCCAAAGACGGGTAAGGGCCGACAACCTTAGCCCCGTCTTTCAGGGTGATGAATAAGTTGGAGAAATCCACACCACCAATCAACAAACCGATAGGAGGCATGATCACATCGTCTACCAATGATTTCACAATACCGCTGAATGCTGTACCGACAACCATACCGACAGCTAAGTCAACTACGTTTCCGCGCATAATAAATGCTTTAAAATCTTGTGCCAATGACATTTTATTTCCTTCTTTTTAAAGATAGTTCATATTTTTGATACAACAAACAAAACTGGTTTCCTTCTGTTTAAGGTATATTTTGCAGCAAACAAGCAACGACAAAACACATATTCCTAAATCAACAGCACTGAAATTTAGTATTTCCCAAACTTCAAAAAATATTAATTTTCATAACGATTGCCAGAGAAAACCAATAATCCGGCAGATTAGATACTCGATACTTTGGTAAAGTTCCTAAACCAAATAATATCTTAGCCAGAAAAACCCGCATATTATCCCAAAACGCTGTTACAAAGTGCTTTCGGACAATATGCGAGGTTATACTTTGCGCTATTCGGCAATATTAGTGTAATTCATCACCAATTTTAAACTTCGCTTAGCGCATTAATACTGTAGCCACCATCTACATAAGTAATCTCACCGGTAATGCCGGAAGAGAGGTCGGACAATAAAAAGGCGGCGGCATTGCCCACTTCCTCGATTGTCACATTGCGGCCCAACGGATTTTGTTCGGCTACATGGTTCAGCAGTTTGCTGAAATCAGCGATACCGGAAGCGGCCAATGTTTTGATCGGGCCGGCAGAAATACCATTACAACGAATTCCGTCACGGCCGACAGAAGAAGCGGTAAAGCGGATAGCCGCTTCCAAGCTGGCTTTGGCCAAGCCCATTACATTGTAGTTGGGAATCGCACGCACCGCTCCCAGATAAGAGAGGGCAACCACAGCCGAATTACGGCCTTTCATCATCGGGCGTGCTGCTTTAACCAAAGCCGGCAGGCTGTATGCGGAAACGTCATGCGCGACATTAAAGGCTTCGCGGCTGATGCTGTCGAGAAAATCACCGTTGAGCGCTTCGCGCGGTGCAAAAGCAATGGCATGCACCAAACCATCCAAACCGTCCCATGACTTGCCCAAATCCGCAAACAATTGATCAATCTCGGCATCGCTTTGTACATCGCAGCGAAACACCAAATCGGAACCCAATTCTGCTGCCATTTTGCGCACACGCTCTTCCAATTTGTCTACCACATAGGTAAACGCCAGTTCGGCGCCTTGATCGCGACATGCTTTAGCAATGCCGTATGCAATCGAGCGCTCGGAAATCATACCGGTAATGAGGATTTTTTTACCTTGTAAAAAGCCCATAAATTATTCCTTTCCAGAATCGGCTGAAATTTTTTCAAGAACCGCATTATAGCCGAGTTTGCCGCAATCTGTTGCACACAGCATAACAAAACTGTTTTACCGCTACTTGCAGGCAAACACATCTTTCAAGGTAAAATATCTTTTCACGATATGCCTGTCTGAAATGCCATGATAAAAAAACTGATTACCGTCGCGCTCGCCGGCCTGCCAACCGTAGCCTGGGCGGCTTACGGGCTAAGTTTGGGATCCGCCCCCATTTATCCGCCCACCTTTACCCACTTCGGCTATACCAATCCCAATGCACCAAAAGGCGGTTCGTTCAGCCTACCGATCAGTGGCGGCTTTGACACACTCAATCCGTTTACCTTAAAAGGCGACCACGAAGCCGGCATCACCAGCCTGACTTTAGACACCTTAACCGCACAAAGTTGGGACGAGCCTTTTGCCGTATACGGTCTGCTGGCCGAAGACATCGAATTGGCTTCCGACGGCTTATCGGTTAATTTCAAAATCAACCCCAAAGCCCGCTTCCAAAATGGTGATCCTGTGCTGGCGCAAGACGTCGCCGCTTCTTTCAAACTGCTTACCCAAGACCCGGCTGCCTCGCCTTCTTACCGCTTCTACTGGGCCGATGTTGCCGGCGTAGATATCACCGACAAATATACCGTACGTTTCCGTTTCAAAAACCGCAATGCCGAACTGCATATGATACTGGGCCAGTTACCGGTCTTCTCGCACAAAAGCTATCCGCAAGGCCTGGCCAAAGCGCCGAATACGCCTCCCATAGGCTCCGGCCCCTACCGGCTCTCCCGCACCGAAAGCGGCCGCTTGAGCGAATTTACCCGCGATAAAAACTATTGGGCGCAAAATCTGCCTACCCGCAAAGGCATGTATAACTTCGACCGCATCCGTTTTAATTATGTACGTGACAACTCGGTGCGGCTTGAGGGCATAAAAGGCGGCCGCTACGATTTCAGCCAAGAAACCACCGCCCGCGACTGGGCTCGTGCTTACCCTGAAAACCTATTGGCACGCCATTATTTGCAAAAACACGAATGGCAACATCAGAATACGGCGGGGATGCAAGGCTTTGTGATGAACCAACGCCGTTCTTTTTTCCAAGACGTGCGCGTACGCCAAGCATTGGTGTTTAGCTTTGACTTCGAAAGCATCAACGAGCGCTTGTTTTACGGCTCCTATCGCCGCAGCGACAGCTATTTCACCAACAGCGAAATGGCCGCCGCAGGCAAGCCGCAAGGCCGGGAATTGGAGCTTCTGTTGCCGCTGAAAAACCGTTTGCCGCCGGCCGTATTCAATCTCGATGCCCCGCAACCGCCCAAAGTCAACCCTTCCGTCGGGATACGTCCCAATCTGATGCAGGCAAAAGCACTGTTGCTCGCCGCCGGTTACCGCTATCAAGGTGGGCGGCTGATAGATAAAAACCAACAACCGGTAGTGATAGAATATCTCACTCCCAGCAAAAACTTTGAGCGCGTGGTTCTCAAGTGGCAGCGCGACTTAGCCAAAATCGGCATCACATTGAACATACGCGTTACCGATGCTGCGCTATATCAGAAGCGGGTTAACGACTTCGATTTTGACATCGTATCCACTGTATACGCCAACTCTGAAAGCCCCGGCAACGAACAATTCGGTTATTACAGTTGCCAATCCGCCAAAACACCCGGCAGCCGCAATCTTGCCGGGATCTGCGACCCGGCAATCGAGAGCCTGCTGCCGAATTTTGCTCAGTTCAAAAACCGTGCCGA
This sequence comes from Neisseria sp., assembly GCF_030523955.1. Lineage (GTDB taxonomy): Bacteria > Pseudomonadota > Gammaproteobacteria > Burkholderiales > Neisseriaceae > Neisseria. The sequence goes on from NZ_JAUNHL010000037.1 coordinate 10,243, forward strand.
TTTGGTGGCCAGCGCCCGCGCACTCGACCGCGTATTGCGTTGGCAGTATTTAGTTATCCCCAACTGGCACAGCAACCAATACCGTGTGATTTACCGTAATACGCTGGGGATTCCTGCCCGCCCGCCCAAATACTATGCCGCCACGGAATGGGCGCTATCGACCTGGTGGGATAAGGCTGCTCAAAAACAGCAGTAATTCATCACCACTCCTGTCTGAAAAATCCAAATACCCATAAAAATGCCTGTCTGAAAATATTTTTCAGACAGGCATTTCCCGTTTAACACTCAATTTAGTATTCTACAGCATCAATCGATACCGTTATCTTTCAAAAGCTTGTTGATTTGCTCTTGTACTTTTTGCTGTTTGGCCTGTTGCAGAACTTGCTCTTTCACCTGTTCGAACGGCGGCATTTCCGAACTGCGTTGCTCGGCAGCCAGTTTAATCAGATAAAATTTACCGTTAAACTCCACCGGTTCATGGGTAACATCACCGCGCACCATCTTGCCGACAACCGCAGCAAAAGGCGGCGGCAGCTGCTGCGGATGCACAAACTGGTCGAATTTCTGCTCCTCGTTCGGATAACGCTTCATCAAATCCTCAAAACTCATGCCTTTAAGCAACAAGCTTTGCGCATCTTTGGCTTCCTGCGCAGTTTTGAAATTAACCTGCTGGATTTTCACCGTTTTCGCCATTGCATCATACATACGGCGCGCTTCCGCTTCGTCTACTTGTACGGTTTTAGTCAGATGCTCGGTGTATTTGGCAGCATAAAACTGGGCTTCCAGATTTTTAAATTCATTTTGAACCGCTGCATCTTTATCCAAACCGGCTTTTAAGGCCTCGGCTTTCAACACCTCAACCGTTTGCAACTCTTTTACCACCTGAGCACGGATTTTTTCTCCGTTCAGCTGCCCTTGCATTTGCGGATTTTGCCCCGCCTGCTGGAGAAACTGATTTACCATGCTATCTACACGTGCATTGTCAATCTGAGGCGCCTGCGCCGCTACCGCCAAACCGGCCAACGACAATACCAAGGCGCTTACCATCACTTTTTTGTTCATCATTTTTTACTTTATTCCTGTAAAATCAGTTGGATTACTTCGCCGGCTGAATCTTGGCCTTTTTCATGACACCATCCACCGCGCCGGCCACACGCTCTTGCTGTAATTGTCCGGTGAGCTGATTCTTCATTTGATCGAAAGCAGGTATTTGTACATTACGTTTGTCATTCACATAGAAAATGGCAAACAGCGCACCGTCATTACTGCGCAAAGGCTCGGTATATCCGCCTTTAGACAGATTGCCTACCGCTTCGAATACGCCAGGATCGGTTTGTTGCAAATCTTTCAACGGAATGTAACCCGGCGCAATACCACCGCTTTTCTTCGCTTGCTCGTTGATGGTATATTTGCCGGCTACGGTTTTAAATGATTTTTTGGCTTTCAATTCATCATACGCTTTTTTAGCATCTGCTTCGCTACGGGTCATGATTTCACCCAATTGAATTTCCTGCGTACCCTTATAATAAGCGCTCAAATCCTGATAAGCTTTGTTAACATCCGCCTCACCAACAGGATTTTTCCTCAACACATCCGACACAAACACCTGATTTAGCAAATCATTTTGAAACAAAGTCCATTCTTGTTTGAATGTAGGCTTCTTATCGGCGCCCTCTTTTTTGGCATTGGCCATTGCCTGCTCGGAAACCTGCTTAAACTCGTTGCCCTGATCCAGCTTCAAACGGCGCGCTTCCTGCGCCACTGCGGTACTGACCACCAAACGGCGGGTTACTTCATCGCGCAACTGCGGGCTATCCTGTAATTGCGGATTTCCCTGTTTCAAATTCTGCACCACGGTGTCAACTGTGCTGCTGTCGATCGCCGTACCGTTCACCGTTACCACGGTCTGCGCCATCAAGCCGCCCGATAACGCAGCCAACAACAAAGCGCTTAAACGAATATCTTTCATGATGTTTTCTTTCTCTAGCTAGTATGTTCTCTTAAAATATGCAACTTATTGCTCATTCCGGTATTCTTCAGGAGTCAGTGCCCGAATGCTCAAAGCATGAATCCGGTTGTCAGCAAACCAATCGGCCAACGGCTGCTTAACCATCCGCTGGCGTTGTAAACGCCCAACCTTTGCAAAAGCACGGCTCACAACCAGCACTCGGTAATGCCCGCCACCACGATTGCCCGTATGACCGGCATGCAAATGGCTGTCATCTCTCAATTCGAATGCCTCTATTGGCAAAGCCTCTTTCAGACAGGCCTCGATTTGCTCCGCTACCGTTGTCATTCCAGCCTATCCCTTATTTCAAAACCGGCTCGAACACCGCTTTAAAGGGTTTAATCAACACTTCTTCATACACACCGGCATCTACATAAGGATCAGCTTCCGCCCAAGCTTGTGCCGCATCCAAATCTTCAAATTTAGCAATAATCAAACTACCGGATACACGATCAGGCTGCTCAGGAAGCGGATTCGGGCCTGCCGTCATCAAGTCGCCGGCAGCTTTCAAAGCCTCCAAGCGCGCCAAATGCGCCGGACGTGCCGCCATACGTGCCTCGTGCGTACCCTCTGCATCCGTTGCCAACAGCATGAAATAAGTTTTACTCATAATTATTTATTCTCCTGAGGAAGATAACGGCTCAGATAAAAACCTTGTGCCACAATAAACAGTATCATCAAAGCAGTCGAGCCGAATAGTTTGTAATTCACCCAAGCCGCTTCACTAAATTGGTAAGCCACCACCAGATTCACCGCACCCAGCAACAGCAAAAAAACCATCCACATCAAAGTCAATTTATTCCAAACAGACTCAGGCAGGGTCAATTCCTTACCCATTACACCTTTCAGGCCGTTTTTACCTCTGATCTGGCATATCAGCAATACCAACGCTCCCAGCCAGAACAGTAACGTCGGCTTCCACTTGATAAAAGTGCTGTCATGAAACACAATCGTTGCACCACCGAATACCACGATCAGAATCAGGCTCGCCCACTGCATTACATCGAGCTTTTTATGCTTTGCCCAAATAAAAGCAGCTTGTAAAACACCAATCACGACGGCACAAGCCGTCGCCCAAAAAATGTTTTTCGTAACCGTATAAATGGCAAAAAACAAAATCAGCGCAAATAAATCGCTAAAAATCTTCATGACTAAAGATAACCTTGCTACCTGAAAAACCAAATCGGTATCATAACAGAATCAACCTGTCTTGCACGTCAAACTTAAGTTAAAATGCCGCAAAAAAATCCGCAACAGCATCACAAGCAAGCGTCGTATTTAAGTCGCATTCCCTACTGAAATCTTATGCTAAATGACGGCTTTGCTTGGCAGACTATGTTATTCAATTATATTATATGGGGTAATTGTACTTACGCGTTTGGCAGCCTCAGGCTACCCGCTCCATTTCATAAAGAAGACAGGGAATAAAGTTTTGAAAACCAATAATCGAATCAAGCTCATCGTCTTATCCGTTTCCATGTTGGCCTCTTTGGGCAGCTTTGCCACCGATAATTCAGCGAATCAAAACGGAAATCAAGTCGCTGCAGCGGATGCCCGTCAACCGATTCAACAAACAGGCGGTCAATATGAAGTACGTCCCGGGGAAACGTTGAATCAAATCGCAGCACGTGTCCGCCCGAATAATATGAGTTTGTCGGAAACGGCAAAAGCCATTATTCAAGCCAATCCCGATATCTTTAAAAACGGCAACCCAAATCTGATTTTCGCAGGTGACGTATTGCGCATTCCTACCGGCAGTCAAATCAGCGGAACCGCCTCCACCCCTCCCGCCCAAACGCAACAGCCTGCTCCTGCCGTAACCCCAAAATCAGCTGAAAACGTTACCGGGCAAACAGTAAAACCCGAGGGTGATGGCAAGCAGGCCTCAGCCAAAACAGATAGCAAATCAAATACCGCGAATAACAACATAACAAGCGAAAACAAGGCAGACAATACGGCTGCCTCTACAGTACCCTCTACTGTTGTACCCAAAGCTGCAACCGCTTCATCTCAAGAAGCCGCCGCTACCGCCTCACCTGCCTCACAATCTTCCGGCGGCTCCAGCCTTCCTTGGATTCTGGTAGGCGGCATCGGCTTGGCCGCTTTGCTATTCCTCAATAAATTCCGCGGCAATAAACAAACCAACAAAGAAAACGCAACTGCGTCACCCGCCCCCAAAGCAGATAAAGCTCCGATTTCCGGCAAAACCACCGCAGCAGCAGTAACCACAGCCGCTGTAGCTGAAAAAAGCGCTGCTTCTGATGACATCGAAACCAGCGATGATGATTTTACCGAAACCGAAGACATCTTCTTCAGCGACGTTGATCCCCGTGCAGAAGAGCCAACCGTCACTGATGATTTCAACTTGGATTTGAGCACCATCGGCAATCAGCAAGGTATTGTCAGCAGCTCGATAACTACCGACGAAGAAACACTGAAACGTGCCGATGCCGATTGGGACAACATCGAATCTACGGAAAGCGTGTACGAAGACGATGTTTCACCCGCCACCTTCAAGAAAACCGCAATTGACGAAGAAACAGTAAAAACACCGGCTGCCGTTGAAGAATCTGTTGTTGAAGTTGTTGAGTTTACAGAACCCGAAGCGATTGACGAGAGTGAAGAAGAAGTTCTGGAGTTTGAAGCGGCTTCTACTGTTATCGAAGCACCCGATCCGGTTGCCTCGCAACCTGTTGTAGAAGAAAGCATCGAGGCAGAAGCGGCATCTGAGACAGTTATCGAAATCGAGCAGGAGGTTGAAAGCACTACAGATGAAGATTCGCCGCTGGAATTCGAACCCGTATCTGTTGAACCTGTTATTCCCGCAGCCGTTGTCGAACAAACAACGGAACAAGAATCTTCAGAGAACGTTGAAACCGTAACTGCACTTACTGATACCGCTACCGAAGAACCGGCTACCCACAACTGGGTACTTGAGACGGCAGAAGAGCCTACAGAAACGCTCGAAGCCAAAACTCAGACTGCTGAAACCACTGAGGAAGAACCTGTTCCGTATAGTTGGGCAACCGAAAAAGAAGCGGCCGACGATAAAGCTGAAGAGCTGGAAGCGGATTCCGATTTTGATACGTTCGAAGCTCTGCAAGATACTCAGGAAGAAAACTTTAGCGCCGCACCGATTGCTATTACCGAAGCATCTGATGACGATGTAATCGAATGGGACAGCGTAGACTTTGCCGGTGACGATAAAGAAGTCGGCTTCATTTCCGAGTCTGTCGGCATGACCGCTCCGTTGGAAGCTAAGTATGAACTGGCTCAAATGTACATCGAAATCGGCGATCCGGATGCCGCTCGTGAAACTTTGAACGAATTGGTAGAAGAAGCCAGCGGTGACATTCTGGAGAAATCAAAAGTACTATTAGCAGAAATTGGATAATTTTTATTTTGAAAACAAAAGGTCTGAACAATATTCAGACCTTTTTTATTAGCTGCAGCCGCTTTGCAACCATTATGATTAAACGCTCTACAGTGGATTTAATTATTTTCGATACAAAGCAAAAAGCCGCAGACAGTACAGTACGTAAGCGATTCCGTTGCCGCTTTAGCGGCTTACAAAATCGTTCTCTTTGAGCTACTGCGCAGCAGAGCCGTAGCGAAAGTTAAGTTAATCCTCTATATAGTCGATTCAAATAAAATGTCCGGTGGAGCGCGGACGTTTTCGTCCGTTCTTTATGTATGATTCTGGATATTTTGCGGACGAGGACGTCCGCGCTCCAATATCGGAGTTTTATTTTAAATCCACTATAACTGAAAATCTACAGTGAATCTACTACTTAGAGATTCGGCGCTGGCATCGCTAAATATAAAATTCCGTTATATTTCTCCCATCCATTTTTCATTATTTTTTCAAAATTATTGCTCCTACACTTAGCAAAAACAAAAATCGAATGCTGGATAATATTTCCTCAATAGTTCAATAATTTATTTGTTTTATAGTGGATTTAAAATAAAACTCCGATATTGGAGCGCGGACGTCCTCGTCCGCAAAATATCCAGAATCATACATAAAGAACGGACGAAAACGTCCGCGCTCCACCGGACATTTTATTTGAATCGACTATACATTAAATAGCGGCATCGAAAAACAGCACAAGGAGCAATGAAATGGTCACACAAGAAGTTCTTCCATTATATATCAACGGTCAATTTGTTTTATCGGAGCTAACTTTTCCCAATATCAACCCGGTTACCGGACAAACCAAATCTTTGGTTTCTGAAGCTGAGAAGGCTCATGTGGATGCGGCGGTTGCGGCTGCACGCCGAGCTGTAGATGGTGAGTGGGGCAATTATTCAGCGTTCGAGCGCGCACAAATTTTGCGCAAGATTGCCGATGGTATTGAGGCACATTTTGATGAGTTTGTGGCGGCAGAAGTTGCCGACACTGGCCGGCCACTGTATTTAGCACGCACTTTGGATGTGCCGCGTGCGATTGCCAATTTCCGACTGTTTGCCGATTTGGCTGCTTCCTTTGTGGGCGAGAGCTGCGAAACCAAGTTACAAAACGGCTATTTGCTGAATTATTCGGTACGCAAGCCTTTGGGAGTAATCGCGGTGATTTCGCCGTGGAATCTGCCGGTGCTGCTGTTTTCCTGGAAAGTTGCGCCGGCCTTGGCAGCAGGCAATGCGGTGGTGTGCAAGCCGTCTGAAGAAACACCTTCTTCGGCGACTTTGTTGGCCGAGGTGATCGATTCAGTAGGTCTGCCCAAAGGTGCGTTTAATCTTGTTCACGGCTTCGGAGCCAAAACCGGGGCGTTTCTCACCGAAAATCCGGATATTGATGCGGTTTCGTTTACCGGTGGGTCGAAAACCGGTTCGCATATTATGAAAACGGTGGCCGATGGTGTGAAAGAAGTGTCGTTCGAGTTGGGTGGTAAAAATGCGGCGGTAGTGTTTGCCGATGCTGATTTCGATGCGGCGGTGGAAGGTGTGCTGAAGTCCAGCTTCTACAACAGCGGGCAAGTGTGTATGTGTTCGGAGCGTGTTTATGTGCACCGCAGTCTGTTTGACCGGTTTGTGGCGGCATTAAAGATCAAAACAGAAGCTTTGAGGCTGGATGTGCCGAATGCTGAAGGAGTGGATTTAGGGCCGATGGTGTCGTTTGCGCACCGTGACAAAGTGCTTTCTTATTTCAAGCTGGCCGAGGAAGAAGGGGCGACAGTGGTTACCGGCGGCAAAATCCCGCTGTTTGGCGATGAGCGCGATCAGGGTGCATTTGTCGAACCGACGATTTGGACGGGATTGCCCGACGATGCGCGGGTGGTAAACGAAGAGATTTTCGGCCCTTGCTGCCATATTGCACCATTTGATGATGAGGATGAAGTACTCGCGCGGGTGAATAACAGCGAATATGGCTTAAATTGCAGCATTTGGACGCAAAACATCAGTCGTGCCCACCGCTTTGCCCGCAAGATTCATGTTGGAATTGTGTGGGTAAACACTTGGTATTCACGTGATTTACGTACGCCTTTCGGTGGATCGAAACGTTCGGGTTTGGGGCGTGAAGGCGGGGTATTTTCGCTCAATGCCTATTCTGAAATCACCAATGTGTGCGTGAAATTTTAATCGGCATCAGGATGGAGAGTCATCATGAAAACAACGGTAACGGTTCAATCGATTATCGACGGTGGCAAATTATCGGCTTTGCAATGGTTGGTATTTGTATTGGGTTGTTTGATTATTTTGGCCGATGGTTTGGATGCCGGCGCCATCGGTTACATTGCACCCTCTGTGATGGAAGAATGGGGTATCGACAAAAAAGACTTGGGTCCGGTGTTGAGTGCAGCCTTAATCGGCATGTCCTTGGGTGCGTTGGGTTCTGGACCGCTGGCCGACCGCTTCGGCCGCCGATGGGTGGTGATTGCCACAACTTTTTTGTTCGGTGTGGCCACTCTGCTTTCGGCCACATCGCAAAACTTGGGCCATTTGGAAATTTGGCGGTTTCTGACCGGCTTGGGTTTGGGGGCGGCAATGCCGAATATTGCGACTTTGCTGGCGGAATATATGCCGAAAAAACGCCGTATGCTGATGGTCAATATGATGCTGTGTATGTTTCCCTTGGGTGCTTCTTTAGGCGGGGTATTATCGGCTGTGCTGCTCAAGCATTTCGGCTGGCATGCCATTCTGGTGATTGGCGGTGTGCTGCCGATTGCCCTGACGGTGGTTTTGCTGTTTGCCTTACCTGAATCGGTGCCGTTCTTGCTGCGCCAAGGCCGGCAGGATGCTGCCCGCAAAATCATCGCCAAACTGGGTCGGCCTTTAACAGACAGCGAAGAACTGACGCTGGCGGACGACAGCGGCAAAGTACAACAGGCCTCTGCCGAAAAACCGCTGAAAATGCTGCTCTCCTCCACTTATCTGAAATCAGGCATCACCATGTGGTTGTGCTGCTTTATGAGTCTTCTGGTGTTTTACCTGCTGATGAGCTGGATGCCGACCATTCTGAAAAATGCCGGATTCGGCGTCGAGCAATACAGCCTGCTGACCGCGGTTTTCCCTTTTGGCGGCGTGGTGGGCACTTTGATTATCGGCTGGTTTATGGATCGGTTTAATCCCAATCGTGCTTTGATGACAACTTATTTTATCTCTGCCGCATTGTTGTTGGTTACCGGCTTGTTTGGCAGCAATATTTATCTGTTGGGTGGTTTCATCTTTTTGGCCGGTGCGGGTTTGGTTGGCGCGCAATCTTCGCTGCCCTCTTTGGCGGCGGCATCCTATCCAGTGCAATGCCGTGCGGCAGGTGTATCGTGGATGCACGGCATCGGTCGATTGGGTGCGATTACCGGCGCATTGTTCGGTTCGGTGATTTTTGCTTTCGGTTTGGACATTCAAGGCATCTTTATGCTGCTGGCCGCGCCGGTTTTGGTTTCTGCTTTGGCTTTGTGGGCCAAAGGTACAGAAACGGTTGATTAACGCGAAGGGATAACATCATGACACAACAAATGATTCAACAGGCTGCCGATGCTTTATGGCAGGCGCAACGAAGCCAAACGGCTTGTCCGCCGGTGCGTGAATGGTTTTCAGACGGATTGGATGTGGATACAGCCTACCAAATTCAACAAATCAATATCGAACGGGCTGTGCGTGAAGAAGGCCGGCGTGTGGTGGGTAAAAAAATCGGCCTGACTTCGGTAGCCGTGCAAAAACAGTTGGGCGTAGATCAGCCTGATTTCGGCAGTATTTTTGCCGACATGGTGGTGGCAGAAGGCGAAAGTGTGCATTTGTCCGGTTTAATCCAACCCAAAGTTGAGGCAGAAGTGGCTTTGGTATTGAAACATGATTTACTGCTGCCACAACACACGCTGACAGAATTGATTCATGCGGTGGATTATGCGTTACCGGCCATCGAAATCGTCGACAGCCGCGTGCAAGGTTGGAATATCCGTATCGGCGATACTGTGGCCGATAACGCTTCTTCCGCCTTGGTAGCCATTGGTCAGCAGCCGGTTTTATTAAAGGATTTGGCTTTAACCAAAATCGGTATGGCTATGTATCAAAGCGGCGATTTGGTGTCTTCGGGCAACGGTGCGGCCTGCTTGGGCAATCCATTGGTGGCTGCCCTGTGGCTGGCCAATACCATGGCAGCTCGGGGGATGCCACTCAAAGCCGGCAACCTGATTCTGACCGGTGCTTTGGGGCCGATGGTGCCGGTAACGCAACCGTCTGCCTTTAAAGCGGAAATTCAGGATTTAGGGGAAATCAATCTGGTTTTTGAAGATTAAATTTGAACGCGTAACGGGAAGGAATCAAACCATGAGCAATCATAAAATCGGCGCCGCCATTATCGGATCGGGCAACATCGGTTCAGATTTGATGATAAAAATTCTGCGCCATGGCCGCCATCTGCAACTCTTGGCATTAGCCGGCATCGATCCAGCTTCAGACGGCTTGGCACGCGCACAACGTTTGGGAGTGGCAACCACCCACGAAGGCATAGACGGCTTGGTCAAGCTGCCTGAATTTAAAGACATCAAAATCGTTTTTGATGCCACCTCTGCCGGTGCGCATATCAAACACAATGCCGTTTTGCAACAGCATGGTGTGCGCGTGATCGATTTGACACCGGCCGCCATCGGCCCCTATGTCGTACCGGTGTGCAATTTAAACGAACACATTCAGGCAGCCAACATCAATATGGTAACGTGCGGCGGACAGGCCACCATTCCTATTGTTCACGCCATCAATCAAATCAGCCAAGTGCAATATGCCGAAATCGTGGCTTCAATTGCCAGCAATTCGGCCGGTCCCGGCACCCGTGCCAATATTGATGAATTTACCGAAACCACAGCCAAAGCCCTGCAAAGCATCGGTGGTGCAAACCGTGCCAAAGCCATCATTATCCTCAATCCGGCCGAACCGCCGGTGATGATGCGCGATACGGTGTATTGTCTGCTGGCCGAGCAAGGCAAAGAAGAGGCCGTGCGAGAAGCCGTGGCCGCACGAGTGGCTCAAGTGCAGCAATATGTCCCCGGATACCGTTTAAAACAGACTGTCCAATTTGAAAATATTTCTGCAGAAGAGGCAGGATTTTATCCAGATTTGCAGGGGCGATCCGGCACCAAAGTAACCGTGTTTCTGGAAGTGGAGGGTGCTGCCCACTATCTGCCGGCTTACGCAGGCAATCTCGACATCATGACTTCCGCCGCACTGGCATCCGCAGAAATCGTGGCCGAACAACTGGCATCACAAGGAGCTTGAGATGGTTGATTTATATATTTCCGACGTTACCCTGCGCGATGGTTCGCATGTGATGAAACACCGTTACAGCATCGGGCAGGTAAAAGAAATAGCCGCTGCTTTAGATAAAGCCGGCGTACGCTCGATTGAAGTGGCACACGGCGACGGCTTGGCCGGCTCCAGCTTCAACTACGGCTTTGGCGCGCATACCGATGTGGAATGGATTTCTGCCGCCGCCGAATCGGTTGACAATGCCCTGATTGCCACTTTGTTGATTCCCGGCATCGGTACCGTGCACGATTTAAAGGAAGCCTATCTGGCCGGAGCTCGGGTGGTACGGGTGGCAACCCATTCCACCGAAGCCGATGTTTCCGCCCAGCATATCGCCTATGCCCGCGAGCTGGGTATGGATGCGGTCGGTTTTCTGATGATGTCGCACCTGACCGAACCGAACCGCTTGGCTGAAGAAGCCGTGAAAATGGAAAGTTACGGTGCAAGCTGTATTTACATCACCGATTCGGGCGGTGCAATGCTGCCGAACGATATGCGGGCGCGGGTACGGGCATTGAAAGCAGCCTTAAAACCGGAAACCACTTTAGGCGTACATGCCCACCATAATTTAAGTTTGGGTGTGGCCAATTCGATTGTGGCAGTAGAAGAAGGCGTACACCGCGTCGATGCTTCTTTGGCCGGACAAGGTGCCGGTGCCGGCAATGCACCGTTGGAAGTATTTATTGCCTGCGCCGAGAAATTAGGCTGGCAGCATGGTTGCGATTTGATTGCACTGATGAATGCCGCCGACGATATCGTCCGGCCGTTGCAGGCCCGTCCCGTCCGTGTAGACCGTGAATCGCTGGCATTGGGCTTTGCCGGCGTCTATTCCAGCTTTTTGCTGCACGCCGAACGCGCCGCTGCCGTTTATGGTCTCAATACCGTTGATATTCTGCTGGAAGTCGGCCGCCGCAAAATGGTGGGCGGACAGGAAGACATGATTGCCGATGTGGCATTGGATTTATTGAAAAAACAGGAGGCCGTATGAATGCTGCCGAGTATGCCCGTAAACTGCACGATGCCCGAATCAACCGACAGGAAACACCGTCGCTTCGCACCACTTATGCCTTTGATTTAGAAGAGGCTTACCGCATCCAAGATGAAGGCTTGGCATTGCGCCATGCCGAAGGCGAAAAAAGCATAGGCGTGAAACTGGGGTTCACCAGTAAAGCCAAAATGGTGCAAATGGGGGTGAATCACCTAATTTGGGGCGGCCTAACCGATGCCATGCGCGTAGCCGACGCGGGCAGTTTGGATTTAAGCTGCTTTATCCACCCGCGTATCGAGCCTGAAATCGGCTTTTTGACCGGCCGTGATATTGATACCGCATTAACGGCCGACAACTGCCTGAACTATATCGAACGCATTTTTCCGGCATTGGAAATCATCGATTCGCGCTATGAAGCCTTTAAATTCAACCTGGAAGATGTGGTGGCCGACAACACTTCTTCCGCAGCATTTGTTACCGGTATGCAATATCCGGTATCGGCCTTCCAAGCCAATATGGGCGTCTTGCTGAAAGAAAACGGCAAAGTGGTGGAGAGCGGCACAACCGCGGCCATTTTAGGCAATCCGATTAACGCCTTGGTGCAGGTTTCGGCACTGTTGGCCGAACGCGGCCAAACCCTGCCTGCCGGTTCATTGATTCTCGCCGGTGCCGCCACTGCCGCCGTACCTTTAAAATCCGGCAGCCATTATGAAGCCGAAATTTACGGCTTAGGCAGCGTTTCCGTTTACACACAATCAGGAGCAGATCATGGTTAACCGGTCAACCTTATTGGAAGGCAAAGCCAAACCGCGCGGCAGCTTTCCGCACATCAAGCGCGCAGGTGATTTTCTGTTTGTTTCCGGCACCAGCTCGCGCCTGCCTGATAATTCGTTTGCCGGTGTGAAAGTAGACGAAATGGGGGCTACCGATTTGGATATTGCCGTGCAAACCCGCGCCGTAATCGAAAACATCCGTGAGATTTTGGCGGCCGAAGGAGCCGGCTTGGAGGACGTGGTAGAGATCTGCACCTATTTGGTCGACATGAATGATTTTGCCCGCTACAACCAAGTGTATGCCGAATTTTTCGACTACAGCGGCCCTACCCGCACCACCGTAGCCGTACACCAACTGCCGCACCCGCATTTGCGGATTGAAATCAAGGCCGTTGCCTATAAACCTGTTCGATAAAGGTTTTTCAGACAGCCTGAAAAACGGTTCGGCCAATATGTTTGGATTCAACATTGCGGCACACATTTCAGGCAGCCTGAAACCATCAGTAAGGAGCAATATCATGGAACTGAAATACGGTTTACCCAAACAATTAATTTCATGGTCTGAAGAAAATCTGGCCCTGCTCAAACCGCCCGTGGCCAATGCCGCCGTGTTTCCGGATGGAGACTACATCATCAACGTGGTCGGCGGTCCGAACTTCCGATCGGATTTTCACGACAATCCGACCGAAGAAATTTTTTACCAAATTCACGGTCATGCACATATTCTGGTGTGGGACAGAGGCCGTTTCGAGCGCATCGACTTAAATCCGGGTGATGTGTTTTTGCTGCCGGCACACCTGCAACATTCGCCGCAACGGCATGAAAAAGGACTGTGCTTTTTGGTTGAACGGCCGCGGCCGGAAGACAAGCACGACCATGTGCGCTGGTATTGCTCCGATTGCGCCACCTTGATTTACGACGGCGGCGGGCAAATGACCGATTTAGTGGCTGATTTACCGGCCATGTTCGACCGCTTTTATGCCACCAGCGACCAAGAGCGCACCTGCCCGCAATGCGGCAAAGTCCATCCCGGCCACAAAGCCTCCGAATGGCTGGAAGCCTTGAAAACCTCCAAAGTCGCCAATTTTAATCAATAAGCAAAGGACAAAGGCCATGATGATTGACATACACGCTCATTTTTTTCCGCCGGTCAGCGAAGAACAGGCCATGCGCCTGAATCCGAAAACCGCACCGTGGCTGAAAATCAAAGACGACGGCAAAACCGGCAACATCATTCTGGATGGTCGCGATTTCCGTCCGGTTTACGATGCACTGTGGAGTGCTGAACGCCGAGTGGAAGAACTGGATAAGCAAAATGTCGATCTCCAGATTATCTGCGCCACGCCGGTTTTATTTGCCTATGCCGAACCCATCAGTGAAAAAGTGGTGGAATGGAACCGCCTGATGAACGATTTGGCCATAGAAATGTGCAACTATGCGCCAAACCGTCTGAAAACCTTGGCTCAAGTACCGTTGCAGGACATTGACGAAGCCTGCAAAGAACTCAGCCGTGCGAAAAATATCGGTCACATCGGCGTACAAATCGGCAACCATGTCGGCCTGAAAAATCTGGATGACGAGGGCATACTCACCTTCTTACACCACTGTGCCGATGAAAACATGCCGGTATTCATCCACCCGTGGGACATGATGGGCAAAGAGCGGATGCCCAAATGGATGCTGCAATGGCTGGTATCGATGCCGGCGGAAACCCAATTGGGCGTACTGTCGCTGATTCTTTCAGGCGCACTAGAAAAGCTGCCTGAGAGTTTGAAAATCTGTTTTGCCCACGGCGGCGGCAGCTTCCCCTATTTAATCGGTCGTGTTGACAACGCTTGGCAACACCGCGACATCGTGCGGGAAGACTGTCCGAAACTGCCTTCATCGTATTTAAACCGCGTCTGGGTAGATTCGGCCGTATTCGACCCCTTGGCGTTGCGCTTTTTGGTAGATAAAATGGGCGCAGACAAAATCATGCTCGGATCAGACGCACCCTTCCCCTTGGGAGAGAAGAAAATTGGCTACTTGGTAAAAAACAGCGGTTTGGCGGTTGATATCCAGCAAAATATTCTTCACGGCAATGCCAAACAGTTTTTCAATTTGTAAAAAAGCTACTTTGTGGATTCACAGAAGAGGGTTTGTGGATTATCTTTAGGCAAACCCTATTTATATTTCGAGGTACTATCCATGCACATCGAATCCGACAGCCGCAATTTTAAGGTAAAAGATATCGCATTGAACCGCATCAAGCTGCGCCCTCTGATTATTTTCAACCAAGTGCATGCCTCTGGATCCATCATACATGCCGCCAACGAGCTACACTTGACCCAGCCTGCAGTAACCAAAGCCATTCATGAATTGGAAGACCAGCTCCAAGTCAAACTATTTATTCGAAAAAAAAGCGGTGTAGAACCTACCGAGGAAGGCAGGTTTCTAGCCAAGCGTATCAACCACTTGTTGATTCAACTCCGTTATTTGGTAGACGATATAAATAGTTTCCGTGAAGGTCATGTCGGGCGCTTGGCTGTCGGTACATTGCTTTCCGGTAGTGTACATTTGCTGCCGCGTGCCGTTGTGGCATTAAAGAAGAGCAACCCAGATGTACACGTTACGATAAAAGTAGGCACATTCGACGAGCTTTTTCCGGCTTTGAGTAAGGGGGAGTTGGATATTGTGGTCGGTCGGCTGCCGAAGTCTGCTGCAGAGCACTATCAATTTAACCTTCAGCATACTGCGCTTTTTCAAGAAAAATTAAAGTTGGTCGTATCAAAAAATCATCCGCTGCTCAAGCAGCAGGCCGTAAAAATCGAAGATTTACTGCAATATCCATGGATTGTGCCGCTACACGGATCAGAAATGCGTCAAACCATTACTCATTTTTTCTATGAGCGAAATCTGTCTTTCCCAGCTAATATCATCGAATCCATGTCAATGTTGGCCAATATCAGCATTTTGACACAAAGCCAAACCATTGCATGTATGGCAGATCATGTAGCAGATTATTTAGTCAGCCTCGATATTCTGAAAACACTTTCTATCCCGCTGGAATACGCCACAAGTGTCGGATATTCAATCAGAAGCCACAGAGAACAAAGCTTGGTATGTCATAAATTTATCCAGATCATGCACCAATTGTTCGACTTGGATGGTGGCGGATTTTAATTGCGAACCAGAACGTAGTAACAAAATGGGTACTAAAAATCTTAGAAAACCTTATCCTGAAAGAATTACACGTATTCAAAAGTTTTGAATGCAAAAATGTCCTTTGCACCTCTCGAAACATCAAACGTGAGGCAGGATTATCAATACAAAGTTTGTCTAAAGTGCGCAAATGCCTTGTACTGATATAGTGGATTTAAAACAAAACTCCGATATTGGAGCGCGGACGTCCTCGTCCGCAAAATATCCAGAATCATACATAAAAAGCGGACGAAAACGTCCGCGCTCCACCAGACATTTTATTTGAATCGACTATAAATTCCTACAAATGTGATGGCTGTTTTTAACCTCAATAAAAACAAAATTAAAGCAATTGTTTCAATTGATAACCTTAGTTAAAGTCGTAAGATAAGAATCGTAATTAATCGTTGTTATAGATTTTTTTAAGCACATTAATTCAGGAGTCATTTATGGAGCATATTAAAAAATCAGTTTGGTTTGCCGGCATGGGTTTAATAGCAACGGGCAATAGTTTAGCTGCGTCTAAACAGGAAGTGCCTAAACGACCCAATATTGTTTTAATTTTGGCGGACGATATGGGCTACTCTGATATCACCCCTTATGGTGGTGAGATTCATACACCCAATTTAGATACCCTCGCGCAAAATGGTGTGAAATTCACTAATTTCCAAGTAACACCATATTCCGGGCCTTCACGCGCGGCGCTACTGACAGGTACGGACCCGCATACTGCTGGCTTGGGCAATTTAAATGAAATTACGCGACCTGAACAAAGAGCAGGTAATGCGGAAGGCTATCGTGGCGCACTCAACAGTAAAGCAGTAACTTTGGCGGAATATTTGCAAAAAGCAGGCTATCGCACTATTTTGTCAGGCAAATGGCATTTGGGTTACAAAGATGGGGAAGGTCCTGAAAATCATGGATTTGACCGTTCATTGGCTTTGATGCGTGGAGAGTATTACCATTTTAAAAGCCCCACATTAAACCAATATGGCTTGCAAACTACTTACGGAGTGTACAACGAGCCTGAAGGTATGGAAGTTTATCGTTTAAATGGCAAAGTTACCACCATGCCCGATAATTTCTTTTCTACCATTAATTATACCGATTTTGCCATTCAAGAAATTGAAAATCGCTCGAAAAATCAACCTTTCTTTGTTTATTTAGCCTACACGGCGCCACATTCTCCTTTGCAGGCACCTGAAAAAGACATTGCCAAATATGCAGACAAATATATAGATGGCCCGCAAAAGCTTGCCGATAGTCGTATGCGGCGATTGAAACAAATGGGATTGATTGCGAAAAATATACCCAATCGCAAATTAGTTGGCACACCTGAATGGGACAGTTTGAGTGCTGATGAGCGCGCAGCTGAGAGTAAACGCATGCAAGTTTATGCTGCTATGGTAGACAATATGGACAGCAATATTGGGCGCTTGATGAGCAAGTTGCGTGAACGCGGTGAGCTTAAAAACACTATTTTTGTATTTTTATCGGATAACGGTGCGGCGGGAGCCTCGCGTGAACGCGATGCGCGCTGGGGAAAATGGGTTTCAGGTGCCCACAATAACCAATTAGAAAAAATGGGCAGCGCAGAAAGCTATATTTCAACAGGACCTGACTGGGCACAAGCATCCAATACGCCTTACTATCTTTTTAAAGGTTACACCACAGAAGGCGGTATTCGCTCACCTTTAATTATTTCAGGTCCAGGTGTTGCCAAGAAAGGCATTGATGGCGCTTATGGCGACATTACCGATATCACACCAACCTTGTTATCGCTGGCTCATATTTCTGTTAAAACACCTGAAGGCAAGAATCCAATCACAGGCATAAATTTGAGCCAACGCTTAGCGAAACCCAACCCTCAATTTCGTGGACCAAAACAAGCGCGTGTAATGGAAATGATGGGCGGTAAAATGGTAAAAAAAGGGGACTATAAAGCAGTGGCAACCAGTCATTTCGCAAAAATTCATGGTTTAGATAATGCCGGCATTGTAAAACAAAAATGGCAGCTATTTAATGTAATTAATGATCCTGCTGAAAGCCACGATTTAGCGAAGAAAAAACCAACAATACTGAAAAAACTTGTTGATATTTATAAAAATTATTCCTATCAGCAAGGCGTGGTGGAAGTTTCGCCTACTAAGCTCGGCGACTAAATGACATTGATAGGTAAAAAATACAAGTTGGTTTTGCCAACTTGTATTTGGCAAAGATTTCAAACTATAGTAAACCAGTTTGAGGAAAATATGTGCGCCATACTCGGGTTTGGCCTGGACATGGTGCATATGTTTTGTTTATATGTTTAAAGTATCGAAAAGAATTTTGCAAAGGTATAGTCAATTAAAATAAGAACTCCGTAGCAATGCAGTCATAAAATCTCCCACG
>NZ_JAUNHL010000098.1 GCF_030523955.1 Neisseria sp.
ACCAGCGATTACGACAAGGAAAAACTGCAAGAGCGCGTGGCCAAACTGGCCGGCGGTGTAGCAGTAATCAAAGTCGGCGCGGCGACCGAAGTGGAAATGAAAGAGAAGAAAGACCGCGTGGACGATGCGCTGCACGCTACCCGCGCTGCGGTTGAAGAAGGCGTGGTGGCCGGCGGCGGCGTTGCCCTGCTGCGTGCCCGCTCCGCTCTGGGCAAAGTGGAAACCTCCAATGCCGACCAAGAAGCCGGTGTGCAAATCGTATTGCGCGCCATCGAATCTCCGCTGCGCCAGATCGTGAAAAATGCCGGCGGCGAGCCTTCTGTGGTGGTGAACAAAGTGTTGGAAGGCCAAGGCAACTTCGGTTACAACGCCGGCAACGACACCTACGGCGACATGATCGAAATGGGCGTTTTGGATCCGGCCAAAGTTACCCGTTCTGCGTTGCAACACGCCGCTTCCATCGCCGGCCTGATGCTGACTACCGACTGCATGATTGCCGAAATTCCGGAAGAGAAACCTGCTATGCCGGATATGGGCGGCATGGGTGGTATGGGCGGCATGGGCGGTATGATGTAATGCGTGTCTGAATATTCAGTTGCCGTATCGAGAAAAGACGCCTTCGGGCGTCTTTTTTTGACCTCAATCACAGCCGGCGGTTATCATGCGGCTGGTTTAATCATGTTTTGACGACGATGGCTGCTACTACCGTACAACAATTGTTTTTGTTTTTTCTCGCTTTAACCACCACTTTGCGGCTGTATCTTTCGTTCCGCCAGAGTCGGGCAGTGTTGAAGCACCGTTCGCAGGTACCTGCCGGTTTTGCCGGAGCGGTTTCGCTGGAAGAGCACCAGAAGGCGGCGGATTACACGCTGGCCGGCCAGCGGCTGGCGCGTTGGCAGATTTGGTACGATACCTTGCTGATTCTGTTGTTTACTTACGGCGGCGGCTTGAACGCGCTGGCCGCGCTGTCGCTGCACGTTTCCACTTCGCCGCTCACACAAGGAGTGGCGCTGATGGCGTTGTTTCTGTTGGCCAATATGTTGTTGGAATTGCCGATGACGGTTTGGCGCACTTTCGGCCTGGAAGCGCGTTTCGGCTTCAACCGCACCACTTGGCCGGTGTTTTTGGCCGACCGCGCCAAAGGCCTGCTGTTGGGCGGCCTGATCGGTATTCCGTTTCTTTATGCGGTGATTTATCTGATGGGCATCGGCGGTGCGTTGTGGTGGCTGTGGGTGTGGCTGTTGTGGCTGGGTTTCTCGTTGCTGCTGATGTGGGCGTTTCCGAAATGGATCGCGCCGCTGTTCAACCGTTTCGAGCCGCTGGCGGACGAGGCGCTGCGCCGGCGTATCGAAGATTTGCTCGCGCGCACCGGTTTTAAAAGCGAAGGCGTGTTCGTGGCCGACGGCAGCAAACGTTCCGGCCACGCCAACGCGTATTTCACCGGCTTGGGCGAACATAAGCGGATTGTCTTTTTCGATACCTTGCTCAAAGACATGCAGCCGCAGGAGGTGGAGGCGGTGCTTGCGCACGAATTGGGGCATTTCAAACATAAGCACATTGTGACGCAAATGGCGGTCAGCTTCGCGCTGGGCTTGCTGGTGTTGGCGGTATTGGGCTTTTTTATTCGAGAACCGGGTTTTTATCTGGGATTGGGGGTGAATTCGGCCAGCCATGCGATGGCTTTGCTGCTGTTTTTTCTGGTGTTGCCGGTGTTTACCTTTCCGTTTTCACCCTTGTCCGGCTGGATGTCGCGCCGCAATGAATTTGAAGCCGACCGTTTCGCCGCCGCCGAAGCTTCGGCCGACGATTTGATCAGCGCGCTGGTTAAACTTTACCGCAGCAATGCCCGCAGTTTGGTGGGCGACAGCTGGTATTCGCGTTTTTATGATTCGCATCCGGGCGCTCGGGAGCGTATCGCGGCTTTGCAGCGGGCGGGCGGCGGAAGGTAAAAAATGCCTGTCTGAAAGGTTTTTTCAGACAGGCATTTTTCCGGTCGGCTTCGCTTCGGATCGTATCGGCGGTTAGCCTTGCAAAAACGGATTGTAAACCCGCTCATGGCCGATGGTGGTCATGCGGCCGTGGCCGGGAATCACGCGGGTATCGTCGGGCAGAACCAGCAGTTTGTTGCGGATATTGTCGATTAAATCCTGATGGTTGCCGCGCGGGAAGTCGGTGCGGCCTATGGTTTCGTAAAACAGCACGTCGCCGGCGATTAGTAGCTTTTCTGCCGCGCAGTGGAAAACCACATGGCCGGGGGTGTGGCCGGGAATGTGCAGCACATCGAAAACGTAAGCGCCTACGCGCAATTGTTCGCCTTCGGCCAGCCAGCGCTCGGGGGTGAACGCGGGTGAGACGGGAAAGCCGAATTCGGCCGTGGTTTGCGGCAGCGCTTGCAAGAGGAATTCGTCGTCGGGGTGCGGGCCGAGCACCGGCATGGGGTGCTCTTGGGTGAGCGCGACTACGCCGCCGGCATGGTCGAGGTGGCCGTGGGTAAGCCAGACGGCTTGCGGCGAGAGACCGAGCGCTTGGGCTTCCTGCCAGAGAAACCCGCTGTCGCCGCCGACATCGGTAAAGATGGCTTCGCCGCTGTTGTCGTCCCACAGCAAGGTGCAATTCTGGCGGAACGGGGTAACCGGCATAATCTGAAATTGGAGCGCCATATCAAATCCTGTGCTGCATCATTGTGGAGAAAGGAGGATAATGGGCGCGATTATAGTGAAATTATTCGGCAATGAATACCGTTTGACGGAGACGGGCGATGCAAAAAGAACGTGCGGCGGCGCTGAAGGCGGCCGCCCGGTTGAAAGAAACGAAAGAGGGCAAATTGCAGCAGTGGCGCGAAACGTCGGTGCAGCAGCAGTTTGCCAATGAATTTACCGTCGCCGCCCGTTTGGGCGAGCCGGCGTTTACCGAAGAGCAGGCCGAGATGGTGGCATCGCTGTTCGGGCGTTAAATGATGAAAATGAAAGATTGAAACGTAATGACTTATCGTAAGGCCTTGTGGGGCGTGGTGTTGGTGAGCCTGGTGGGTACCGTGGGCTCGTTTGTTTCGCAATATGTTTTGGGTTTGAATCCTTGCCCGTTATGCATTTTGCAGCGGGTGGCGGTGATGGCGACCGGTTTGGCGGCTTTGCTGGCGCTGTTGTTGCCAAGCGCGAAAAAAGGCGGCCGCCTGTTGGCGGCTTTGTGGGTAAGCCTGCCGGCGGGCTGGGGTTTGGGCGTGGCGGTTTATCAGTTGTGGTTACAGAATCTGGCGGCGGCCGACAGGCCTTCCTGCGGTGCACCGTGGACCTTCCGTTTGCGCGATTGGCCGCTGTTCGATCTTTGGGAGCCGGTGGTGCGCGGCTTCGGCGATTGCGGCGTGCGCGAATATGTGTTGGGTGTGCCGCTGCCGGTGTGGAGCGTGCTGCTGTTCGGCGCGGTATTGCTGTGGTTGTGGACGGTGTGGTTTAAATTGAAGGCGAGATAAGCGCTATGCCTGTCTGAAAAGGTTTTCAGACAGGCATTTTGTTGCTGGAGCAAAAGGAGAGAGTCATGATGCAACTGAGTTTTCCGGCGGTGCGCGCACCGTTGAAATTTTATGCGGTGGTACCGGATGCGGCGTGGGTAGAGCGTATGGTGAAGGCCGGCGCCGATACCGTGCAGCTGCGTAACAAAACCTTGGATGGCGAGACCTTGCGTGCGGAAATCCGCCGCAGCGTGGCGGCGGCCGGGGGTAGCCGTACCCAGCTGTTTATCAACGATTATTGGCAGGAAGCGATTGCCGAGGGGGCTTATGGCGTGCATTTGGGGCAGGAGGATATGGATACGGCGGATTTGGCCGCCATCGCGCGCGCCGGTCTGCGCTTGGGTTTGAGCACTCATTCGGTGGCCGAGCTCGACCGTGCTTTGTCGGTGCGGCCCAGCTATGTGGCCAGCGGCGCGATTTTCCCGACCACCACCAAGGCAATGCCCACCCAGCCACAAGGCATCGAACGGTTGCGCGAATATGTGCGCCAGGCCGGTGATACGCCAGTGGTGGCCATCGGCGGGATTGATTTGGATAACGGCGCCGAGGTGTTGGCGGCCGGTGCCGCTTCGCTGGCGGTGGTGCGTGCGGTAACCGAAGCGGCGGATCCGGAGGCAGTGGTGAAGGCGTTTCAGGCGCTGTGGGATTAGGATAGGTTTTGAATGAATAGACATGCCTGTCTGAAAATTATTTTCAGACAGGCATTGGTTTTTCAGGATTCATGAACCGGGCAACGGCGGCGATGCCGTTCAGACAGGCCGAGACCTTTGCGAAATACCAGCTACTCCATCCAAACGGTTACCTGAACAATCAAGGTAACCGTTTTTTCATTTTCAGACGT
>NZ_JAUNHL010000038.1 GCF_030523955.1 Neisseria sp.
AGTACGGCAAGGCGCAGCAACGCCGTAGCGAAAGTTAAGTTAATCTGCTATAGAGTACCGCCTGATGTTTTTCAGACAGGCATATCGGATGCTTGCCGTTTATCTATTTGGAACATTCCATGACAACTTATTCTTTATTCATCAGCTGCCCGCGCGGTTTGGAAAACCTGTTGGCGGACGAAATCACGGCGCTGGGTGGCAGCGAGGTTCAGCCGGGCGACGGCGGAGTGGCGGCCAAGGGCACCATGGAAACGGTTTACCGCATCAACCTGCATTCGCGCGTCGCCAGCCGGGTATTATTGCAGCTGACCAAAGGCAGCTACCGCAGCGAGCAGGATATTTACAAACTGGCGCATAACATCCGTTGGCCGCAGTGGTTTTCCCCGGCCGATACCTTTAAGGTCAAAGTGGAGGGCAAACGTGCGCAGGTAAAAAGCCTGGATTTTGTCGGCCTGAAAATCAAAGATGCGCTGTGCGATGCTTTCCGTGAAGAGAGCGGCGAGCGGCCCAGCGTAGACAAGCAGCGGCCCGATGTGCGCGTGCATGCTTTTTTAAACGACAAAACCGTGCAGATTTTTATCGATACCTCGGGCGAAGCGCTGTTCAAACGCGGTTACCGCCAAGATGCCGGCGAAGCGCCGTTGCGTGAAAATCTGGCGGCAGGTTTGCTGCTGCTGGCCGGCTATGACGGCAGCCAGCCTTTCCAAGACCCGTTTTGCGGCAGCGGCACGCTGGCGATAGAAGCGGCGCTGATTGCTTTGAAACGCGCGCCCGGCCTGATGCGCCGTTTCGGTTTTGAGAAGTTGAAAAACTTCGATAAACCGCTGTGGATGAAAATCAAACAGGCGGCGCGCGAAGCGGCGTTGGCACAAACCGCCGCGCCGATTGCCGGCAGCGATAACGACCGCCAGATGATACGCGTTGCCCGCCAGAATGCCGAAGCGGCCGAAGTGGCCGAATGGCTGACACTGGAAACCGCAGAAGCGCAAGATGTACGCCCCAACGGCGAGGGCGGAATCATGTTGTCCAACCCGCCTTACGGCGTGCGCCTGGCCGATATCCAGATGCTGCACGCGCTTTATCCGCAGTTGGGCAGTTGGTTGAAACAGCATTATGCCGGCTGGCAGATCGGTATGTTTACCGGCGACCGCGAAATGCCCAAGCTGATGCGCCTGCAACCCAAGCGCAAAATTCCGTTGTTTAACGGCAAACTCGATTGCCGCCTGTTTATATTGGATATGGTAAAAGGCAGCAACCGTTAATGCCGTATTGCATCGCCGCTTGCTCGGCAAAGAGAGAAAGAAATAATGTACGGTATTGAAAATTATTGGGGTTTTGTTGCCGCTGCGATTTTGCTCAATTTAACGCCCGGTTCGGATACGGTGTACATCCTTACCCGCAGTATTGCAGAAGGGCGCAAGGTGGGCATCGCTTCGGCATTGGGTATTTCCGCCGGCATATTGGTGCATTGCGTATTGGTGTCGCTGGGCTTGGCGCAAATTGTGGCGCATTCGCCGACTTTGTTTGCCATATTGAAATACAGCGGTGCGGCTTATCTTGTGTATCTGGGCATTAAAATGTGGCGCTCGCCGCCTCTGGATGCCGGTGCGACGGAAAAAGGTGTTCAGACAGGCCTCTGGCCGGTGTTCCGCCAAGGCTTGCTGACCAATTTGCTCAATCCCAAAGTGGTGCTGTTTTTTCTGGCACTCTTGCCGCAATTCGTTTCGGCGGGCGTGGCCTCGCCGCTGCCGTTTTTGCTGTTGGGGCTGACTTTTTTGCTGACCGGCACGCTGTGGTGCCTGTTGTTGGCCTGTGCCGCCGCACCTTTCGGCGGTTTGCTGCGCCGGCAGCCGGTGTTCGGCAAAATGATGAACCGCATCAGCGGTTTGGTGTTTGTCGGCTTGGGAATGAAAATCGGTTTGAGCCGCTGAAAGGCATATGCCTGTCTGAAAAAAACGGAGTGATCATGACAGAACAAACCAGTATACGCTTATCCAAACGCATGGCGGAATTGGGCTTGTGCAGCCGCCGTGAGGCCGACAGCTATATCGAACAAGGCTGGGTGAGTGTAAATGGCGTGAAGGCGGTGCTCGGCCAAAAGGTAACGGAAAGCGACCGCATCGACTTGAACAAGCAGGCGCACGAGAGTCAGGCGCGGCGGGTAACCGTTTTACTGAACAAGCCGGTGGGCTATGTGAGCGGCCAGCCGGAAAAAGGCTATCAGGCGGCGGTGGCGCTGATTACGCCGGAAAACCACTGGAGCGGCGACAAAAGCCGTATCCGTTATCAGGAAAGCCATTTGAAAGGCTTGGCGCCGGCAGGGCGGCTCGATATCGATTCGGTGGGGCTGTTGGTGCTGACGCAAGACGGTCGCATTGCCAAGCAATTAATCGGCGACAACAGCGGCGTGGAAAAAGAATATCTGGTGCGGGTGAGGGGTAAATTATCGGAGGAGGGCCTGCGCTTGCTCAACCACGGCTTGAGCTTGGACGGCGAAAAGCTGCGCCCGGCCAAAGTGGAATGGCAAAACGAAGATCAGTTGCGCTTTATCCTCAAACAAGGCAAAAAGCGCCAGATCCGCCGCATGTGCGAATTGGTCGGCCTGCGGGTGGTCGGCCTCAAGCGTATCCGCATGGGCAAGGTCAAACTCGGCCAATTGCCGCCCGGCCAGTGGCGCTATTTGGATCCGGGCGAGCGTTTCGTTTGATTTTATCGAGGCATGCCGGATTACCCAACGGCGGGAATATCATTTACAATAGCGCATGAGAGCCTGTCGATTATTTCAGACAGGCATCGTTTATAGTGTGCCGTACCCAGACTTCAACAGAGAATGCCATGAGCAGAATCCAAACCACCTTTTCCCGTTTAAACGGCCAAAAAGCCTTGATTCCCTATATCACTGTCGGCGATCCCGATACCGCAACCACTTTGTCGCTGATGAAAAGCCTGGTGGCCAACGGTGCCGATATTTTGGAATTGGGCGTTCCGTTTTCAGATCCGATGGCCGACGGGCCTACCATCCAGCGCGCCGCCGAACGTGCACTGGCCAACCGGGTTTCTTTGCATGATGTGCTGGACGTCGTAAGCGCTTTCCGCCAAACCGATCAGGAAACGCCGGTGGTGCTGATGGGCTATCTCAATCCCGTGCACAAAATGGGTTACGCCCAATTCGCCCGCGCTGCGGCTGCGGCCGGAGTAGACGGTGTGCTGACGGTCGACAATCCGGTGGAAACCATCGAACCCTTGCAACGAGAATTGCAGGCCAACGGCATGGACGCGATTTTTCTGGTGGCGCCGACCACCACCGAAGCGCGTATGCAGGAAATCGGCAAACTTGCCAGCGGCTTTGTTTATTACGTTTCCCTCAAAGGCGTAACCGGTTCCGCCCGTTTGGATACTGATGAAGTCGCGGCCAAAATCGCCGTATTGCGCCGCCATATCTCGCTGCCGATAGGCGTAGGTTTTGGTATTTCCGATGCCCAAAGCGCCGCTAAAATCGGAGCGGTGGCTGATGCGGTGATTGTCGGCAGCCGTATCGTGAAAGAGATTGAAGATAATCGCGGGCGCGAAGCCGAAGCGGTGGGCGCATTGGCGAAGACCTTGAAAGAAGCCATTTCCTAATCAGAACCGCCGCAAACTTAGAGCTTGCATTCAGACAGGAGTATGACTTACTATCTGAACGCTAAAACTGGAACGCAAAAAACGATAGGTTTCCCCAGCGGATACCCGGATAAAAGTATACCGACATAGGAGTAAGCCATGAGCTGGCTGGATAAAATTCTACCGCCGAAAATCAAACGTGAAGACAAAAACGCCTCAGTGGTGCCGGAGGGATTGTGGAGCAAATGCCCGTCTTGTTCGGCCACTTTGTACGCAACCGATTTGGCAAGCAACCACTACGTTTGCCCCAAATGCAACCATCACAACGCGATGACTGCGCGCGAGCGTCTCAATCTGTTGTTGGACGAAAACGGGCGCGAAGAAATCGGTGCAAACATCAAACCCACCGATATCTTGAAGTTTAAAGACAGCAAAAAATACCCCGACCGCCTCAGTGCCGCCCGCAAAACCACCGGCGAAGACGATGCATTGGTGGTAATGAAGGGCACCATGAACGGCCTGCCGGTGGTGATTGCTTCTTTCGAGTTTCGTTTTATCGGCGGCTCGATGGGTTCGGTGGTCGGCGAACGCTTTGTCGAAGGCGTGCGTCGTGCCGTGGCCGACGGCTGTTCGTTTATCTGCGTGGCCGCGTCCGGCGGCGCGCGTATGCAGGAAGGTTTGAGTTCGTTGATGCAAATGACCAAAACCAGCGCTTCGCTGCACCTTTTGAGCGAAAAAGGGCTGCCGTTTATTTCGGTACTGACCGATCCGACCATGGGCGGCGTATCCGCCAGCTTCGCTTTCTTGGGCGACATCGTGGTGGCCGAACCCAATGCCCTGATCGGTTTCGCCGGCCCGCGCGTGATTGAGCAGACTGTGCGCGAAGTGTTGCCCGACGGCTTCCAGCGCGCAGAATTCTTGCTGGAAAAAGGCGCTATCGACCAAATCATCGACCGCCGCGTGATGAAAGACCAACTTTCCGAGCTGATTACTCTGTTGCGCCGCCAAGATCCGGTTCGAGATGACGAAACCGCTGCTTGATTGCTTGTAAATTTCATTGAAAAGGCCTGTCTGAAAATATTGCTGTGTGCAATGTCTGTTCAGACAGGCCTTTTATTGGTTTTGTATATGACGATTGGTTAAAAAGACATAAAAAGTTAACCTGTTTTCGGTATACTTATGGCCGCGGAATTGGTTTGATTGCCGGTTTATGATGGATTTAATTAACTTTCGAGACAAGGCAGCAAGCCGCAGACAGCACAACTAGTACGACAAGGAGCAGCAACGACGTAGCGAATAGTTAAGTTAATCCGCTATATAAACAAGCAAATGCCTGTCTGAAAGATGGTTTCAGACAGGCATTTTTTACGGTTGTTGTTTAAGCGCTTAAGCTTTCGATAAAGCGCATCAGTGCGGGTACTGCCAACACCAAAAGCACCAGCAGGATCACTTTTTCATAGCCGTTGAAGCGCCAGCGGCCGTGGAGGCGGTATTGCGAATAGAGAAACAGCAATACGCCCGGCAGATAAAGCAGCACCGAAAACAGCAGGTATTCGGTACCGGCGGCATACACAATCCACGCAGCATAAAGGGTGGCGAGAAGTCCGATGATTTTGTATTTCATAGCGAGGTTTTGCGTGAAGGAGAGTTTCACCAAGTAAGCGCCGATTAGGAAATAAGGAATCAGAATCATCGAGGTGGAGATCATCAAGAGGGCGGAATAGCTGTTGCCGGTTTGCCAAACCAGAAACAGGCAAAGCTGTACGGTTAAGGTGGTGAACAGCAGCGAACCGTGCGGCACTTCGTTTTTGTTCAATTTGATAAACGAAGCGGGGAAAGCGCCGTTTTTCGCACCCAAATGCGGGATTTCAGTGGCATACAGTGTCCAGCTCAAATAAGACGACAGCACCGATACGATCAAACAGCAGCTGATTAACACCTTGCCCCAATGGCCGACCATATGGGCGAGTACGCCGGCCATCGAGGGATTGGCCATGGCGGCGATGTCGGCGCGCGGCAATACGCCTTGTGCCAGTACGGTAATGGCGACGTATAAGGCCAGCGTAATCAATACGCCGATAACGGTGGCTTTGCCGATGTCGCTGCGCCGGCGCGCGTGTTTCGACAATACGGCTGCCCCTTCGATGCCGGTAAACACCCACAAGGTAATCAGCATGGTGTTTTTTACTTGTGCCATGATGCTGTTATCGGCTTCTTGCGTACCGCCGATGCCGGCGCCCGACCAATCGGCGAGAAAAATATCGGCTTGGAAAAAATAAGCGGCCAAGCCGATAAACAATACCAAGGGAAAAACTTTTACAAAAGTCGCCACCAGATTCACGCCGGCCGCTTGTTTGATGCCGCTGGCGACCAGCCAGTAAATCAGCCAGGCCACCGCCGATTCGCCGATAAAGGCATAAAAGGTATTGCCTTGGCCGAATAAAACATGGCCGGGGCTATCGGTGAAGCTGCCGATGGCTTCAAATGCAACCACCAAATAGCCGACAATGCCGACGGTGGTACACAGCCAATAGCCCCAAGGCGGAGAAAAAGCCCATCAAATCGCCGAAGCCGTCGCGTGCGTAAGTGTAAATACCGCCGTTCAGATCGGGGCGTAATTTGGAAAGGCAGGCAAACGACAGGCCGAGAAATACAATGCCGATGCCGGTAATCAGCCAGCCGATCAGCAGAGCTTGCGAGCCGGCGACTGCGGCCATGTTCTGCGGCAGGCTGAAAATGCCGGAACCGATCATGGAGCTGATCACCAGCGCGGTCAGCGCGGTGAGGCCGATTTGGGAAGAGGAAGACATGGGTACTCTCTCAAGAAAAAGTAGAATTCTAACATTATGAAAAATGCCTGTCTGAAAGAATGTTTCAGACAGGCATTTAAACTTAAGAAAAAGCAAGCAGGTCAATACTCTGGTTTCACTGAACAGGATGTGAATATGAAATGTGCAGGCCTGAGACCTTTGCAAAAAACTTTTTAATCCTGAATTTATTGATATCTCGTCATACTCGGGCTTGAGCCGAGTATCTGGTATTTCTTTTGAAACAAAGAGATACTCGGCTCAAGCCCGAGTATGACGCAAGTGTTTTCAGGTATCGAAAAGAATTTTGCAAAGGTCTCGGCCTGTCTGAAAAGTTGGTGTCAGGGGCTGAACCGCCTTGCCGCCTGTAATGGCTTACATTTCGCTGTAATTCGGCCCACTGCCGCCTTCCGGGCAGATCCAATTGATGTTTTGGGTAGGATCTTTGATGTCGCAGGTTTTGCAGTGTATGCAGTTGCCGGCGTTGATTTGCAGCTTGGGTTGGCCGTTTTCCTCAATGATTTCGTAAACGCCGGCAGGGCAGTAGCGGGTTTCCGGGCTGGCGTATTCGCGGTAGTTAACCGAAATCATGGTGGAGGCGTTGCGCAGGGTAAGGTGGCTGGGCTGGTTTTCTTCGTGGCTGATGTTGCTTAGGAACACGCTGCTTAGGCGGTCGAAAGTGATCTTGCCGTCGGGTTTCGGGTAGTCGATGGGGCGGCACTGAGCCGCTTTTTTGGTGGCGGCATGGTCGCTGTGGCGGAATTTCAGTGTCCACGGCGTGCGGCCTTTGAAAACGTATTGTTCCAACCCGGTATAGGCAAAGCCGGCCCACAAACCCCATTGGAAGGAAGGGCGGACGTTGCGCACTTCGTGTAATTCGCGATAAAGCCAGCTGCTTTCAAACAGATTCTGATAAGCCAGCGCCTCGGGGTTGCTTTCGGCTACTTCGCTTTCGGTATCTTCCAGCAAGGGGAACAGCGCTTCGGCGGCCAGCATGGCGGATTTGATGGCGGTGTGGATGCCTTTGATGCGCGGTACGTTAAGGAAGCCGGCGGCGTCACCGATAAGCGCGGCGCCGGGTACGCTGAGCTTGGGCAGCGATTGCAGGCCGCCTTCGCTAATGGCGCGGGCGCCGTAGGCGATGCGGCGGCCGCCTTCGAGCAAGGGCCGGATATCGGGGTGGGTTTTGAAGCGCTGGAATTCTTCGAATGGCGAGAGATAGGGATTTTGGTAATCGAGGCCGACCCCAAAGCCGATGGCGATCCGGTTGTCGTCCAAATGGTAAATGAACGCGCCGCCGTAGGTTTGGCTGTCGAGCGGCCAGCCGGTGGTGTGCATCACTTCGCCGGGGCGGCTTTTGCCTGCTTCGACTTCCCAGATTTCTTTGATGCCCAAGCCATAAGTTTGCGGTTGGCTGTCGGCATCCAGAGCAAAGCGCTCGATGAGCTGCTTGCTAAGCGAACCGCGGCAGCCTTCGGCAAACAGGGTTTGCTGGGCGTGCAATTCCATGCCGGGTTGGAAGGCATCGGTAGGCTCGCCGTTTTTATCGACGCCCATATCGCCGGTGGCGATGCCTTTTACCGAGTCGTCGGGATGATAGAGGATTTCGGAGGCGGCGAAACCGGGGTAGATTTCCACCCCCAGCGCTTCGGCCTGTTCGGCCAGCCAGCGGCAGAGCAGGCCTAAGCTGATGATGTAGTTGCCGCGGTTGTCGAAACTGGGCGTGAGCGGCAGTTTGTAGGCTTTATGTTCGGTGAGGAACATAATCCGGTCGTGGGTAACGCTGCGGGTAAGCGGCGCGCCGTTTTGCTGCCAGTCGGGCAACAATTCGCTGAGCGCCACCGGATCGATCACCGCGCCGGATAGGATGTTGGCACCCACTTCCGAGCCTTTTTCCACCACGCAAACGCTTACTTCGCGCTCGGCTTTTTCCGCCAGTTGTTTCAAACGGATGGCTGCGCTCAAGCCGGCGGGGCCGGCGCCGACGATTACTACATCATATTGCATACTGTCGCGTTGCATACTGTCGCG
Organism: Neisseria sp.; assembly: GCF_030523955.1. GTDB lineage: Bacteria > Pseudomonadota > Gammaproteobacteria > Burkholderiales > Neisseriaceae > Neisseria. The sequence continues at coordinate 8,439 of NZ_JAUNHL010000038.1, forward strand.
TTCGGTGGTCATGGTGGGTTCCTGTGGTATTTTCTTTATGTTGTAAATAAAGTGGGCTGCGGCGGATGAGTTGCATTCGGCAGGTGCCGCCCTTACTTATTTGTTGTTAAGAATTGGATTATACCGAAACATTCGATGCTTTTCCTGCACAATGCCTGTCTGAAAAGATCAGCGGCGTAGAGGGTGTATGGTTGTGGGCGTTACGGCGCTATTTTGGGTTAATGCTTCAGACGGAGGATTTTGCCCCAAAACCGCCGCCAGCCCCTGAGGAAAAGTTTTCAGACAGGCATTTGGTATGCGTTAGGACTCGTTATGAATATCAGTGAAGCCGCCCGTTTGAGCGGGCTGAGCAGCAAACAAATCCGCGATTATGAGAAAAACGGCTTATTGCCGCCGGCTGAGCGCAGCGGCAGCGGTTACCGGCGCTACAGCGGCGACGATGTGGCAACGCTGCGTTTTATCCGCCATGCGCGCGATGTCGGTTTTTCTTTGAAACAGATCGACCGCCTGCTGCAATTGCAGCGTGATCCGCAGCGCAACAGCCGCGACGTAAAAAGAATTACCGCCGAGCATATTCAGGAATTGGCGGAGAAAATCAGCGAATTGCAGCGGATGCTGGATACTTTGCAGCGCTGGCACGATTGCTGCGACGGCAGCGACAGGCCGGATTGCCCGATTTTAAACGGCTTGGCGGCGGAAGGAAGCATAGGGGAGAGTGAATCGGCTGCCGGCAGGCAAGCGGGCTGTTGTGCAGCAGGCTAAAGTTGCAACGGTGTAGGTGAAGTAGGATTTATCACTGTTCTTCGCTATAATTCCCGGCAGATTCTATCTTGGTTTTGGAGACTTTTATTTTATGTTACGCGTCCTTCCCGACACCCGGCCTTACCCGACCGATCCGGTGAAAAACGAGCTGCTGATGTATGCCGGCCAAATCGCTGCCGGTAAAGGCGGCGCACAGGCCAAATTGGCGGCCGAATCGTTGCGAGCCGCGATTTACACCATGTTGAACCAAAACCATTACCTCGGTTTGTCGGTGGCGATGAGCATGGCGCCCGATGCGGCGGTATACCGTGCGTTGTTGCAATCCTTATCCGATACTCTGGGCGCGAAAACCGGGCAGGAAGCGGAATGGTTCGCCCTGCCGGTGGTACTGGTGGCGGGCAGCAACCAAGAGACGTCGCTGCCGTCGGCGGCACCGGTGGCCGAGCTGGCCGCCTGCCTAGCCAATTATCCGCATACCCGCGCGTTCAGCCGCGCGACCTGGCTGCCGAATCTGGTATCGTCTGCCGACTTGGCGGCGGTGAACGCAGGCCAATGGTTTGCCGCCAAGCAAAGCCAAGAAGCGGCGGCCGGATTTGCTTCAGCCTTGCCGGCACACGATATCCGGTTTGCCGCAGGCCAGTCGCTACAAGTGGTGTTTGCGCTGGGTTACGGCGATGCCGGATTACACGAATCATTGGGCGTTAACCTGCAAGAGGCCGCCTTGCCGCTGATGCAGGTATGGCAACAACATTTGCAGACACCAGGCTTAACGCTGTTTGCCAATCCACTCTCACCCGATATGCCTTTGCAGGCGCTGGTAGACGGCAGCCATATGCGTTTACGGATGGCATTGGACGTGTTTGCTGCCAACGCCATCCGTGCCATCCGCTTGCAAAGCCCGCGGGTGGGTGTGGTGGTCGCCGCGCAGGCGGGCGGCCGTTTGCTGTTCGGCTTTAATGCCACAGCCAGCCAGTTTGAATTACAGCCGCAGGTGTTCAGTTGGCCTTTGTCGCCGGCCGACCGCATCGAAACCATCCAGCAGGATTTTTTGGATTTGATGGTGGAATGCCAAGTGGAAAATATCCGCCAACTGGATGCACCGTTGGCAGAAAACGAAGATTTGCCCAATTATGCGCAAGCGCTGGAGAGAGACGGCTTTAATCCGCTGTTTGCCGGCTGAAGAGAATGAATATGAAGACAGATAAGGTTTTATTCGTATGCTTGGGCAACATCTGCCGCTCGCCGATGGCCGAATATGTGTTGCGCCATCAGGCACAACAGGCGGGGGTGGGCGCGCGCATCGAAGTGGCCAGCGCCGGTACTTCGGGCTGGCACAACGGCAAAGACATGCACCCGGGTACCGCCGGCATGTTGCGCAAACACGGGATTTCGCCGGCAGGATTCACCAGCAGCCAAGTGCATCCCTCCGATGCAGAGAGCTACGACTGGATTATTGCGATGGACGACAGCAATCTCGACGATTTAAAGCGCGTGATACGCTTTAACGCGGAACAAACTTTCAAACTCACCGACCTGATACCCGAAAGCGGTTATTTTCAGGTGCCCGATCCGTGGTATACCGGCGATTTCGATGAAACCTACCGTTTGGTTAGCGCCGGCAGCCAAGCTTTGTTACGAAAACTTGGCTTATTGTAGCAACCGTATTTTACAAAGGAAAACCCATCATGAATCCAGATTTGCTGCCTACCGCCGATTTAATCGATATTGCGCCGGATACGCCTTCCTGCGATACCCAGTTTCGCAGTTTCGGCCGCCGCCGCCGGTTTGCCGGGCGGGTGCGTACCGTAAAATGCCACCGCGACAACGGCCTGATTAAAAAGCTGATGAACGAGATTTCAAACGGCGAAGTATTGGTGGTGGACGGCGGCGGTTCGCTTTCCAGCGCACTGATGGGCGATATCGTAGCCGGCGCCGGCGCGGCCAACGGCTGGTCGGGCGCGGTGGTCTTCGGCGCCATCCGCGACAGTGTGGCGATTGATTTTATGGATTTCGGCGTTAAAGCCTTGGGTACCAATCCGCGCAAAAGCTCGCCCGCAGGAGAGGGCGAAGTGGATGTGCCGGTCAGCTTCGGCGGAGTGACTTTCCGGCCGGGCGATTATGTTTATTGCGATGAAGACGGCGTGCTGGTGTCGCCCGAACCGATAGCTCAGGATAAATAAGAAAGGAATAGAATGAAGGTAACTTCAAGCTGGTTGGAAGGCATGTGTTTTGTCGCCACCAACGAACAGGGCCACAGCGTGGTGATGGAAGGGGCGGCTTCGGAGGGTGCGGTAAAACGCGGCCCCAGCCCGATGGAAATGCTGCTGTTCGGCGTGGCCGGCTGTTCGAGCATCGATGTGGTGATGATTGCGCAGAAACAGCGCCAGCCGATTAAGGATTGCCGGGCGACCGTTACCGCCAAGCGTGCCGACGAAACGCCGCGGGTGTTTACCGAAATACACATCCACTTCCAAGTAGTCGGCAACGGTTTGCAGGAAAACGCGATTGCCAAGGCGGTGCAGATGTCGGCGGAAAAATATTGTTCGGCTTCGATTATGCTGGGCAAGGCGGCCAAGGTCACCCATAGTTTCGAGATTGTGGAAGGCTAAGATTTTTCCATTGATGTATGTTTGATTAACAATGCCTGTCTGAAAAACTTTTCAGACAGGCATTGTGCGTTTGAATACCGCTTAAACCTTTTCCTGCTCCGGCGCGGGAATTTGGAAAACTTGGCGCAGATAGGCGAGGAAGGTGTCGTTGTCGGTCATGGTTTTGCCCGGGCTGTCGGAGAGTTTGGCTACCGACTGGCCGTTGCATTCCACCAGTTTTAAAACGATGTTGAGCGGGGTGTGCCCCCAATCGTTGGTGAGGTTGGTGCCGATGCCGAAGCTGGTTTTGAAACGGTCTTTAAAGTGCCGGTGCAAATCCCAGGCCTTGGGCAAATCGAGGCCGTCGGAAAAGGTAAGCATTTTGGTTCGGCTGTCGATTTTCAGGCGTTTGTAATGGGTGTAGGCTTTTTCTCCCCATACATAGGGGTCGCCGCTGTCGTGGCGCAGGCCGTCGAACAGTTTGGCGAAATAGAGATCGAAATCGCGTAAAAAAGCATCCATGCCGACCACGTCGGTCAGCGCGATGCCCAGATCGCCGCGATATTCGTGTACCCAGCTCTCCAGCGCGGCTTTCTGAAAGTCGCGCAGCCGCACATCCAGTGCCTGAAAAGCCTGTAAAAATTCGTGCGCCATGGTGCCGATGGGGGTGATGCCCAATTTTTTCGCCAGATAAACATTGCTGGTGCCACGGAAAATATTCGGCGCCGCTTCGTTGAAGCTGCGCACCACATGTTCCTGCCATGCCAAATTGTAGCGGCGGCGGGTGCCGAAATCAGAGACCAAAAACGGCGGGTCTTCCGGATTTTGCTGCCGGTCGTATTCTTTGATGAGTGCGATTTTTTCCTGCAAACGGCGCTCGCCTTCCAGCAATACTTCCGGGGTTTCCAAACGGCGGAAATAAAGCTCGTTCACCATTGCCAGAATGTAAATCTCAAAGAACATCGCCTGTATCATCGGGCCTTCCACGCGGATGCTCAGGCGGTTTTGCTCATCGGCATACACCTTCACAAAGCGGCGTTTGAGTTGGAACAGCTCGAGATAATCGACAAAATCACTTTTGATAAAGCGCATGCCGCGCAGGTAATTCAATTCTTCCTGGCTAAATTGCAACTCGCACAAGGCATCCAGCTCGCGCTCGAGTTCTTCCTGAATCTCAATTAAGGGATAAACCGTTTCGTCGTAATTGCGGCAACGGAATTCGTAAACGCCGTGCGCTTGCGGAAATTGGTGCAACACCACTTGCAGCATGGTGAATTTATAGAGGTCGGTATCGAGCAGGGAGCGGATAATCGGGCGGTTCATGACATCTCTCTGATAAAAAAAACAGGTATGTAACAGAATATTGAGGTTGCTATATCGAGAGCGGTTCTCATTGATACAGTTGCATTAAACCATGTTTGGCATGTTTTGTGGAATTTATCGCAAAGACAAAATTATCCGTATGGCAACCGTTTGCTTTAAGCCGGTTTATCAGCCAAGGGCAAACATCATTCAAGTTTCATGAATTTTACCTCGATATTTGTTTGCCTCGCGTAGTCGGAACGTTAAAGGAAATAGCATTAATCCTTCGATTGGTAGATATAAATTTTTTAATATATTGATTTTATATTAAAAATAATCCAATGTGCTGTTTGCGCAAGTTAGCGGGATTTCCGCAAACTTATCCAAGGGCTAACTGCCGTTAACGAAAAAGAAATTATGATGGAACCCGTCGCAACAAGCGTTGCATTTCATACAGAGAGTCAAGAATGAAAAAATTAGCCGCATTGGTTTCTTTCGCTTTATTATCCGGCAGCCTGATGGCTGCACCGGGCCAACCCGAGCCGCAACGCGAGCCGGCCAAAGCCGCCGCTCCGGCACCGCATGATCGTGCGCACCAGCCTGAAGCGCCGAAAGCAGCGCCGAAGAAAAAAGTGAAGAAAGTGAAAAAAGCACAGAAAAAACACGTGCAAAAAAATCAGCGTGCTCCGAAGCCTGCCGAATCGAAACCGATGATGGATCATCAGCAGCACCAACAACATCAACAAGCGCCGAAACCTCAAGATCCGGCACGTTAATCGATACCTATCCGTTGTATTCCCTCGTTAATGCCTGTCTGAAAAATTGTTTTCAGACAGGCATTGGCGTTTTGTGATTCGGGGCGCTTCGGTTAGAATGTTGTTGTTCAGATTTGTTTTCAGACAGGCCTTTGCAAAATCCTTTTGATACCTGAAAACACTTGCGTCATGCTCGGGCTTGACCCGAGCATCTAGTCGTTTGAGAAGAAAAAGCAGATACTCGGGTCAAGCCCGAGTATGACGAGATATCAATCAATTCAGGATGAAAAAGTTTTTTGCAAAGGTCTCAGGCATTCGCCATATCAGCGCCCATGCCTGTCTGAAGCCTTTTAAATAACTTCATTTCAATAGAGAAGATTATGAGCCAATACGTTTATTCTATGCTGCGCGTGAGCAAAGTGGTGCCGCCGCAGAAAACCATCATTAAAGATATTTCCCTGTCGTTTTTCCCCGGCGCCAAAATCGGCTTGTTGGGTTTGAACGGTGCGGGCAAATCCACCGTATTGCGCATTATGGCGGGTGTGGACAAAGAGTTCGAAGGCGAAGCGGTGCCGATGAGCGGCATCAAAATCGGCTATCTGCCGCAAGAGCCGGAATTAGACCCCGAAAAAACCGTGCGCGAAGAAGTGGAAAGCGGTTTGGGCGAAGTGGCCGCCGCGCAGAAACGCTTGGAAGAAGTGTATACCGCCTATGCCGATCCGGATGCGGATTTCGATGCGCTGGCCGAAGAACAAGGCCGCTTGGAAGCGATTATTGCCGCCGGCTCATCCACCGGCGGCGGTGCGGAGCATGAACTGGAAATCGCCGCCGACGCACTGCGTTTGCCCGATTGGGATACCAAAATCGGCGTGTTATCGGGCGGTGAAAAACGCCGCGTGGCCTTGTGCAAACTGTTATTGAGCAAACCCGATATGCTGCTGTTGGATGAGCCGACCAACCACTTGGACGCGGAATCGGTGGAGTGGTTGGAGCAATTTTTGGTGCGCTTCCCCGGCACCGTGGTGGCGGTAACCCACGACCGTTATTTCTTGGACAATGCCGCCGAATGGATTTTGGAGCTTGACCGCGGCCACGGCATTCCGTGGAAAGGCAATTACTCTTCATGGTTGGAGCAGAAAGAGCAGCGTTTGGCCAATGAAGCCAAATCCGAAGCCGCACGCATCAAGGCGATGAAGCAGGAGCTGGAATGGGTGCGCCAAAACGCCAAAGGCCGCCAAGCCAAATCCAAAGCGCGTTTGGCGCGTTTTGAAGAGATGAGCAATTACGAATACCAAAAGCGCAACGAAACGCAGGAAATCTTTATTCCCGTGGCCGAGCGTTTGGGCAATGAAGTAATTGAATTTGTGAACGTATCCAAATCGTTCGGCGACAAAGTGTTGATCGACGATTTGAGCTTCAAAGTGCCGCCCGGCGCGATTGTCGGCATCATCGGCCCCAACGGCGCGGGTAAATCCACTTTGTTTAAAATGATTGCCGGCAAAGAGCAACCCGACAGTGGCGAAGTGAAAATCGGCCAGACCGTGAAAATGAGCCTGATCGACCAAAGCCGCGACGGTTTGCAAAACGACAAAACCGTGTTCGACAACATCGCCGAAGGGCGCGATATTTTGCAAGTCGGCCAATTTGAAATCCCCGCGCGCCAATATTTGGGCCGTTTCAATTTCAAAGGTAGCGACCAGAGCAAAATCGCCGGCAATTTATCGGGCGGTGAACGCGGCCGTCTGCACTTGGCCAAAACCTTGTTGAGCGGCGGCAATGTGTTGCTGTTGGACGAACCATCTAACGATTTGGACGTGGAAACCCTGCGTGCGCTGGAAGATGCGCTGCTGGAATTTGCCGGCAGCGTGATGGTAATTTCGCACGACCGCTGGTTCCTCGACCGCATCGCCACCCATATTCTGGCGTGCGAAGGTGATTCCAAATGGGTGTTCTTTGATGGCAACTATCAGGAATACGAAGCCGATAAGAAACGCCGCTTGGGCGAAGAGGGGGCGAAGCCGAAACGTATCCGATATAAACCGGTAACGCGTTAAACCGACATTGAATGCCTGTCTGAAAAGTTTTTCAGACAGGCATTCAATGTGCCGATTATTTATTTCAATTTTTCTCAAGCCGTAGGTCGGGTATTGATGCCCGACACGGTTTTATCGTTTGTCGGTTTCAGTCGGGCATCAATGCCCGACCTACCAAACTGGAATTTGCCGGCAGCGTGATGGTGATTTCGCATGACGGCTGGTTCCTCGACCGCATCGCCACCCATATTTTGGCATGCGAAGGCGGTAACGCGTTAAGCTGATATTGAATGCCTGTCTGAAAAGTTTTTCAGACAGGCATTCAATGTGCCGATTATTTATTTCAATTTTTCTCAAGCCGTAGGTCGGGTATTGATGCCCGACACGGTTTTATCGTTTGTCGGTTTCAGTCGGGCATCAATGCCCGACCTACCAAACTGGAATTTGCCGGCAGCGTGATGGTGATTTCGCACGACCACTGGTTCCTCGATCACATCGCCGCCCATATTCTGGCGTGCGAAGGCGGTAACGCGTTAAACCGATATTGAATGCCTGTCTGAAAAGTTTTTCAGACAGGCATTTTTTCACAGGATAATGCGCGTTATCAAATGGATGAAGCGGTAGGTGGAATTGGAACTCTAATTATGTATTTCAGTCAAAACTTATCAGGAAACAAGCCCGATTGCGTGCATACGAAACGATGGAGTTTTCGCGTTGAGCATTTCGGTTTCGTTTGCTTTTTGTGTAGTTATTATTGTTAACATGAAAGGCATACGGTATGCGTTGGGGATGGTTACTGATTGCTGCTCTGTTGTCGCCGCTAGGCGGCTTTGTTGTATTGGCTGATTCGTTTGCGGCAACTTTAACGGTGAAATAATTGGCAGATTGGGTATTTTGTGTAACGGCATGGTGCCTATTTTCTGTTTTAGGCGATAAAACAGCTGGTGTACGGATTATGGTTGCGCTGTTCAGTATTTTTCTTTGTTGCTTTACTAGGGTCTGTCGACAATTAACCGCTTCGCCGGTTAATTGTCGACAGACCCTAGGTTTGTTTTTGTTGTGAATCTGCTGCACTGTACGGTGTTGTCTACGGTATGGGTAGGATTGATGCTGGCGGCGGTCGGAAAAAAGTACAGATTCCGAACGATATCTCCAGAATCGGTTATCCGGTTTGTAAAATATACGGCCCGGTTGCCGAGCGGTTTTCGCTATGCTTTAAGGATTGATACGGGATGTGGCGGATATTGATATTAACAGGAGCCTTGCGGTGAACGGGTTGATGGATTGGCTGCGTGCTTTGAAATATGCGCTCGGCAGCGTGCAGGTACAGATTCTGCTGGCTTTGACTTTCTCGCAAATCGGTATCGCAACGGTGTTTTATCATTGGATAGAGCAGTGGTCTTGGATAGACGCATTTTATTTTTCGGTGATTACCATTGCGACGGTGGGTTATGGCGATTTTTCGCCGAAAACCGATGCCGGCAAGCTGTTTACCGTGTTTTATATCCTGCTCGGTATCGGGTTGTTCGTAACGGCAACCGCCACGCTGGCCAGCCAGTTTCTGGCGGCGGCCAAAGAGGAAATCAGGCGCAAGCGGGATAGGGGGGAGTAAAGTTTTCAGACAGGCATGGAATGTTTGAATGTAATGCCATCATTGAAAGTAATATGATGTTGAAAAAAATCTTGGTCGTTTTGCTGGCGGTTGCGGTTCTGTTGCTGATAACTGCGCTGCTAACTCACAAGGCTTTACCCGATAACCGTAGGCGAACGGTTTCGCAAGCGTTGCCGCCCGATTCCGGCAGTTTGCTGGCCAGACATTTTCTGCCGCAGATTCAAGCGCATCCCGGCTTGTCGGGCATTTATCCGCTGAGGGAAGGGCGCGATGCTTTTCTGGCGCGGCTGGCATTGGCAGAAACGGCGCAACGCAGCTTGGATGTGCAATATTACATCTGGCACGACGATATTTCCGGCCGCCTGTTGTTGCAAAGCCTGTATAAAGCCGCCGAACGCGACGTACGCGTGCGCTTGCTGCTGGACGATACCAATACGGGCGGCATGGATGAGATTTTGGTTTCGCTCAATGCACACCGTAATATCGAAATCCGCCTGTTCAATCCCTTTATGCAGCGCGGTTTCCGACCGCTGGGATATTTGAGCGATTTTTCACGCCTCAACCGCCGGATGCACAACAAATCCTTTACTGCAGACGGCGTGATTACCGTCATCGGCGGACGCAATGTCGGCGACGAATATTTCGGAGCCGGCAGCGGTGTGATGTTTGCCGATTTGGATGTTGCCGCGGTGGGCAAAGCAGCCCGGGATGTCGAGCAAGACTTTGATCGCTATTGGGCAAGCGAATCGGTGTATCCGGCCGAAAACATCATCAGCGCGGCCGCCGTATCTTTTGATACCCGGCCTTCCGAACAAGCCGAAACGAAAAATTATCTGAAAGCCTTGGCACAATCTAACTTCGCCCGCCAGCTTCAGGCCGGCGATCTGCCGCTCGAATGGGCGAAGACGACTTTGGTGAGCGATGATCCTGCCAAGGGTTTGGGCCGTGCATCAGCGGAAAACACCGTATGGGCGTACATCAGCCCGGTGATGGGCGCGGCAAAACACGATTTGCTGATTGTATCGCCGTATTTCGTGCCTACCCAAAAAGGCAGCGATCTTTTGGGCAACATTGCCCGCAACGGCAAAAACGTTACCGTGCTGACCAATTCGCTGGCGGCCACCGATGTGGCGGCGGTTCATGCCGGTTATGCCAAATACCGCAAAGATTTGCTGGCTGCCGGCGTAAAACTGTTCGAACTGAAACCCGATGCGACCGTAACCACCGAAGATCACGGCGGCATAACCGGCAGCAGCGGTGCGAGTTTGCACGCCAAAACGTTTGCCGTAGACGGCCAAACCCTGTTTGTCGGCTCATTCAATATGGATCCGCGCTCGGCTGCGCTCAATACCGAAATGGGCTTCTTGATAGAAAGCCCGAAGTTGGCGGGTGAGTTGGCGGATGGCCTGAAACGGCATCGGGTTGTGCATACTTACCGCGTCGGGCAAACGCCGAAAGGTGATTTGCAGTGGCAAACGGAGGAAAACGGTAAAATCCAAGCTTACGACAGCGAACCGCAAAGCAGTGTCTTTAAGCGTTTTGCCGTATGGTTGTGCTCGTTGCTGCCGATAGAATGGATGCTGTAAAACGGATGCCTGTCTGAAAAAAATGTTCAGACAGGCATTCGGCGAACGGTAAGTATGAAAGTTAGATAATCGCTTTACAATCTGCTGGAAACCGATGCAGAACAGCAATTAAAATCTTTACTTACCACTCATCAAGAAATTGTTGACAATTTTACTTGCCGTATTTATATTGGCGCCATCGGGTTGGTTCTTTAATCGGGCGGATGCTGTTTTCTGTTTCCCTGCGGTATGAAGGGCAGCCATTAATTTGTATGATTTGTAACTTTTTATCCGTTTCAGGATTATCCTTCAGGAGCATAGTATGTCCATCAAGAATGTTATGAAGCTTATCGAAGAAAACGAAGTACGCTTCATTGATCTGCGTTTTACCGATACCAAAGGTAAACAATTGCACGTTACCATCCCCGCGCACGTTGCTACGGACGACTTGGAAGAGTGGTTTGAAAACGGCCAAGCGTTCGACGGCTCTTCTGTCGGCGGCTGGAAGGGCATTCAAGCTTCCGATATGCAGCTGCGTCCAGATCCGTCTACCGCGTTTATCGATCCTTTCTTTGATGATTCTACGCTGGTAATCATTTGCGACGTTATCGATCCGACCGACGGCCAAGGTTACGACCGCGACCCGCGTTCCATCGCCCGCCGCGCCGAGGCCTATCTGAAAACCTCCGGCATCGGCGATACCGCTTATTTCGGCCCGGAACCAGAGTTTTTCGTATTCGACGGTGTGTCTTACGAAACCACCATGCAAAAAATGGCCTTCGAAGTCACTTCCGAAACCGGCGCTTGGAGCAGCGGCAAATCTTACGACGGCCAAAACACCGGTCACCGCCCGGCCATCAAAGGCAACTACTTCTCACTGCCGCCGGTAGATGCCGGCCAGGATTTGCGTTCCACCATGGTTAACCTGATGGAAGAAATCGGCATTCCGGTAGAAGTGTACCACGGCGAAGTAGCTACCGGCGGCCAAATGGAAATCGGTACCCGCTTCAGCACGCTGGTACGCCGCGCCGACCAAACCCAGGATATGAAATACATTATCCAAAACGTGGCGCACAATTTCGGCAAAACCGCCACCTTCATGCCCAAACCGCTGATGGGCGACAACGGCAGCGGTATGCACGTTCACCAGTCAATCTGGAAAGACGGCCAAAACTTGTTTGCCGGCGACGGCTACGCAGGCCTGTCTGAAATGGCTTTGTATTACATCGGCGGCATCATCAAACATGCCAAAGCCTTGAACGCGATTACCAACCCGTCTACCAACTCGTACAAACGCTTGGTACCGCACTTCGAAGCACCGGTAAAACTGGCTTATTCTGCAAAAAACCGCTCGGCTTCCATCCGTATTCCGTTTGTAAACAGCAGCAAAGCCCGCCGTATCGAAGCGCGCTTCCCGGATCCGACCGCTAATCCGTACCTGTGTTTTGCCGCCCTGCTGATGGCCGGTTTGGACGGTATCCAAAACAAAATCCACCCGGGCGAGCCTGCCAGCAAAAACCTGTACGACCTGCCGCCGGAAGAAGATGCGCAAGTGCCTACCGTATGCGCCTCTTTGGAAGAAGCGCTGGAAGCATTGCGTGCCGACCATGAGTTCCTGACCCGCGGCGGTGTGTTCAGCAAAGAATGGGTGGAAAGCTACATCGCCTTCAAAGAAGAAGACGTACGCCGCTTGCGCATGGCGCCGCACCCGTTGGAATTCGAAATGTATTACAGCCTGTAATCTTTCGATTAAACAGTTTAAAAAAGCCCGGCTGGCAACAGGCGGGCTTTTTCTCTATGGTGGTTTTTTCTCTTAAACTTAAAGTGGTAAACCAAATACCTGAGACCTTTGCAAAATTCTTTTTGATACCTGAAAACACTTGCGCTATGTTCGGGCTTGATCCGATCATCTTTATATAGCGGATTAACTTAACTTTCGCGAAAGCTCCGCTTCACCTTAGCTTAAAGAGAACGGTTTTGTCAGCCGGGAAAGCGGCAACAGAATCGGTTCAGTACGTGTGTATAGCAGATTAACTTAACTTTCGCTACGGCGTTGCTGCGCCTTAGCTCAAAGAGAACGATTTTGTAAGCCGCTAAAGCGGCAACAGAATCGGTTCCGTACTACTTGTACTGTCTGCGGCTTGCTGCCTTGTATCGAAAATTAATTAAATCTGCTATAGTGCCTGCGGCTTTCTGCTTTGTATCGAAATAATTAAATCGGCTATAACTATGACAGCGGGCGATCAGCATTATCCATTTGAACAAAGTAAATTCTTTCCCGTTCTTGTTCGCGTATTAATTGGTAATCGGCCCAAAGTTGGGACTTATCTGCGCTGGCTAAGTAAATGGTTCCCGGTTGGCTGAATACATCCTTCGTTTCATAGACCTTGTGGCCGGAAGGTACATAAAGTTCGATTTTTACGAAAGAGGGAAGGCTCTTGGCAAGGCTAATGATTTTTGAACTTTCAAAAATGCCGGATTGCGGGCTAATGAGGCAGACATTAAAGGAAAATTTTTTTAGTTGATAAAAGGGTTTTTTGGTAAGAACTGAAAAAGAATCCGGCTCCGTTATAGATAAGACTGTCGCCGCTAACTGCCCGAGCCCCGTGGTTGCATCAGAAACTTCGGGGCGGAGGATACCGTCGCTGCGCGCAGCGATTTCGACAAGAAACGGCCCATTGGGCGTGAGCATCACTTCTGCATGAACGGGGCCGTTTTCAATGCCCAAAGATGCGCACACTTTTTGTGTATAACCCACCAGTTCTTGAAATGCTGGATCCGTAGCATCTATGATCTCGTCAATATCGTAAACAATATTGCCTGATTCAAGTTTGCGTTTGTGATATTTAACAACTTCGGTGACCAGAGATGCTCCTTTTAAAAAGACAAGGTTGACGACATATTCAATACCTTCAAGGAATTCTTGTAATAATATTTCTTTGTTGATTAGATTGAGTTTGTTTTTCTTATTTAAAATCTGTTGAAAAGCAGCGTATGCCTCATCTTCATGATGGCAGATAAAAACACCATCTGATCCCGCGCTTTCCAGCGGTTTTAAGACGATAGGAAACCTTCCGTTCCTTAGCCAGATTAAAGCGTTCTGCCAATTAGAAACCTTTATTTGCTTTGCCGCATTCAAACCGGCCGAACGAACGGCTTCAACCATATCATATTTGTTGCGGCGGGAAGATGCCATTTCAATATGGTTGCGATACGGCAGTTGCAGCTCATGATTTATGATATCTGCAAGGCTAACGCCGCTCTCGGTGCCGGGTATCACATATTCGCTATGAAAATCTCTTATGAAATTTAAAGTTTCGTGCATATTCTTATGAATAATCGATTGGCTGTAAATTTCAGAATTGAAATTTTGATAATAATATTCATCAAGATCAGGGCTGGATGATATATGTATTAACTCGCATCCTCGATTATGCAGTTCTTGCGCTATATATTTTCCTGATGAAAACCCGTCGACAATTGCAATTCTTTTCATGTTAAGCAATCCTTTTTTTATATATTTTAGTCAAGCAAAGAAGGCACAGTAATACTGTTATCAGTAAAACAGCAAGAATGCTTTCGATTGAAATGGCAACCCGATGATCAAAGTATTGAAAAGCTAAGGTGAAGATGGGCAGTAACAGCAAAAGCATGGAGACATGTATCGGTTCCAGTGATTTAATTGCATATTGAATTAACAAAATGGGAATCACATGACCTATTACTGCGAGAAGAAGTAGGATAATGAGCAAATTTTGCGCAGGAATTAAGTTGGTGCCGTTATAAAAACAATAGAGCATGGCAGATGCTAACATGAGTATGTTTCTGAAGCCTAAAATTTCATATGGCATCCAGCCCTGATTGCTTAAGTTTTTAGAATAAAACGTATAGAGCACGGTTCCGATTGCACTGCAAATCACATAAATGATGCCCATCGTTCTTTCAAAATAGGAAGTATCGGCTATTCCGCTTTTTCCAAAATAAGAGTTTGCCAGCATAACCATCACCCCAAAAAGAATAATCCAAGCTATGATGGTTTCTGATTTGTTTTGAGAAGATGCCTGTTTAATAAAATAACGTGAAATTACTATCGTGATGGCAGGGCCGCATGCAACCGATGCAATACCGACAACGGCAGGTTCTAGGTATTTAAGCGAAAGAATTAATCCGCCCCAGTTGAGCATAACCGAGAAATTGATGAGTAAAAGTAGGGGAATATTGTTCTTTGCTTTCTGAATATAGCGTTCCCTATTTTTTGTTATGCTGACTGAGAAAAAAATTAAGGTGGATATTATAAAACAATAAATTATTAGAATAGCAGGATCTAATCGTTGGTTTAAGTGGCCAACAAAGACATCAAAAGCGGCGCTGATTAAACAGAAAACAATCCCGGCAGCAATGCCCATAGATAATGGTTTTATTTGCATGATTCTGTCTTTTTTGAAAAAAGGTCAACCTCGGGTCGGGATATCGTTTATATGCCATTTCATTGATATGAATGAATTGAGACGCCGCCCGTGCTTAAATATATCATCGGTAATGATTTTATCACCTTTCCCATGCCATCGAGATATACGCGGATTAATTTAACTTTCGGTTTGGGCATGCTCTTTTGTCACAAAAATAAATATTTGCCCAAGCTAAATCCTGAAAAAATGCCTGTCTGAAGGTATTCAGACAGGCATTTGGCGTTGGTAACGTTATCCCCGGATGGCTAGACTCTGGTGACTCTGCGTACCGATGGTATATTGTGCAAAGCGTGGATAATGCGGTTGAGTTGAGATAAATCTTTGGTTTTGATTCGGAATTTGAATTCGATAAATCCTTCGGTACCGGATTGGCTTTGCGAGGGGGTATCGACGGCTTCGATATCGGCGCCTTCTCCGGACATGGCTTGGGCCATGGCGGCCAAGAGGCCGTGGCCGTCTTGCGCCGCTACCAGTAAACTGGTTCGGTAGCTGGCGTCGTGATGGATGGCGTCCCAGTTGGCATCGAGTTGTTGGTCGGTATCGGCTTTCAGGAGGTTGGGGCAGGTATCGCGGTGGATAATCATGCCCTGATCTTTGATGATGACGGCGCGGATGGCATCACCGGGTATCGGGTTGCAGCATTGGCCAAGATGTACGCGGCCGGTTTCGTTGCCGCTGATTTTAATCGGGCTGAGTTTCACCTCGCCGCCGAAGTGTTCGCCTGCGAGGTTGGCAATGTGCATGGCGACGGATACGGGCAGGGTGTGGCCGATGCCGACGCTGTATAACACGTCTTCGAAAGTGGTTTGTTTGTTATTCAAATCGGCCAGATAGGCTTCTTTTAATTCTTCAGACAGCAGTACGTCTTTCGGCAGCAGGCTGGATAGGGCTTTTTGCAACAGATTTTCGCCCAATTCGACGGCATCTTGCCGGTTCATGGTTTTGATGTAGCTGCGGATGGCGCTGCGTGCACGGCTGGAAACGGCGAAGTTCAGCCATGCGGCATTGGGGCGCGCCTGCTCGGCGGTGATGATCTCGACGGTATCGCCGGTTTTCAGCTTGGTACGCAGGGGCATCATGGTATTGTTGATGCGCGCGGCCACGGTGCGGTGGCCGACATCGGTGTGTACCG
This sequence comes from Neisseria sp., assembly GCF_030523955.1. Classification (GTDB taxonomy): domain Bacteria; phylum Pseudomonadota; class Gammaproteobacteria; order Burkholderiales; family Neisseriaceae; genus Neisseria. Next base: position 24,657 of record NZ_JAUNHL010000038.1, read on the forward strand.
CATAGGCGAAGTCGATGGGGGTGGCGCCTTCGGGCAATACCAAAATCTTGCCTTTGGGGGTGAAAATATAGACTTCGCTGGGGAAGAGGTCGACTTTAACGTGTTCGAGAAACTCGATGGCATTGGCGCTGCGGGCTTGCAAGTCGAGAATGTTTTGCAGCCATTGGTTGGTGTTGACCGTCGCTTGGTCGAGTTTGTCGTCGCCGGATTTATAGGCCCAATGGCTGGCTACCCCGCCTTCGGCAACGGCATCCATTTCGCGGGTACGGATTTGTACTTCTATCGGCAGGCCGTAAGGGCCGGTAAGGGTGGTGTGCAAACTTTGGTAACCGTTGCTCTTGGGGATGGCGATGTAGTCTTTGATTTTGCCGGGTTTGGGTTGGTAGAGATTGTGTAGTGCGCCCAGTGCGGCGTAACAGGCGGGAATACTGTTGACGATAACGCGGAAGCCGTAAATATCCATCACTTCGGCAAAGCGCAGGTTTTTGGACTGCATTTTCTGATAAATACTGTACAGGTTTTTTTCGCGGCCTTTGATTTGTGCTTCGATATTGGCGCTGACCAAGCGTTGGCTGAAGGCGCTCAAGACTTTGCCGACCACGTCGCGGCGGTTGCGGCGGAACGAATTCATCGCTTTTTGCAGCGTGTTGTAGCGGCCGGGGTGGATGTTTTGGAATGATAAGTCTTGCAGTTCGCGAAAAGCGTTGTTCAGACCGATACGGTTGGCAATCGGGGCGTAGATTTCCAGCGTTTCCTGTGCAATGCGGCGGCGCTTTTCCAAACGCATAGAGCCTAGCGTACGCATATTGTGCAGGCGGTCGGACAGTTTGACGATAATCACGCGTACGTCGCGGGTCATGGCCAGAATAAGCTTGCGAAAGCTCTCGGCTTGGTGTTCTGCTTGATCGTTGTACTCGAGTTTTTCCAGCTTGGAGAGACCGTCGACCATATCGGCGATGGTATCGCCGAATTCGGCGGCCAATTCGACTTTGGTAGTACCGGTATCTTCCAAAACATCATGCATCAGGCCGGCGCTGAGCGTTTGGATATCCATATGCCATTTGGCCAGCTCGGTGGTTACCGCAATCGGATGAGTGATGTAGGGTTCGCCACTCTTGCGGGTTTGGCCGTCGTGTGCGTGAAAAGCATAGGCGCAAGCTTTCTCCAGCTGGACAAGTTCGTCTTCACCTAAGTAAGACGCGGTGCGGAACAATAGGCTGCGTGCTTCTGCGGTTAAAGGGTCATAAGGAGCGGTCGGCTGGAGCGTAGGCATAGGATACGGCCTCATGCTGGTGGAATACTTACTTATTGCGCTTCAGGATTTCGGTGGTAATTTGGCCTGCTGCGATTTCGCGCAGTGCGGTTACGGTAGGCTTGTTGTTGCGGGTGTCGTCTACCAGAGGTGCGGTGCCGTTTTCCAGTTGGCGGGCACGGCGGGCTGCGGTCAGGGTAAGATCAAAGTGGTTGGAAATTTTGCTGATACAGTCTTCTACGGTAATACGGGCCATAAGGGTTCTTTCTAAATTAAATTATGAAAATGGAAATAGCGTTATTGTCGCTGTTTTTTAAGAATTTTCCAACAGGTTTTCGATAAAGCGTTGTTGCTTCGATTGAGTTAGACTATGGGACTTGATAATGTGTACCAAATCCATTTCGGCCTGTACGAGATCATCGTTTATCACTACATAATCAAACAGTAGGGATTGTTCGATTTCGCTACGGGCTTTATTAAGGCGTTTTTCGATAATTTCAGGTTCGTCGGTGCCGCGACTGCGCAGACGTTCGGCCAGAATTTGAAAAGAGGGAGGCAGAATGAAGATGCTCACTGCTTCGGGTAGGCAGCGGCGAACTTGCTCGGCACCTTGTACATCGATTTCCAGAATGACGTCGAAGCCGTTTTCCTGCAGCATTTTTACGCCTTCGATACTGGTGCCGTAATAGTTGCCGTATACCATGGCATACTCTAGAAAAGCGCCTTCATCAATTAATTGTTCGAACTTGTTGGGGTCGATGAAATGATAATGTTGGCCGGCGATTTCGCCGCCGCGTGGAGCTCGGGTGGTATGGGAGATGGAAACCCGGATTTCGGGGTGGTTGGCAATCACTCGGGAAACCAGCGTGGTTTTGCCGGTGCCGGAAGCGGCGGAAATAATAAAAATGCTGCCTGTTTTGGTTGTTCTCATGATAATCGCGCCGGTTGGAAATGTGTTTGAATTATATCGTATGGTAGAGGGGGGCGACAATGGAAAGCAGGAGAGGCGGTGTTTTGCTGCGGTAGATAATTGCTTTTCAGACAGGCATACGGCTTGCCGCGAGGAGAGCGAATTTTGTTACAATACGCGAAAATCTGATAATTGCGAGGATTAATTTATGATGCTTACCCACCCGGATGTAATGGGCGTGGATAATTTAGCGGCGAAAATTCGCAAAGTACCCCATTGGCCGAAAGAAGGTATTTTGTTTCATGATATTACGCCGATTCTGCAAAGTCCGCAGTATTTCCGCCTGCTGGTGGACCTTTTGGTCTACCGTTATATGAACCAGAAAATCGATGTGGTTGCCGGCTTGGATGCACGCGGTTTTATTATTGGTGCGGCATTGGCTTATCAACTGAATGTGGGTTTTGTGCCCATTCGTAAAAAGGGTAAGCTACCGTTTGAAACGCTGTCGCAAAGCTATGCGCTGGAATACGGCGAAGCGACGGTGGAAATCCATACCGATGCGGTGCAAAAGGGTGCGCGCGTGCTGCTGGTGGACGATTTGGTGGCTACCGGCGGAACCATGTTGGCGGGGGTGGAGTTGTTGCGCAAACTTGGCGGCGAGATTGTGGAGGCGGCGGCGATTTTGGAGTTTACCGATTTGCCGGGAGGAGAACGTATCCGCGAAAAAGAGGTACCGTTGTTTACGCTGTATCAGAATTCGGGTTCGGTAGAGGATTACCAAAGCTAGGGTCTGTCGACAATTAACGCAACGGCGGTATTTTTGCTCTTGAATTGTCAAACCAAGCGCAACGTTTTTCGAAACAGCACCTCATAAGCACATTTCCACCCCAAACATTTTCTGGGGCGAAGGTTGATTTTGTCGGTAACCGCTTGAATCTGCGCTGCGCTGTATTGGCCCAAGTCCTGACGCTTGGGAAAATACTGACGCAGCAAACCGTTGGTGTTTTCATTGCTGCCCCGCTGCCACGGCTGGCCAGGCTCCGGAAAATAAAACGGTACCTGCAATTCGTCACTCAGCTGCGCATGCAAGGCAAACTCCTTACCCCTGTCCGGCGTAATCGAGCGCAATGGCATATCACGCAGTACGTCGAGCATTCCTACTTTGAGCGCTTGTGCATTTTTCTTGGGCAGCCAAACCGTCATCAAATACCGGCT